>CAZWUX010000048.1:0-13752 GCA_964637665.1 uncultured Anaerolineae bacterium
GCTTTTCCATGACGGCGGGGGCGCGGTGCAGATCGTCAATCGTCTCGAACAGGGGCACGAGGTCGAGGTCATCCGCAAGGCCCACCTCGGACGCGCACAGCAGCATCGTCAGCACGTCGCTGGCCTCGCGCGTCATGCTGGCGATCACCGTGTCGATGGATGCGGAATCGTAGCGGTGATGCGCCTCCGCGATCATGCGCCACTGCGCGATCAGCCCGTCGGCCTCCTCGGAGATGTGCGGGCGGGGCGGGAACAGCGGGCGCGGGTTCGCGATCTCGCGGGTCAGCAGCGCCACCCGCTCCTCCTCCGGCAGCGCGGCGTAATCCTCGCAGACGCCCACCGCCCGGAACAGGTCCGCCAGCCCGACCGCGTTGCGCCGGGCGTCATCCCGCACCTCAAGCGGCGCGAGGTGCAGGCCGAACAGCCGCACCTTCTCCATCAGGCGGCCAAGCTCCCCGTCCGCCATGCGGCCCCCGCGATGCTGCGTCAGGCTGTCGTGTGCGACGCGCAGATCGGCCAGCAGCGCATCACCGGACGCGTACTCATCCGCCGCCAGCCGCGCGTGAATCCCCGCCATCAGCTCACGATACGGCTCGCCAGGATAGCGGCGGGGCGGGTTCATGTCGTCGACCGCCGCGCGGAGCGCGTCTGAGACACCAATCTCCTCGACGGACTGGGTGAGATGCTCTTCGAGGTGAGCCACATCGGCCAGATAGACGCGCCGCGCTGCCGCCCGCAGCGTCGCCAGCGTGTCGAGCGTCGTCTGCGGCGTGACGTACGGGTTACCGTCGCGATCGCCGCCCACCCACGAGGCATACTGGAGTACCGGCGGCAGGTTCGACCAATCGCCGCCGGGGTAAGCCTCTTCGAGCGCCTGCTGAAGCTCGGCCTGCACGTCGACGGCGACCTCCATCACGGTCGTCGTCAGGAAATACACGCCGAAATCCACCTCGTCGGCCACTTCCGGGCGCGCATCGCGCGTCGGGTGCGTCTGCCACATCTCTTCGATCTCCTCACCGAGCCGGGCGTGCAGCAGGTCGATCTCGCGGGGGATCAGCACCTCGCGGTCGCGCACGTCGAGCAGCGACGCGATGCGCCGCAGCTTGATCAACACCTCCTTGCGTTTGGCCTCGGTCGGGTGGGCAGTCAGCACCAGCCGGATGCGCAGGCTCTCCACGAAGCCGCGCACGTCCTCCGCCGACCAGCCCGCCGCGTGCAGGTCGGCGACCGCCGCGCCAATCGATTCCTTAAGCTGGCCCGACGCCTCGCGATTGAGCAGCACACGGATACGCTGTTCGTCCTCGGCGATGTTGATGAGCTGGAAGTAGTTGCTGAACGCCTTGATCAGCACGCGCAGCGCGGCGTGGTCGAGGCTCTCGATGAGCGCGGTCAGCTCGCCCGCCGCCCCACGATCCCCATTGCGGCGGCCCTTCGCCAGCCGACGCACCCGTTCGACGAGATCGAAAGCCGCCGGCCCGTGCTGTTCCTGTATGATGACGCCCAGCATTCCGGCCAGCAGGTGGATGTCGGCGCTGAGGGCGCGAGTCGTATCTTTCTGATCAGGCATTTTGCCCCTGTCTGCGGACTGTTTGGCGGACGTTTACGGGCAGCCGCATGGTGAACACCGTCCCATGCCCGGCCCGGCTGCGCAGCATCACCCGCCCTCCGTGTCTCTCCGTAATCGTGCGCACGAGCGCCAGCCCCAGCCCGCTGCCCGGAACGCCGCGCGCGCTGTAGCCGCGCGATAGTTCTTCCCATACATGCGGAAGTTCCGATTCCGGGATGCCGGGGCCGGTGTCTGCCACTTCGATGACGACGGACTGGTCATCCTCGAAGGCGCGGATCTCGATCGTGTTGCCCGGTAATGTGTACTTTATCGCGTTGTCGACCAGATTGTGTACTGCGAGGAACAACAGATCCCAATCGGCATAGATCGACGGGAGCGGCCAGGGGGCCTGCGGCGTCGTGAGGGTGATGCGGCGCTCGGCGGCCTCCGGGCGCTCCCCGGCAAGCTGGTAGACCTCCTCCAGCAGCGCGGCGAGGTCGACCTGCGTGCGCTCGATGGGCTGCGTCTCGAACTCGGCCAGCTTGCGCAGATCGGCCAGCAGGCGGCTGAGGCGCATCACCTGCGCCTCGATGCTCGACAACGCCTCGCCGTGCGGCGTGACCTCCGGAATGGCCGCGAGGTTGGCAAGCCCGGCCCGGATGGCGGTCAGCGGGTTCTTCACCTCGTGGTCGAGCCTGCGCAGAAACCGCCGCCGCTCGTCGGCGGCCTGCGTTGCGACCTGAGCAAGCTCGCGCTCGCGGGCGGAGCGCTCCCACCACCACAGCGCCACGTTCACCCCGGAGAAAAATGCCAGAAACAGGCCGAGCATCAGGGCCAGTGTGGCGAGGTCGGCCCGCAGATAGAGGATGGGGTTGGGCAGCCCGGTGGCGAGCAGCACGGCAAACAGTATGACGCCTATTCCCGCCGGGACGAGCGGGATCATCCACTGCCATTTCACGGAACGGCCTCCACCTCAGCGGCGAAGCGGTAGCCCTGCCCGGTCACCGTCTCGATGTAACGGGGATCCGTCGGGTCGTCGTCGAGCGCGCGGCGCAGCTCCGCGATGCGCGTGTCGACGGTGCGCGTCCCGGTCGGGTAGTCCCAGCCCCACACGGCGTCGAGCAGCCGGTCGCGGGTGATGAGTTCGTCGGGATGCGTCATCAGATATTCGAGCAGGGCGACGGCCTTCGGCGTCAGGTTTAACTCGCCCTCGTTCAGCCAGGCGCGGCGGCTCGTGCGGTCGAGCAGCAGACCGCCTGAGGCGAGCCGCTGGGCCGCCGAAAGCGGCGGCGTGTTGGGCCGCGCCCGGCGCAGCACCGACCGGATGCGCGCGACGAGTTCATAGGGGTCGAACGGCTTGTTGAGGTAGTCGTCGGCCCCTTCCTCTATCGCCATCGCGCGCTCGGTCGCCCCGCCGACCTGGGTCAGCAGGATGACAGGCGTCCAGTTGTTCGCCTCCCGCAGGCGGCGCAGCACCTCACGCCCGTTGAGGCGCGGCATCAGCACGTCGAGCACGATCAGGTCGGGATGGAAGCTCGCCACCTCGTGGAGCGCCTGCTCTCCATCCACTGCAATGCTCACCTCATACCCCGACCGCTCCAGGAACGGCGCAAGGTTGGTCGTGATGCCGGTCTCGTCGTCGACGAGCAGCACCCGCTGTTTGGTTTCCATGACTGCATCTCGCTTTCAACCGGGGATTGATTCAGGTTGACGGCGCACGCGCCATCATAGCCATTCTGCAATATTTTGCACACCGGTGGAAGGGCATGTAACCAGACCATAACAGGGTTTGGCGGGGCTGTCACATACGCCCCCCGATCCGGGTCTATTCCATTTTGGTGAGCGAATGATACGTTGATTCGCCAGGCCCTCTCCGCTCGATCCTGTGCGGAAGGGGGTTTGCGCGGAAAGCCGCGCCGCCGGAGAGTGTGGAGGCGTTGGCAACTTCGTTGCTCAACGTAGGCGCAGCCGTTCTCCCAGTGAAAGTGTTGCGCAACTTCGTCGCGCAACGTGCGCGGAGCGTTTTTCTACCATCGCCACCTGACTACACGACCGTGACAGACGCACCGCCCCTGAACGTCCGGCCAGGAGCTTTTCATTCCCCCAAATCTATCGTCCTGAAATAACCCCCCGGTCCAGATGACTTGCCCCGGCGTGGCTTTGGTGTTTGAATACAATCTGATGGGCGCGCCTCAGGGCGTCGCCGTGACCAGATTGGGCGACGAGCCGGAGAGAGGATCACATGGCCGCCTCCTTTGATAACCTGAGCGGGGAACTGCTGGGCAAATACCGGATCGTCAGCCGCATCGGCAAGGGGGGCATGGCAACCGTTTACCGCGCGACGCAGCCGGGCGTCGAGCGCGACGTGGCGATCAAGGTGCTGCCGCCCCAGTTTTTGCACGACGACAACTTCCTGCGGCGGTTCGAGCGCGAGGCGCAGGCCATTGCCCGGCTCCAGCATCCCCGCATCCTGCCCATCTACGACTACGGCGAGCACGACGGGCTGCCCTACATCGTCATGGCCTACATGCCGGGGGGCACGCTGGCGGACACGATCCGCTATTCCGGCGGCGGCCTCTCGCCCGACGACACGGTTCGCCTCGTGGACCAGATCGCCGAGGCGCTCGACTTCGCGCACAGCAAGGGCATCATCCACCGCGATTTCAAGCCCTCGAACGTGCTGCTCGACGAAGTAGACAACGTCTACCTCGCGGATTTCGGCATCGCGAAAGTGATGGGCGCGACGGCCCAGCTCACCGGCAGCGCGATCCTCGGCACGCCCGCCTACATGGCCCCGGAGATGGCCGATCCGGTCGGCGTCTCCCACCTGATCGACATCTACGCGCTGGGCGTCACCGTCTATCAAATGCTGGCGGGCGATCTGCCCGACGAGGCGACGACACCCATGGGGATCCTGCTGGCTCACACTTCTGAGCCGATCCCCAATATCCATGACGAGCGCCCCGGTCTACCGGAGGGGGTGCAGCGCGTCATCGAGCGCGCGATGGCGAAGGACCCGGCCTACCGGTACCAGTCCGCAATAGCGCTGGCGAACGATCTGCGCGCGGCGCTGGCAGGTGAACCGTCCCCCGGCTACCCAGCCGACACGCTGCCCGAACCCACCCCATCCCCCGGCTACACGATACCGGACACCCCGCCCCCGGCGCGCGCTGCGCCGCGAGTCACACCGCCGCCCGCCGCGCCGCCGCCCGTCCGGGCGGAAAAACGCAGACGCGGGCCGTCCCTGCTGCTGCTGGCCGTCATCGGATTAGGCGGATTGGCGCTCGCCGGGGGGATTCTGCTGGGTGGATTTTTTCTGCTGACCCGCAGCGGGCCTCCATCCGCCGGGGGCGAGGCGGCGACCAACACGCCCCGGCCCGGCGTGCCGACCGTGACACCCATCGCCGCCGGGGAAACCGCTCTCCCGCCCACCAACGTACCCCCGACAACGCAGAACGGCGGCTCCGAGCCGACGCCAGCGCCGACTGCATACGAGGCGACGGCGACACTCGATCAATCGGATGCCACCGGGCAGATCGAGCAGGCCGTGCTCGACTTCGACCGCGAGATGCGGTACGTTCTGGAAACGGCGGATACGTCACGCATCGCGTCCGAGGCCGCCGGGAACGCACTTCAGGACCGTCTCGACGCGGTCGATATCCTGACGCGGGCGGGGAACTGCGTCTGGGATTATGACCACAGAGGGATTGATCTCGTCGACATCAGGATGGTAGATTCCGCCCGTGCCGTCGTCCAGGCCCGCATTGACCGGGATGGGACCGTGGTCTGCCCGGACGGCGAGCGGCCTCAGTATGCGTTCACGGGGCCGTATATGGCGGAGTATCTGGTCGAGCTTCGGGGCGGCGAGTGGATCGTGACCGACTACTGCCCGTCTGACCAGTGTCCGAATGGAATACTGGAGAGTTAACTCATGCGCCTGAACCGGCAGACGCCGCGTTTCAGCGTTCTCTATTTCATCCTGTTGACGCTCGGCGCGCTCGGCGTGATGGCGCTGGGCTTCGCCGGGACGGTGCTGCTGGCCCGCCCCGGAATGGCCGAGGAGGCGGCCTCCGCCGACGGCTGGCCGACGCTCGCCCCGGACGCCGCCGTGCAGGCGGCCTCGCCGCGGCCCGGCGTGACGGCTGCCGCCCCCACCCCGACACCCACCATACCCGATCCGGGCGCGACTCCGACCGTGCAGCCGGTGGCGACGCACGTCGTCGCGCCGGGCGATACGCTGGAGGGCATCGCCGCGCTGTACGGCGTGCCGCTCGACTCGCTGGAGCAGTACAACGGCGTCACGGACGCAGACGTGATCTTCCCGGAGATGGTGCTGCGCATCCCGCCGCCGGATGCGGTCCTCCCCACACCTGTGCTCGGCCCCACGGCCACCCTGTCGGCGGCCCCGACGGCTACAGCTCAGCCCACCCTTGCCACTGAGAATCCACTGTATCTCTACACCGTCGATTACCTGATGCAGCGCGGCTACGACGGCGGGGAGATCGTCAAGGAGGCGCTGATAGCTCGTACCGAGGCGTATGACGAGTGGTCGATCAGCTACACGACGGATGAGAATATCCGCGTCACCGGGCTGGCGAATATCCCACACGGCGAGGGCCCCTGGCCGGTCATCGTGCTGCTGCACGGCGGCTACGATCAGAGCGTCTACCAGCCGGGGGATGGAACCCGCAACCACGCGGACTACTTCGCGCGGAATGGCTATCTGACCATCGCCCCGGACTACCGCTCGTACAACAATACGGAAGGCTCCGGCTCGCCGCTGAAGATCCCCTGGTCGGTCGACGCGTTGAATCTCGTCGAGGCGCTCGACACGCTGCCAGAGGCGGACGCGGCACGTGTCGGCCTGCTCGGGCACTCACGCGGGGGCGGCGTGGCGAGCTACCCCATCGTGTTGAGCAGCCGGTGGCCGCAGATCAAGGCGGCGGTGCTCTACGCGCCGCTCAGTTTCGATCAGGCCGAGAACTGGCGGCGGTACGTCAACTACTTTGGCGCGGAGTGGCCCACGTTCGACGCGGAGAAATACGGCTCGCCGGAAACCAACCCGGAGGGCTACGCGCTCGTCTCACCCATCAACTATCTGGATCGGGTCGTGATTCCCGTGCAGATCCATCACGGAACAGATGACAGCGTGCTGCCCGTCGAGTGGTCGCGCGAGTTGAGCGCGCGGCTCGACGCGCTGGGTAAGACGGTCGATTACTACGAGTACCCGGAGGCCGGGCATACCTTCTACAACGAGGACTACATCCTGTTCTCGCGCCGCGCCCTGGAGTTCTTCGACGAGTACGTAAAGGGCACGGGCCAGCCCGCAGGCTGATCCCCGCCCGCCGCCCTCATTCCTTCATCAAGAAACCCTTGACCATCAGCGCGATTCCGGCCAGGCCGATCAGCGCCACGCCGCCAACGAGCATCCACCGGCTGCCCCCCGCCCGCCGATTCGCGTCCGAGCCAGTTCCGGCGTCAGACGGCGGGTCAGGGGTGGGCGTCACCGTCCGGGCCCCACTCACGGCCCGTGTCGCGGTCGGCTGCGGCGGGAGCGGCGTGGGGGTCGGCGTAGGCGGCGGGGGCGTGGCTGTCGAGTCGCCGGGCCGGATGATGATCCGGTCGCCGGGATGGATAAAGGCATCCTCAGAAAGGCCGTTCAACGCGCGCAGCCGCTCGACCGTCAGCCCGTAGCGCAGGGCGATGCCGCTGAGCGTCTGCCCCTCCTCGACGACGTGAATGAGCGGCGGCAGCGGTTGATCGGGGTCCGGGATGATCAGCAGCTCATCGCCGGGCCGGATCACGGCGTTCTCGGAGAGCTGGTTGAGGGTCAGCAGGGTCGCCAGATCGACATCGTAACGCAGCGCGATGCCATACAGCGTCTGCCCCGGCTCGACCGTGTGATAGACGGGCGGATCGAGGCCGGTAATCGCCTCGACGGGAGCGGGCTGGATGATCAGCTCGTCGCCGGGCCGGATGATCGACTCGTCCGTCAGCCGGTTGAGCGCCAGAATCTCGGAGAGCGGCACCTCGTAGGCCTCGGCGATGTCCCAGGGGTTCTGCCCCTCGCCGACGACGTGGACGATGGAGCCATCCTCACGCGGCTCGGCGACCTCCACCGGCTCGACGATGTAGACCGGCAGTTCGGCCACGTCCTCGCCCTGCCCGGCAGATGATGGGGCAGCGGGCGGCGGGCTGCCGTCGAGCACGATGCCGAAATTCAACGTGAAGAACCCGCCGCTCGCGCTGTAGGCGATGCCCGCGCCGATCTGCGTGTAGTTCGTCGAGGTCATGCCCCGGAAGTGGATCGGGCTGTTGCGCCACCACTGAACAGCGCTCTCCGAGGTGGCGTTCGTTCCCCAGTAGATGTTCTCGGAGACGCGCACCGACTGCCCGCCGCCGTAGCCCGCTGCAACGGCGCGGTTCTGCGGGGTCGATCCGCCGATCCCGGTGTGGCTGTGCGTCCCAACCGAGGCCGCCCACTCGGAGTGGCTCTGAGCGGCGGCCATCAGCGACGCGTCGATCTCGTAGGGCGGAAGCCCGTACTCGGCGCGCAGGTTGTTGACGAGCTGGATAAGGTAGTATGGGTCGGCGTTTTGCGCGGCAGCGGCGGGCTGCGCCGGGACCGCCGCACCAACGAGCAGCAGGGCGAGAACCCCCGCAATAAGCAGTTTACGCACAGGCCTAACGTTCATGGCGCACACTATACCGCCAGTACGGGCCTTCTCGCTACCTTTCGGGAGTGAGAATCTGCAACCCTATGGAGCGGCCAGGCAGCCCGGTCTTAATATCACCCACTTGACGATTTAGGCATACCTAAACATGATCTGGCAGTCTGAGGAGTGGTATGCTGCCAGAGCAGCCGCTCACTGTGACATATGTCACCTCTTGATTGACAGTGGGGGCGGGATGCTATACGCTGTAGGCGGCACTTCGCCAATTCAGGACTTGCAACCACACGGGAGCGCCGCTGCCCGGATGCGCGGCGCGGGGTTGGCGTTTACACGCTAACTCGGGGGAAAGCCGGTGAAAGTCCGGCGCTGGTCCGCAACGGTCATGGCCGTCAGATAGCTCTGCACGCCAAAGCCCGGATGCCCGCCTGCGTGGAAGCTCGCTGCCAACTTCGTGAGTCAAGGAGGCCGGGCGCGGATGCTGCACGGCGCAGCCCACGCACTCCCACCGGTCAGGTGGGAATCAATCGTCTGTGATGGCGGCCTCATCAGTGAGGTCGCCTTTTTTGATCGAAATTTAAGCGGGCAGGCCCCACCCATCGCCAGCCCTGCGTACCGTTTCAACGATCGCTGCCCATCTGTTTGGAGGGCGCACTCAGGAGGACATCCCATGCTGAACGACATCACCGACCGCATAGGTCCGCTCGACACGGAAGCCGCCGACGCCGCGCAGGCCCGCCAGAACACGCTCACCAAACCGCCGGGCAGCCTCGGACGGCTGGAGGCGCTCTCCGTGCAGCTCGCCGGGATCACGGGCCAGCCGATCCCGCTCATCGACCACAAGGCCGTCATCACGATGGCCGGGGATCACGGCGTCGTCGCGGAAGGCGTCAGCGCCTTTCCGCAGGAAGTCACCCCGCAGATGGTGATGAACTTCCTGCATGGCGGCGCGGCGATCAACGTGCTGGCCCGGCACGTCGGCGCGCGGGTCGTCATCGTCGACATGGGCGTTGCAGCGGACATCCCTCCGCATGAAGGGCTGGTCGTCCGGAAGATCGCGCCCGGCACGCAGAACATCGCGCGCGGCCCGGCCATGACACGCGAGCAGGCCGAGCAGGCCATCCGGGCGGGCGTCGAGATCGTGGAGGCGGAGGTTAAGCGCGGGCTGGACATCGTCGGGTCGGGCGAGATGGGGATCGGCAACACGACGCCCTCCGCTGCCATCGCCGCCGCGCTGGCGCGCCGCACCCCCGCCGAGATCGCAGGGCGCGGCACGGGCGTCGACGACGAGGGGCTGACGCGCAAGGTGCGGGCCATCGAGAGCGCGCTGGAGGTCAACCAGCCCGACCCGGAGGATGGGCTGGACGTGCTGGAGAAGGTCGGAGGGTTCGAGATCGGCGGGCTGGCGGGCGTGATTCTGGGCGCGGCGGCCAACCGCGTCCCGGTCGTGGTGGACGGCTTCATCTCGACCGCCGCCGCGATGATCGCGGTCGCCATCGCACCGCAGGTGAAGCTGTATCTCATCGCCGCCCATCGCTCGCAGGAGCGCGGGCACGGCCTGATGCTCGACTGGCTGGGCCTCGATCCGCTGCTCGACTTCGACCTGCGGCTGGGCGAGGGCACCGGCGCAGCGCTCGGCATCTCGCTGGCCGAGGCGTCCTGCAAGATTCTGGCCGAGATGGCGACGTTCGAGGACGCAGGCGTCTCGAACAAGGAGTAGCGTCGATGATCGCCCTGCTGGCCGCCTTCCAATTCCTGACCATCCTGCCGCCCATCATCCGCCGTCCCTTCACCCCGGAGGAGCTTGGCCGGTCGGTGGCGTTTTACCCGGTCGTCGGGCTGGCAGTCGGCGGGGCGCTGACGGCGACTGCCCTGCTGCGCGCCATCATGCCGCCGAGCATCGTTGCCGGGCTAACCCTGGCCGTGTGGGTCGTGGCGACGCGCGCGCTGCACCTCGACGGCTGGATGGACGCCTGCGACGGGCTGTTCGGCGGCTTCACACCGGAGCGACGCCTCGAAATCATGCGCGACTCGCGTGTCGGGGCATTCGGCGTGGCGGGCGGCGCGCTGCTGCTCATCGTCGAGTACGGCGCGCTTCAGGCGGCCATCGCCGCGCCGGTCGCCCGTATTGCCCCGCTGATCCTCGTCCCTGTGCTGGGCCGCTGGGTGATGACGCTCGCCATCACCCTGTTCCCCTACGCCCGCGCGGAAGGCATGGGCCGCGCCATCAAGGATCACGCCGGGTGGCCGCAGGCGCTCGTCGCGACGCTCGTCGCAGCCGCCGTCACATGGCTCGCTGCCGGGGTGATCGGGTTGATCGCGATGGCCGCTGCCGTCGTCGTGGGCGGGCTGGCCGTATGGCTCGCGCTGCGGCGCGTGCCGGGCCTGACCGGCGACCTCTACGGGGCGCTGTGTATGGCGGTCGAGGCCGTGCTTCTGGTATGCTTGGCGGGCATCATACCGTAGACTTTCACATCGACTGGAGCCTGATTTTCGTATGGGGAACCTGATGCTCGTGCTCGGCGGCGCGCGCAGCGGCAAGAGCACCTTCGCCGAGAAGCGCGCCTGCGAGATAGGCGGCGACTCGGTGCTGTACGTCGCCACCGCGACGATCACGGATGAGGAGATGGCCGACCGCGTGGCGCGCCACCGCCGGAGCCGCCCGGCGGGCTGGCGCACGCTCGAAGCCCAGGGGCACGCCGGGGAGAAAATCCGGGAGGCAGCGGGTGATGCGCTGGTCGTGCTGCTCGACTGCCTCTCGGTGCTCGTCGCGAACTGCATGGTCGAGGCGACCGGCGACTATGACGATCCGTTCGCCGACCCGGAGCGCGATCCGCTCGATCCGGCGCTGGAGGAGGCCATTCAGGCCGAGGCGGAAGCGCTGATCGCCTGCGCCCGTGACCTCGACCTGACGTTGATCGTGGTGTCCAACGAGGTCGGGATGGGCGTCGTGCCGCCCTACGAGCTGGGGCGCGCCTACCGCGACATGCTGGGCCGGGCCAACCAGACGCTCGCCCGCCACGCCGACGACGTGTACCTGCTCGTGGCGGGCATCCCGATGCACGTCAAAGGGGCGGACGCGTAACTGTGCTGCGCCTGCTGCTCGTCCGCCACGGCGTCACGGACTGGAACACCGCGCGCCGCTATCAGGGCCAGACCGACACCCCGCTCAACGCCGAGGGGCGGCGGCAGGCCCGCCTGTTGGCCCGCACCCTCGCCGGTGAGACGGTCGACACGCTGTATGCCAGCGACCTGAAACGGGCGATGGAGACAGCCGTCATCCTCGCGGAGACGCTCGGAGTCCACGTCGAGTCCACAAAAGCATTGCGCGAGATGCGCTTCGGCGTGCTGGAGGGCCGAACGTGGGCAGAAGCCCAGGCGTCCGACCCGGAGATGCTCGCCGCGTGGCTGGCCGACCGGGACACCCCCCCGCCCGGCGGCGAGACACAGACGGCCTTCACCGCGCGGATCGCGGATTTTCTGGACACCATCCGGCGCGAGCATGACGGGCAGACCGTCTTGCTCACTGCGCACGGCGGCCCCCTCAAGGAGATCATCCGGCTGGCGCTCGGTCTGCCCCCTGAGCAGCGCTGGGCGTTCAAGCTGAATAACACGAGCCTGTCTGAGATGCATCTCTACGACGACACGGCGACGCTCGTCCGCCTCAACACGGTCTGCCACCTCGGACCGGGCAAACCCCCACCTGAGGAAACGGCGGATCAGTAAGAATCGCCCTGCAAGCCGCGTCCTATTTGCAGAGAGGGAATCATGGCAGATGCCGCAGATGTCCACATCACGGCCTGGCCCGGCACGGAGCCGCCCACCGAGGCGGACCTGCGCGAGCGGTATGTGGTTGAGGGGCTGAACCCCTACCGCTGGTCGAACGCGCCCGGCGACGTGTACCGCGCGCACCGTCACGCCTATCACAAGGTGATTTACGTGGTCAGCGGGTCGATCACGTTCGGCCTGCCGGAGCGCGGCGAAGAAGTCACGCTGCACGCGGGCGACCGGCTCGACCTGCCCGCCGGGGTGGCGCACGACGCCGTCGTCGGGCCGGAGGGCGTCGTCTGCCTCGAAGCGCACCGCTGAGCGCGCGACAGGGTTTCCCTCCCGGTACGCTATACTCATTTATGTATCCGTTTCATTGGAATGGGGGGAGAAATGATGGAGAAAGCTACATTTGGCGGGGGGTGCTTCTGGTGTCTGGAGGCCGTCTACGACCAGATCGAGGGTGTGGAGAAGGTCGTTTCGGGCTATGCGGGCGGGGATACGCCCAACCCGTCTTACGAACAGGTCTGCACCGGCAGGACGGGGCACGCCGAGGTCACGCAGATCACGTTCGACCCGGCGGTCTTGAGCTACAAGGATTTGCTCAACGTGTTCTTCTCGATCCACGACCCGACGACCCTCAACCGGCAGGGTGCGGATGTCGGGACGCAGTACCGCTCGATCATTCTGGCCCATACACCGGAGCAGAAGGCCGCCGCCGAGGCGAAGATCAAAGAGCTTGAGAAGGTCGGCCTGTGGGATAATCCCATCGTGACGCAGGTGGAGGATTTGGGGGATTTCTACCCGGCGGAAGCCTACCATCAGGACTATTACGAGAATAATCCGAATGCGGGATACTGCCGGGTCGTCATCGCCCCGAAGGTCGCCAAATTCCGCAAGCAGCATCTCGATAAGCTGAAGGCTGCGGCACGCTAGCTGCCGCCTGAGCGGCAGATAGCGCCTCGCGGCCACTTCGCACCCAGCAGAGGGCATCATCATATGGTGATGCCCTCTTTGTATTTCAGGTTGCAGACGTTTCTCCCCGGCAGCGCGCCCCGCCTCCGGCGTGGGATATCTACTAGATGACGCGTTTCAGGGTGACATTTTTCACTACTTGACCCATTGTTCGGACTTATATAATGAGGGATGCCAACGACGCAAACGCCTGCTTCGGACATGAGAGATACGCCAACGCGAGACTGAACCGCCCAGCACCACCACCCAGTAACAGGTACGAAGCGGCCAGACCCGCTAGCCAGCCGGGTAGTCGGCTGCCCGATCCTCACCTCCGCCCACCGGACAGCGGCGTCTGACCGGCGCTCACACGAGCACCGAGAAGGGAATGGGAGATAAATGGCGACATCCCGACGTATGACGGCGACACAAAGGGAACGCCCTGGCGGCGATGACCGTTATGAGGACATCGACCGTATTATGGCACGCTCGAATTATGCGAAGGACTCGCTGCTCGACGTGCTGAGTTCCGCTCAGGACGCGTTCGGCAGCCTGAACGAAGATCTGCTGGCCTACGTTGCCGACCGGCTGGATCTGCCGGTTTCACACGTTTACGGCGTGGCGACGTTCTACGACACCTATTCGCTGAAGAAGACCGGTGAGACGCAGGTCCGGGTCTGTGTGGACCCAGCGTGCGCCGTCGCCGGGTCTGCAAAGCTGATCGAGGAGACGGTCCGGCACATCGGCGCGAGCGGACCGGGCCAAACCAGCCCCGGCGGGCGCTACAGCGTGCGGGGCGTGCGCTGCCTCGGC
>CAZWUX010000048.1:13762-17450 GCA_964637665.1 uncultured Anaerolineae bacterium
TGTGCGATCAAGCCCCTGCCGCGCTGGTCAACCACACACCGCAGGTCAACCTCTCCGTCGACGACATCCCCGCCATGCTGCGCGCGGAGGCGGCCCCGTCGCGCATTCAGGTGAGCGGCGATCCGCGCGTGCTGACCGCCCCCATCGGGACACTCGACCCGACCGATCTCGACGCACACCGCGCGGCGGGCGCGTTCACTGCGCTGGAAAAAGCCCTGAGCGAGATGACGCCCGAAGAGGTCATCGAGCAGGTCAAGGTGTCGAACCTCGCCGGGCGGGGCGGAGCGGGCTTCCCCACCGGGCTGAAGTGGCAGTTCACCCGGCAGGCAGCCGACGAGACGAAGTATATGGTGTGCAACTTCGACGAGTCGGAGCCGGGCACGTTCAAGGACCGCGCGCTGATGGAGGGCAACCCCTTCCGCGTGATCGAGGGGCTGCTGCTCGGCGGCTACGCGACGGGTGCGAAGAAGGGTTACATCTTCATCCGCGCCGAGTACCAGACCGCCACCGCCGTCGTCGCGGAGGCGCTGGATAAGCTGCGCGCGGCGGGCCTGCTCGGAGAGGACATCCTCGGCACGGGTTTCGACTTCGACATCGAGGTTCGCCACAACGCCGGGGCGTACATCTGCGGCGAGGAAACCGCGCTGTTCGAGGCGATCGAGGGCAAGCGCGGCGAGCCGCGCTCCAAGCCGCCTTATCCCACCCAGCACGGCCTGTTCGGCAAGCCGACGGCCATCAACAACGTCGAGACGCTAGCCGTCATCCCCGGCCTGATCGAGCACGGCGGCGAGTGGCTCCACCAGTGGGGCACGGAGAAATCCGTCGGGCTGCGGCTGTTCTGCCTGAGCGGGCACGTCAACCAGCCGGGCGTGATCGAAGCGCCGTACGGGATCACGGTCCGCGAGCTGGTCGAGCGGTTCGGCGGCGGCTTCGACGGCGCGCCGCAGGCCGTTCTGGTCGGCGGGGCGGCGGGCAGCTTCCTGACCCCCGAACAGCTCGATACACCCCTTACCCATGAGGACCTCGCCCCGCTGAACGCGCCGATAGGCTCCGGGGTGATCATGGTCTTCAATGAGACGGTCAACCTGCTGGACGTGCTGGAGGTGCTGGCCGACTTCTTCGTCGACGAGTCCTGCGGGCAGTGCGCGCCCTGCCGCCTCGGCACCCGGCAGGTCCACAATATCCTCCGACGGATCACCAGTGGGAACGGCCAGCCGGAAGACGTGGACGAGCTTGAGAAGCTGTGCGTGACGCTCAAGAGGGCCACGTTGTGCGGTCTGGGCCAATCGGCCCCCAACCCTGTATTGAGCACGCTGAACTATTTCCGCCACACGTATGAAGCCCTGATCCCGGCCTACACGCAAGGACAGAGCACGGCGATTGATTAAGGCCAGCCCGCGCCGCCTGCCCCGCCGAAAGGGACGGCCCGGCGCTGCATCGATCTGGAGAACTGCATGATCACACTGACCATTGACGGCAAATCTATCGAGGTCGAACCCGGAGCGACGGTGATGGAGGCGGCGCTCGCCAACGGCATCGACGTGCCCCGGCTGTGCTACCACCCGGAGTTGAGCGTCTCCGGCGGATGCCGCCTGTGCATCGTCGAGGTCGAGGGGCGGCCCAACCCCACACCAAGCTGCGGACTGGAGTGCGGTGACGGGATGGTCGTCCACACGCAGGGCGAGCGGCTCAGCGAGCTGCGCCGGGCGACCATCGATCTGTTCGTGTCGGATCACCCGCTCAACTGCGTGACGTGCGACAAGGCCGGTTCGTGCCTGCTGCAAAAATACGCCTACGAGTACGGCGTCACGGAGACGAGCTACGAGTTCAACCTGTCGCGCACGCTCTATCAGGACGACAACCCCTTCTTCATCCGCGATCACCAGTACTGCATCCTGTGCGGGCGCTGCGTGCGCGTCTGTGACGAGATCGTCGGGGCGCACGCCATCGACTTCGCCGGGCGCGGCTTCGAGACACACATCGCGACGCCGTTCGACGGCCCAATGATCGAATCGTCCTGCGTGTTCTGCGGGAACTGCGTGCAGGTCTGCCCCACCGCCGCCCTGATGCCGGTTACCCGGATGCACAAAGGCCGCGAGTGGGAGCTTGACCGGATCAAGACGATCTGCGGGTACTGCGGCGTCGGCTGCGAGATCGAATACGCCCTCAAAGACGGCGAGATACTCTACGCCCGCTCGACGCCCGAAGCGCCGGTCAACGGCGAATTTCTATGCACGAAGGGCCGCTTCGGCTGGGATTTCGCGACCAGCCCCGACCGCCTGACACAGCCGCTCATCCGCCGCGACGTGGCCTACGACCTCGGTCTGACGGACGATCCCTGGGAACTGCCCGAAATCTCGCCGCTCGAAGTCGAGCATCCCGCGCCTGAGGACAATTTTATTCCGGTCGACTGGGACACGGCGCTCGACTTCGTGTCAGGGCGGCTGGCCGATACGGTCAAACAGTACGGCCCCGACTCGGTGATGGGGCTGTCCTCTGCCCGCTGCACGAACGAGGAAAACTACATCTTCCAGAAGTTCATGCGGGCCGGAATCGGCACCAACAACGTGGATCACTGCGCCCGTCTTTGACACAGCTCAACCGTTGCAGGCCTCGTGCAGGCCTTCGGTAGTGGCGCAATGACCAACTCGATCGCGGAGATGCGCGATGCGGACTGCATCTTCATCACCGGCTCGAACACGGCGGAATCCCACCCGGTCATCAGCTACGAGGTGATCCGGGCAGCCAGGCGCGGCGCGAACGTGATCATCGTCGATCCGCGCCGCATCCCACTGGTCGACCATGCTACGCTGTTCTTGCAGGCCAAGCCGGGCACGGATATCTACGTGTTCCTGGCGATCATGCACGTCATCATCCGCGAGGGCTGGCAGGACGCGGACTTCGTCGCGGAGCGGACCGAGGGATTCGACGAGTTGAGCCAGATCGTCGAAGCCTACCCGCCTGAGCGCGCCTCGCTGATATCGGGCGTGCCGGTCGAGCAGATCGAAGAGGCGGCCCGCATTTATGCGCTCGGCGAGCGGGTGGAAGGCGAATCCATCTACGAGCGCGACCGGGGACACAGCACCATCCTGTACGCGATGGGCATCACCCAGCGCAGCAACGGCACGGACATGGTCATGACGCTGGCGAACCTCGCCATGCTGTGCGGGCATGTGGGTAAGCCCTCGACCGGCGTGAACCCGCTGCGCGGGCAGGCCAACGTGCAGGGCGCGTGCGACCTCGGCTGCCTCGTGAACGTCTTCCCTGGCTACCAGCGGGTGACGGACGACGCGGCGCGGGCCAAGATGGCCGAGGCGTGGGACGCGCCGAACCTGTCCGGCGAAGTGGGCCTGACTATCGTCGAGGCGATGCGCGCCGCATCCGAGGGTAAGGTCCGGGCGGTCTACGTCATGGGCGAAAACCCGATGATGTCCGACCCGAACACGAACCACGTCGAGCACGCGCTGCGCGGGCTGGACCTGCTCGTCGTGCAGGACATTTTTCTCAGCGAGACGGCGCAGTTGGCCCACGTCGTGCTGCCCGCCGCCTCCTCGCTGGAGAAGGATGGCTGCTTCACGAACACCGAGCGGCGCGTCCAGTTGATCCACCCCGTGCTGCCCCCGCCCGGCGAAGCGTGGCCGGACTGGCAGATCACGGGCGAGATCGCCCGGCGGTTCGACGAGAAAAT
>CAZWUX010000049.1:0-16930 GCA_964637665.1 uncultured Anaerolineae bacterium
GGGCCGCCGCGCCGCTTGACGGCGTCCTCGATGGCCGCCAGATCGCCCGCCTCATCCCCCTGAAGGGCGAGCGCCTGTGCCGGGCGGTCCGGTCCGGCGGCGGCCAGCACCGCGCCGTCACGGCAGGGGATCACGATGTCGACGTTGTAGCGCTGGCCGCCCTGATGCACGCTGACCGCGCGCTCCGGCTGGATGCCGCGCCCCTTCAGCGTGTGATACAGGCGATCCACGAACTGGTCATCTGTGCTGTACAGGTCGTTGATCTCCTCGGCGGCCATGAAGCGATCCCACGTCGTATGGATGAAAGTGATGCGACGCCGGTATTTACTGACGATGGGCGGCTCGCGGTGGCGCAGCTCGCCAAGCTGGACGCGGTAGTACAGATTCTCCGCGCGGTGGTGGTCCGGCTCGTCGGGCAGCAGATCGACACGGCGCACCAGTTCGTGGCCGGTGCGCCGCGCGTAGAAGTGGATGGCCCAGCGCAGGTCCGGGCCGAGCCGTTTCGTGAAGTAGAAGGCCACGTACTCGGCGTGGATGGCGTTCATCTGGCTCGCAGGGATGCGGTACCAGTGCTGCTCGCGCGCGATGTCCAGATCGCGCGGGTTGGTCATCACTCCGACGAGTACGCGGTCTTCCGGGTACATCTATTCTCCGTGAATGTGGTGATCCTTGCGGAAGGCGACGATCTCCTCGTCGATCTCGGATACCTTGTCCTGCTGCGCCTTCCACCAGGCCGGATCGCGCTGCGCGTCAAGCTCTTCGACGGACTTGCCCTGCTGCTCGACCCATGTGTAGTACTTCAGGTTGTGCCAGCGCTCGCGCGTCTCGCGGGTTCCCTCGGAGATGTAGTCGAGCTTCTGGCCGTGGAAGGTCGAGGCCATGCGCTGGGCGGCCAGCGCCTCGTCCATCTTGCCTTCCTCGCCCTCCAGCCAGTCCATGACGGAGTAGTAGCGGTCGATGGCGTCGGTGCAGATGGTGACGATGGTATCGTCCTCGCCCATCCCGTAGTACTTGGCGGTCTTGATCGCGCCCAGCACGTTGCACACGCTGGAGATGCCGAAAATCTGGCTCATCTTCTCGACATCGGCTTCGGGCACGTCATAGCGCTCGGCCTGAACCTGCTTGCCGACCGGGTCAGTCAGCAGCGCTAGCCCGCGCACGCATGACATATCGTCGATGCACATGACGGCGTCCATGTTCCACACGTTATGGATCCAGGTGACGTGCTTGTCGCCAATGCCCTCGATGCAGTGCGCGCCATAGCCGTTGTTGTAGAGCGTCGAGCACTGGATCGGCTCGAGGCCGACGATCTTGTGATCGGGCCATATCTGCTTCAGGCGGTCGCCTGCGGCGATGGTTCCGCCGGACCCCATCGCGGAGACGTAAGCCGAAATCTTGCCCGATCCGATGCCCTGCTCGGCCAGAATACCGGCCAGATCGGCGATCGTGTTGCCCGTCACGTAGTAGTGGAAGCGGTAGTTGCCCATCACCTCGAACTGGTTGAGCACCCGCACGTTGGGGTCCTCGCGCAGCTCCCACGTCTTATCGTAAATCTCCTTGACGTTGCTCTCGGAGCCGGGGGTCGCGATGACGCGGGCGCCGAGCTTCTCGATGTACTCGAAGCGCTCGCGGCTCATGTCCTGCGGCAGCACGACGATGCCGTCGAAGTTCATGCGGCAGCCGACGAACGCGCCGCCGATGCCGTAGTTGCCGGTCGAGGGCCACACGAGCGTGTGCTTGGCCGGGTCGACATCGCCCGCAAGCTCCTTCTCGACGACGACGGAGTAGGCCGCGCCGACCTTATGGGAGCCGGTCGGGAAGTCGGTGCTGTACAGCACGACGATGTTCGCATCGACGCCCGTCAGCTCGCGCGGGAGGACGTGGTAGTAAATCTCGTTATTTTCGTTCTTCCAGGTGATGTTGAACAGGTTGATCGGGTCGAGCGGGTCCTCATCCTTCGCGTGCAGCGCCTCGGCCCGCACTTCGGGGACGATCTTCTCCGGGTGGAGCATCTCGTCGAAGGTCGGCCCGGTGATGATCTTCGATTCTGTTCTGGTTGCCATTTTTTGAATACTCCTATGCAGTGTGCTGGTGCGTGTGATAACGCAGACGTTCGTGTGACCTCATCCCGGCCCACGCCGGGGAGTCATCCAGAGGGTGTGCTTAACGTGATGCATCCTCTTCTCTGGACGCGCCGCCCTCGCCAAGAGTCTGCCTGACGATGTAGAGCGGGCGCTCCTTGACCTCGTTGTAGATGCGACCCAGATACTCGCCGACGATGCCCAGGCTGATCAACTGGACGCTTCCCAGAAACAGGACCATGACCAGCGTGGTCGCCTGCCCCTTGAGCGGCTCCGAGCCGGTGAAAGCCCGCAGATAGATCACGAGCAGGATGCCCAGCGCGCTCAGCACCGCGATGGTGAAGCCCAGATAGGTCGCAAGCTGGAGGGGGAGGTAGGAAAAGCTCGTGATGCCATCCCACGCCAGCCGAATCATCTTGCGCAGCGTGTACTTCGTCTCCCCAGCGAAGCGCTCGTGGCGCTCGTACTCGATGCCGGTCTGCCGGAAGCCGACCCAGCTCACCATGCCCCGCACGAAGCGGTGCCGCTCCCGCATCCGTCCCACCGCGTCGACGACGCGGCGGTCCATCAGCCGGAAATCGCCCGTGTCGAGCGGGATGGGCACGTCGGTGATCCACGAGAGCATCCGGTAGAACAGGGCCGCGGTCGCCCGTTTGAACCACGTCTCACCCTCGCGCTGGGCGCGCACGGCATAGACGACCTCGAAGCCCTCACGCCATTTCTCGATGAGGCGCAGAATCGTCTCCGGCGGGTCCTGAAGGTCGGCGTCCATCAGAATGACGGCGTCGCCGCGCGCGTAGTCCATCCCGGCGGTGACGGCGATGCCGTGCCCGAAGTTGCGGGCGAACTGCACGGCCCGCACGTGTTCGGGGTCTTCCTCGTAGAGCGCGCGGATAACCTCCGGCGAGCGGTCGGTCGAGCCGTCGTCGATGAGCAGCAGCTCCCACGGCTCGCCCGTCGTCGCCATGATCTCGCTCACGCGGGCGTGAAGCTCGCGCAGGCTGCCCGCCTCGTTATAGACGGGCGCAATGATCGAGAAGATCGGGGCGTTCATCGTCCGTCGTCCATCCAGCACCGGTGACAATTGCGCCCGGCTATTGTATCCACTCAGGTGCCAAAAATCTCATCAATGACGGGCGCTACATCCGCCAGGCTGGGCCGGACGGTCGGGGCCTGTGGCACGGCCCGCTGCGCGGAGCGGACATCTTTCAGGCCGTTGCCGGTGATCAGCACGACGATGCGCTCGTCGGGGGCGAACAGCCCCTCCTCCGCGCCGTTGAGCAGCGCGGCGTAGGTCGCCGAGGCGGCAGGCTCCGCGAAGACGCCCGTCGCGCGGGCCAGCTTCGGGATGGCGGCGAGAATTTCCTCGTCGCTGACCGTCACGTACAGGCCGTCCGTCTCGGTGACGGCGTTCATCGCCTTGACGCGGTCGCGCGGCAGGCTGGCGGAGATGCTGTCGGCGACGGTTTCCACCTCGATGGGTTTCATGGTGGCCGGGTCGATGCCCGCCTTCCACGCCTGATACATCGCCGACGAGCCTTCGGCCTGCACGCCGATGAGGCGCGGTATGTGGTCGATCCAGCCGAGCGCATGGAGGTCTTTCAGGCCCTTGTGTAACCCGCTGATGATGTTGCCGTCCCCGACGCTGACCATGATCGTGTCAGGGGCCTCGAAAATGCCCGGCTTGCCGGAAAGCTGATCGCAAATCTCGAACGCGACGGTTTTCTTGCCCTCGGCGGTATATGGATTGTAGCCCGTGTTGCGGCAGTACCAGCCGTACTCGTCGGTTGCCTCCAGACAGAGGTCGAAGGCGTCGCCGTACTGCCCCTCGACGAGCAGGACGTGCGACCCATAGACGAGAAGCTGCGTGATCTTGGCCTCCGGCGCGCTGGCGGGCACGAAGATCACGGTTGGCATCTGGACGGAGGCCGCCAGCCCGGCGAGCGCGGCGGCGGCGTTGCCGGTCGAGGCGGTCGTCACGATATCGCGTCCCTCGCTCATGGCCTTGGCGACGATCACCGCGCTGGCACGGTCTTTCAGGGAGGCGGTCGGGTTGCGACCGTCGTCCTTGATCCAGACCTCCCCCACCCCCAGAGCGCCTGCAACGTTGGCGGCCTTGTAGAGCGGTGTGTCGCCCACGACGAGCGGCGGTGTGGCCGCATCGTACTCGACGGGCAGCAGCGCCTTATAGCGCCAGATGCCGGGCTGATCGAGCAGGCCGTCGGCCTGGAGGCGATCCGCGATGACCTCGTAGTCGTACAACACGTCGAGGTTGCCGTCTGCGCCGTGTTTGGGGCAGACGTAATCCACCTCGTCGGGGCTGTAGATTTCCCCGCAGATCGTGCATTTTAACCCTATAACGTGATCCATATGTCCCTTTAAACCCTTCGAGCGATGTTAATTATTTGCACCGGATGCCGGGCGCGGCTAATCCTCCAGAAAGGCCGAGCCAAGCCCTTCGGGCGGCGCGACGCGCAGCGCGTTCGCCAGCGGGCGCTGCGCCCAGCGCGGCGCGAAGAGGATCAAGCGCTGGATGCTCTCGCTGCCGACGAGCAGCAGCACGCCGAGCATCAACAACCACTGGAGCGAGTTGAACAGCACGACCGGCACCTGCGGGAAGGACTGCTGGAGCACCTGCGCAAGCGCCTTCGTGATGCCATATAGAATCGTGCCGAGCGCGGCCCGGATCGGACGCCACCCGCCGAAAATGACGATGGCGAGCGCGATCCACCCGATGCCGAGGATGTGATTATCACTCCAACCGAGCTTGATGTCGAGCGAGTAGGCCGCGCCCCCCAACCCGACGAGCGCCCCGCCGATGGCGGTGTACAGATAGCGCACCCGGTTGACCTTGATGCCGCGCACGAAGGCCGATTCGGGCCGCTCGCCGACGCCGCGCATCCGCAGCCCCGGCTGCGTCCGGTAGAGCCACAGCCACGTCGCCACGACGGACAGGAATGCGAAATAGATCAGCAGGTCGTGCCCGAACAGCACCGGGCCGAGGATCGGAATGTCCGATAGAAGCGGGATGGGCATGTGCTTGACACGCGGCCCCGGCAGCCGGGTGAAGTTCTGGCCGAGGAAGTTGGCGAAATCGGCCAGCAGCAGCGTCAGTACGAAGCCGATGGCGACCTGATCCTGCTTCAGCGAGATGCTGCCCCACGCGATGAGCAGCGCGACGAGCATCCCGACGAGCGCCGCAGCGCCCAGCCCGACCATCACCGGCAGGAAGTCACCCTCGACGCCGCCTGCGGTCAGCGTATTGCCGAAGGTGTAGGCTGCCACGAAGCCCGTCATGGCGCTGAACAGCATCGTGCCGTCAAGCGAGAGGTTGATCACCCCGGCCCGCTCGGTGATCGTCTCGCCCGTGACGGCGAACATCAGCGGGGCGCTCTGAGCGACAATCGACGCCAGAATGTTAACAAACTGTGTGTCGTTGATGCTCATGCTTCACCCTCCGCGCCTGCCGCGATCTGTCCGGCTTTGTCTTTTCGGAAGAGGTTCATCAACTTCTCGTAGTCGCCGAACAGCAGGGCGAACAGGACCAGCATCCCCTGAATGATGCCGCTGAGCGACGAGTGAAGCTGGGTCAGGAGCTGGACCTGCGTGCCGCCCGTCAGCAGCGCCGAGAACACGAGCGAGATCACGAGCGTGAGAACCGGGCGCAGGCTCGCCAGCAGAACGATCAGGATGGCGAGAAAGCCGATGCCGCCCGATATGCTCTGCCGCAGACTGTCGAACCAGCTTGCCACCCGCACCGATCCGGCCAGCCCGGCCAGCGCGCCGCACAGCATCATGGCGATGATGGCCTCGCGCTCGCTGGAGATACCCATCAAGAACGACGAGCGCATGTTCTTGCCGAGCGCCTTCAGCTTCAACCCCCAGAATGTGCCGCTCAGCGCCAGCGCGACGAGCACCAGCGCGATGAGCGCCAGCGCCGCTGCCAGCAGGCTGAAGCGCGTATTACCCAGCAGCGGGTACAGCGCATACGACGGGAAGGGGGCCGTGCCCCGGAAGGTGCCGCCCTCCGATGGCTGCCAGGGGCCGGAGATCAGGTAGTTGGTGGTGATGATCGCCAGATTGTTGAGCGCCACACCGCCGAAAATCTCATGGACGCCGCCGCGCGTTTTGAGCACGGCGGCCAGCGCGGCCCACAGGGCCCCTGCGATCATGGCGACGATGATCTCAAGCGGCAGGAACATCCAGTGGGGCATCCCCGGCAGAGCCTCTGTCAGCTTCAGCGCGACCCAGGTTGCGCCGATGGCCCCCATGATCATCTGACCCTCCACGCCGATGTTCCACAGCCCGGCGGTGAAGGTCATCAGCAGGCCGGTGGCACACAGGAGAATCGGAATCGCGAAGGCCAGCGTCGAGGACGTGCTCTCCGGTGAGCCGAACGAGCCGTTCCACAGGGCGGAGTACGTGCCGGTGATGCTGGCCCCGAACGGGATGAGCAGCAGCGTCGTGCTCGCAATCGCCAGCGCAATCGGCACGGCAGGCCAAATTGTGCGCAGAATGCGGTTGTTCATACGTCCTGGCCTCCGATCAAATAGCCCAGATCCTCGACCGTCGTCTCCCGCGTGTTGACGACGCGCGACATCTTCCCGGCGGAGAACACCGCGATGCGGTCGCTGCGGTCGAGCAGCTCGTCGAGGTCTGCCGACATGAAAATGATGGCCGTGCCCTCCCGCCGCCGCTCCTGAAACAGATCCCAGATGTGGTTGGCCGAGGTCACGTCCAGACCGCGCGTCGGGTGCTCGAGCAGGATCAGCCGCAGGGGGCTGTCGAGCAGGCCGAGCATGACGCGCTGCTGGTTACCGCCGGAAAGCTCCTCGACGTGGCTGTCGGGCCGCCCGATGACGTTATAACGCTCGATGCGCTGTTCGATGTCCGTGCGCGCTCTTTTCCAATCGACCATGAAGGCGTGCTCCGGCTCGGCCAGCACCATATGCTCGGTGAGCGACAGGCCGGGGATTAACCCCTCCTCCAGCCGACCGGCAGGAACGTAAGCCCCGCCGCGCTCCTGAAATTCATGGTAAGGTGACTGGCTCGTCCAGGAAATCAGAACGGTGCCTATCAACCAGATCAAACCGGCGAGCAGCAGGGCTGCCCCCACCCCACCCGCGAACTGCAAACCGCCGATCCGACCGCCCGCGAGAAGGACGATCAACCAGACCAGCCGGACAGCGAACACGGCGGCGGCCAGCCAGGGCGCCCAGAAGAAGGGGGACCGCTTCCCCCGCAGCGGCTCGCCGTCGAGTTTGACGGTGCCGCTGAAAACCTCCTGAAGCCCGGCACAGGCCTGCATCAGCAGGCGTTGGCCGCTGCCCTCCAGCCCGGCCAGACCCAGCACTTCGCCCTGACACACTTCGAGGTTAATGGCGTCGAGCGTCAGCCGGTAGGTCTGGACGGTGGCATTCTCCAGCGAGAGCACGCAAACGTCAGATTCGAGCGCCGGGTGCTCGCTGCGCGGTAGGTCCTCACCGAACATCATGCGGACGAGTTCGCCCGTCGGGCAGGGGATATCGCGCGTGCCGACCAGCTTGCCGGTCCGCAGCACGGCTGCCGCGTCGCAAAGCTCCTGCACCTCCTCGAGCTTGTGCGAGACGAGGATGATCGTCTTATCCTCCTCGTGTGCCAGACGGCGCATCGTGCCGAACAGCGTTTCCTTCTGCTCCTGGCTGATGCCGGTCGTCGGCTCGTCGAGGATCAGCACCTCCGCACCGAGCGAGAGCAGCCGCAGCAGCTCCATCTGCTGGCGCTCGCCGAGCGTCAGCGTGTCGACGTAGTTACGCGTGTCGAGTTTGAAGCTGAAGCGGCGGGCCGTTTCCTGTAGCTGCCGGTCGCCTACGGCGAAGTCGAGCACGAACTCGTCGTTGTAGGCGAGCAGGTGGTTCTCAACGACCTGAAGCGGCGGGAAGTCTTGCGGGGACTGGTACAGCATCCCGATGCCCCGGCGCAGCGCGTCGGAAGGCGACTCGAAATCGACCGGCTCGCCGTTGAGCACTACCTGACCCATCGTCGGCGACTGGTAGCCGGAGAGGATCTTCATCAGCGTGCTCTTACCGGCGCCGTTCTCGCCGAGCAGGCCATAGATGCGCCCCGGCTCGAATATCAGGTCGATCCCCTGGTTGGCGCGCACCGGGCCAAAGTACTTGTGGATGTCTCTTAGTTCTACACGCATATGGCACCCTCGATCAAAACGGGTTGAGATGTTCGGCTGGGCCGGTGTGGAGAAAGAGAGCGGCCTTTCGAGCCGCTCTCTTTTGTTGGTTCGTTCAGCGGTCAAACCGGTGACCTACTCGCGCGTGATCCACGTCCCGGTTTCACCCGCCAGCGCGCGGGCGATGTTCGGCGGGTCAGTGATCAGCGCGCGCTCTCCGCCCTTCTCCAAAAACTGGATCACGGCCTCTATTTTAGGCTTCATACTGCCCGGCGCAAAGTGGCCTTCTTCCATATAGCGGCGGGCCTCGTCGAGCGTCATGTGATCGAGCCACTTCTGATCCGGCTGGTTGAAGTTGATGGCGACTTTCTCGACGGCGGTGGAGATCAACAGCAGGTCGGCGTTGATGTCGGTCGCGAGCAGCGAGGTGGCGCGGTCCTTGTCGATGACGGCGTAGGTGCCTTCCAGCCCGCCCTCCGCATTCTGGATGACGGGGATGCCACCCCCGCCGACCGAGATCACGATGTAGCCCCGGTTGACCAGGGTTTCGATGGCCGGAAGCTCGACGATCTCAAGCGGCTGGGGCGAGGCCACCATGCGGCGGTAGCCGCGCCCGGCGTCGTCGACGACCGTCCAGCCTTCCTTGCGGAAGAGTTCGGCCTTATCCTCCTCCATGTAGCCGCCGATGCCCTTCGTGGGCTTGCTGAACGCCGGATCATCGGCGTCGACGCGCACCTGTGTCACGACGGACACGGCCTTTTTATCCATGCCCCGGCGGCGGAACTCGTTCTCCAACGCCTGCTGGAGCATGTAGCCGATGGCGCCCTGCGTGTCCGCGCCGATCACGTCGAGCGGCACGGTGTGGACCTCATGGGCGGCCAGCTCGGAGCGACGCAGGATGAAGCCGACCTGCGGGCCGTTGCCGTGCGTCACGATGATGTCCCAGCCCTCCTCGATCATCGTGGCGAGGTGCTTGCACGTCTCGCGGACGGCGGCAACCTGATACTCGACTTCGGGGTGGTGTTTGTCTTTGATGAGAGAGTTGCCGCCAATGGCGACGGCAGCCAGTTTACGTTTTGTTTCACTCATTCTGTTCCTCAGCTTATGTCTTTCCTGTCAACCGTGTCCGATAATGGAGAACGTCTACCGCATGGTCAGCGCCATGACGGACTTCTGAACGTGCAGCCGGTTTTCAGCCTCGTCGTAGACGACGCTCTGCGGGCCGTCGATGACGGCATCCGTCACCTCGATGTTGCGGTCGGCGGGCAGTGGATGCATGAACAGGCCCTCGCCATTGTGTGTCGTCGCCATGCGGCGCTCGTCGGTGATCCAGTCCTCATACTGCTTGCCGATCTCCGCCGACTCGGCCTCGTCGGTCGTGGTGAGCATCGCGCCCCACGCCTTCGCGTACACGGCGTCGGCATCCTCGAACCCGGCGTCGAAGTCATCGAGGATCTCGAAGCTGCCGTGGGACTTCTTCGCATTCTCCTCCACCTGATCGACGATGTCCGGCATGAGCTTGAACTCCGGCGGGCGCGTCAGGCGGACGTTCATGCCGTAGCGCGAGGCCAGAAGAAGCAAGCTCTGCGGGGCGGACATCGGCTTCTGGTAGCTGGACGCGTAGGCATAGGAGACGTTCAGCGTCTTGCCGCGCACGTCGCGCCCGAACTTCTCGAAGATGGTCATCATGTCGGCCAACGCCTGGAAGGGGTGGTAATAGTCGCACTGCATGTTGAGGACGGGGGAGCGGCTGGCCGCAGCCACGCCGCGAATGTAATCGTTGCCGATGCCCCAGTCACACTGGCGGATGGCGATCCCGTCGCAGTAGCGCCCGATGATCTCGCCGATCTCCTTGCCGGTGTCGCCGTGTTTGATCTGGGTCGTCGTGCTGTCGATGAACTCGGCGTGGCCGCCAAGCTGGGCCATGCCCGCCTCGAAGCTGACGCGGGTGCGCGTGCTGGAGAAGAAGAACAGCATCGCCAGCACCTTATCGCGCAGATAGGCGTGGTCGACGCCCAGCGCGCGCGCGCGCTTGAGGTCAAAAGCCACGTCGAACACGGTCTCAAGCTCGTCTTTGGTCCATTCCTGGGTCGTGATCATGTCACGCCCGACCAGATAGGTCTGCATCGTGTAGTTCCCTTCTATCAATTTACGTGTGAGAGTCAGGTCAGCGATCTACGGGGCGGCGCCTGCCGGTCCGGCGCTGCCCCGTTGTATCCGATACGAAAACGGGATGTCGGCGTTCGAGGGGGCAGACCGCTACTCGATCGCGCCGAGAATCAGCGCCAGCAGCGACATGCGCATCAGCACGCCGTTGTAGGCCTCCACCCAGTAGCGCTGGTGGCGGGTCGTGTCAACGTCGGGCAGAAGCTCGTCCTGGCGCGGCAGCGAGTGCAGCACGATGGCGTCCGGCTTGGCCTTCTCAAACAGCAGGCTCTTGGTCACCTGATAGTTGGGAGGTGTCAGGCCCTTGTCGTCGGTCACTTCCTCGCGCGCCTTGGTGTAGTCGGGCTGGACGACCGGCTCCATGTAAATAACGTCGGCCTCGGCGATGACCTGCTCGATGTGCTCCTTGCGCTCGAAGCGGAAGCCCTTGTCGACGACCTCTTCCTCGAACTCCGGCAGGAAGTACATCTCGTCGGGGGAGATGACGTAGGCTTGATGGTCGAACTTGGAGAGCGCATAGCTCAGGCTGTGCATCGTCCGCATCCGCATGTCGCCGATGAGGACCCAGGTCAGCCCGTCGAGCCGCCCGGCCTCGCGCCAGATGGTGAACATGTCGGTCAGAACCTGCGTGGGGTGCTCGCCCCAGCCATCGCCGCAGTTAATCACCGGAACACTCGCGTGGTAGGCCGCCTCGGCGGGCGCGCCCTGCTGGAAGTGGCGCATCGCGATCACGTCGCCGTAATACTCCAGCATCTTAACGGTGTCCTGAATGCCTTCCTGGTAAAAGTCGCCCGCGCGGGTCATCTTGGCGTCGGCGAAGCCCGTCACGTGGCCGCCCAGCCGGTGCATAGCAGCCTCGGTCGCGAGGCGGGTGCGGGTCGACGGCTGGTAGAAGGCGGTGACGAGCGTCTTGTGCTTGAGCAGATCGCCGTTCTGGCGGTCGCGGGCATACGGCTCCAGACGCTCAGCGATCTCGAAGGTGCGGAAGAACTCGTGGCGTTCAAAATCCTTAAGCGACAGAATATCGCGTCCGGCAAAACTACGCATGATTGTTATCTCCTCATCAAGTGTGGTGTGAATCAGTCGGTACTATCTTAACGAGTGGGGGTTTCATCTGTCGAGAAACAGATCGACCACCTCAAACGCGTCGACATCGACCATCCCAACGTCGGTCAGCTTCAGGTGCGGGATGACCTCCAGCGCCATGAAGCTCATCGCCATGAAGGGGTCATGCAGCGGCGAGCCAAGCTCGCGGGCAGCGTCAAGCAGGGTGTCTACCCCTGCCCGGACCTCCTCGATGGGCCGGTCGCTCATCAGCCCCGCTACCGGCAGCGGAAGCTGCGCGAGCACCTGCTCGCCGTCGGCGGCCACCAGCCCGCCCCCCATGCGGGCCACCGCCCGCACGGCGGTGTGCATACTGGCGTCGTCGGCCCCGATCACGACCAGGTTGTGATGGTCGTGGGCGACGGTCCCGGCGATGGCTCCCCGTTTCAGGCCGATGCCCTGTATGAAGCCCTTGCCGACGTTGCCCGTCGAACGGTGCCGCTCGATGACGGCCATCTTGAGAATATCGCGCGATGGGTCCGCCACCGCCATACCGCCAACCTGTGAAACGTCTGCAACCCGGCTTTCGGTGACAAGCTGGTCGGGAATACTGCCGATCACGCGGGCCTCCGCGCCATCCGCCGGGATATCAAAATCGATCTGATCCCATAGAATGTTCATCGAGTTGCGGAGCTGGATGGCCCGCTTCGGCTCGCTGATGGGCAGCATCTCGCCGTCCTGCGCGACGAGGTAGCCGCCGCGCCACACCTGCTCCGGCACCGGGTTTTCGAGGTCCGAGAACACGATCAGGTCGGCCCGGCGGCCCGGCGCAACCGCGCCCCGGTCGCGGATGCGGAAGTAGTTGGCCGTGTTGATGGTGCCCATCTGGATGGCGCGCACCGGGTCGACGCCCTGCTGAATGGCGACGCGCACCATGTAGTCGATCGACCCCTGATCGATCAGATCGGCGGGCTGGCGGTCGTCGGTGCAGAAGCAGATGCGATAGTAGTTCCGGTCGTCGACGAGCGGCAGCAGTGGGCGCAGATTGTGCGCATTGGTCGCCTCGCGGATGAAGATCGTCAGGCCGAGGCGCAGCTTCTCGCGGGCCTCCTCGACCGTCGTGCATTCGTGGTCGGAGCGCACGCCCGCCGCGACGTAGGCGTTGAGCGCCTTGCCCGTCAGGCCGGGGCAGTGGCCGTCGATGACGGTCCCCTCGAACGCCTCCAGCTTGTCGAGCACGATCTCATCCCCGCCGACGACGCCGGGGTAGTTCATCATCTCCGCGAGGCCCAGCACCCAGTCGTTGTTGCGCAGGTGCTCGATGTCGTGGGCCTCCAGATTGGCCCCGGCGGTCTCCATGTGGGTGGCCGGGACGCACGACGAGGCCATGACGTACATGCTCAGCGGGCCGTACTTGGCCTGCTCCAGCATGAAGCTGATGCCCTCCAGCCCCAGCACGTTCGCGATCTCGTGCGGATCGGTGACGACGGAGGTCACGCCGTGCGGGATGATGGCCTTGGCGAACTCGCGGGGCGTCACCATCGCGCTCTCGATGTGGACGTGCGCGTCGATGAAGCCGGGGGCGACGTACTTGCCGCCCAGATCGATCACCTGCTCGGCCTCGTAGCCTTCGCCGATGCCGACGATGCGCGACCGGCGGATCGCGATGTCCGTCCGGTAGACCTCGCCGGTAAACACGTTGACGAGGCTGGCGTTCTTGAGCAGCACGGCGGCGGGCTTATCGCCGCGCGCGATCGTGATCAGCTTCAACCGTTCCATGCCATTCCCTCCGACTCGTCGCGAATCAACTATTCCTCCGTCAGGCCCACGTCGAACGGCTGGCCGGGCACGAACCGCCCCCGGCCCTCCTGCGCGGTGATCTCACCATCGTGATAGATCATCGCGCCCCGCGCGATGGTCGTGTGGACCGCGCCCTTCACACGCATCCCCTCATAGGGGCTGTAACCGGCCAGATAGTGCAGATTCTCGTGACGGATCGTGCGTTCCGGGGCGGGATCGTACAGCGTGATGTCCGCATCGCCCCCTGGGCGGATGAATCCCTTGTGCGGGGCCAGGCCGAACAGCCGCGCCGGATTCTCGCACAGCATCCGCGCGAGGTCGGAAAGCTCGATGCGCCCGGCCTCGACGCCGTAGGTGTAGATCAACGGCATCAGCGTCTCGATGCCGGGCGGGCCGCCCGGCGTCTTGACGAACTCCTCGAACTCCGTTTTCTGCGCGATCGTGTAATCGCAGCTATCGGTCGAGAGCACGCTCACCGCGCCCCCCTCGACGAGGTCCCACAGCTTTTCCGGCTCCCCGACGGGGCGGATCGGCGGCTGGAGGATGTAGTGTTCGGGGTGCTGCTCGAAGTAGACGCGCTCGTCGAACAGGAGGTACTGCGGGCACGTCTCGCACCACGCGGGCTGGCCGCGCTTCGCGGCCTCGCGGACGAGTTCGACGCTGCGGCCCGTCGAGCAGTGGACGATGTACACCGGGGCGTTCGCCTCCGCCGCGAGGAACAGCACCCGGTGGATGGCCTCCTGCTCGGCGATGGGCGGGCGCGAGAGCGGGTGGAAGCGCCACGCCGTGCGCCCGGTCTGGACGAGGTGCTCCGTCGCCTCGCTGACCATCGCATCGTTTTCCGCGTGGATGATCACCATGCCCCCGACCTGCGTCGACGCCTTGAACAGGCGCAGCAGCGTCGCGTCGTCCATGTAATAGTTGGGGCGATAGGTGGTATAAATTTTGAAGCTCGGCACGCCCATGTCGACCAGCGTGCGCAGGCTCCCTTCCGCGCCGATGGGGAACTCCGTGACCATGCAGTGGAAGGCGTAGTCGATGATGCTGGGGGCGGCTTCCTCCAGCCGGTTTTCGATGGCCTGCGGGAACGTCTGGCCCGGGTACTGCGTCGCGAAGTCGACGACTGTCGTGACGCCGCCCGCCGCCGCCGTGCGCGAGCCGACGGCCCAGTTATCGGCGGTCTGGTAGATGCCGGTGTCGAGCTGGATGTGGGTGTGCGCGTCGACGATGCCGGGCAGCACGAGCAGCCCGGCGGCATCGATCACCTCGTCGCCCGGCCCCGGCTCGATGCGCTCCGCGACCTCGACGATCTGCTCGCCCTCGTAAGCCACGTCCTGTCGGGCCGTGCCTTCGGAGCTGACCGTCGTTCCGCCCTGAATGATCGTGCGTGGCATCCCCTGCGTCCTTTCCTTACGTGGTATGGCTCTACACTCAGCGGGCCGGGATCGGCTCGCCGTCGATCAGCGCGCGCGAGATGGTGTTGTGACGCTCGATCACCGGGCCCATGTCGACCGTGAGTAATTCGCCGTCCTCGAGGACGACCTTCCCGTCGATCATCGACCAGTCGACGCCGACCGGCGCGCACAGCGTCGCCGCCGCCACCGGATCGTGCAGCGCGCCCGCGTACTCGACGCGGTTCAGGTCGATGGCGATCGCGTCCGCGCATTTGCCGGGGGCCAGCGATCCGATGTCGTCCCGGCGCAGCACGCTCGCCCCGCCCAGCGTCGCGAGTTCGAGCGCCTCGCGCGGGGTCAGCCCGGCGGGGTTGCCCCCTACCCGCTGCAATAACATCGCCTGCCGGGCCTCGGCCAGCAGGTGGCTGCCGTCGTTCGAGGCGGAGCCATCCACGCCGAGCGCGACCGGCACGCTCGCGTCACGGTAGGCCCGCACCGGGGCGATGCCGGAGGCGAGCCGCATGTTGCTCGTCGGGCAGTGGGCCACGCCGGTCTGCGTCCGGCTGAACAGGTCGATCTCCTCGTCGCTGACATGCACGCAGTGCGCGTGCCACACGTTGTCGTCCATCCAGCCCAATTCCTGCATCAACTCGACGGGGCGCATCCCGAACTGCTCGATGCAGAACGCCTCCTCGTCCAGCGTCTCCGCGAGGTGGGTGTGCAGCAGCACGCCGTAGTCCTTCGCCATTTTGACGGACTCGCGCATCAGGTCGGGCGTGACGGAGAACGGCGAGCAGGGCGCGAGCACGACCCGCAGCATCGCGCCGGGGTCGGGATCGTGGTAGGCCTCGATCACGCGCTGGCAGTCGCGCAGGATGGCGGCCTCGTCCTCTACGACGCGGTCCGGCGGCAGGCCGCCATCGCTCTCGCCGAGGCTCATCGATCCGCGCGCGGCGTGGAAGCGCAGCCCGATCTCCCCCGCAGCGCGGATTTCGTCCTCTAATTTCACGTCGTTAGGGAAGATGTACAGGTGATCGCTCGACGTGGTACAGCCGGAGCGGATCAGTTCGGCCATCGCAGTCAGCGCCGAGACGTAGACCGCCTCGCCCGTCAGCCCGGCCCAGATCGGGTAGAGCGTCACCAGCCAGTCGAACAGCACCGCGCTCTGGGCGACGGCCCGCGTGAGCGTCTGGTACATGTGGTGATGCGTGTTGACCAGTCCGGGCAGAACGACGTGGCCGCGCAGGTCGATGACCGTATCCGCTCGATCAGGGAGTGTGTCCGTCGGGCCGACCTGCTCGATGAGATTATCGCGAATGAACAACCCACCGTCTGGAATCTCGCGCCGTTCTTTGTCCATCGTCACGAGTACGTCAGCATGGCGCACAAGCGTTGTGCTCACCGGAGACTCCTTAGAGGTGCGTGGCAGGGGTTATCGGTTGAATCAGCAGGCTCAGGTAAAGAAGCGGAGCGGTGATATCTGCGGGGCGCGCCCATTGCATGGGCACCAGTCATGTTCCGCTGTCGAACGGTGGTGGGCCTTGCCCCACCCTGCGCGGAATAGCGATACTTTCTGATGCGCCGGAGAGCGCGAGATGTCCGATCTTTCGCCGTCAGGCTGTGCACTTCTTCCAGTGAGCCAGTTTTAACGGGCCGGATTCCGGCGAACGTGCGGGCCGGAGGGATTATTATGCCCGTGAGAGAAAAACTGAAGTGATGAACTTCCGAGTATCGTATTAAGCACCTATGTTACCACAAGAATCGAATATTGCTACCCTCCTGCGGGCGATCCCTTCCCGGCGGGGATACATACAAAAACGCCAGCGCACGGCGGCGCTGGCGTTTCAGGTGATCGCTCGGTCTGGAGCGGGGTAAATCAAGGACGGGTCAGGCAGTCACACCCTTCTCGATGGCGATCTCGGCGGCGTGCAGCGTGTTCTGAAGCAGCATGGCGATGGTCATCGGACCGACGCCGCCCGGCACCGGCGTAATGGCCGCCGCACGCTCTTTGGCCGCCTCGAACTCGAAGTCGCCCTTCCACACGTAGCCCTTCTTGGCGGTGGGATCGTCGACCTTCATGGTCGCCACGTCGATGCAGACCGCGCCCGGCTTGATCCACTCGCCCTTAACAAATTCGGGCTTGTAGCCCATCGCGCCGACGACGATGTCCGCGTCCGCCAGCGTGGCGGGGATGTCCTTCGTGCGGCTGTGGACGACCGTCACGGTCGCGTTGGCGTGGATCAGCAGCAGCGCCATCGGCATCCCGACGATGTTGCTCCGGC
>CAZWUX010000050.1:0-16744 GCA_964637665.1 uncultured Anaerolineae bacterium
GGGGTGACGACCGGATCATCCTCCCGGTAATCGTACGCGCCGCCTGCCGGGTCCTCGACATCCCCCGGTGCGATGAACGCAAAAAACGTCTCTCGCATGGGCTGGTTGCGGGCTGGCAGGTCTTCGTCGGCGATGGCCGCGGGCGCGACCAGCGCCCCGAAAAAGAAGGTGGTGTCCGGCATCTGGCCGGGCAGGGTCACGCCCATGTGGGTCAGGTCCATTCGCCGCCTGCCCACCGTCTCGTCGAATTCGAGCGGTTGGAGCCGCTCGACCAGCGTCTCGAAATCCCCCATCGGGCCTGTGCGGAACGACCACGAGTAATACACGGGCAGCTCGATCTCGTCAGCGCTCTCATCCGGGGCCCACGCCAGCGTTTGCCCCACGTCGTCGCCTACCGGAAGGCCCAGCCCGGCCAGCACGCCCGCTTTGTACGTCGGCACGAGGCAGGCGGTATAAGCGCGCCCGGCTTGCAGGTTGCGCGGCGACAGGATGCGGCTGATGAACGCCTGTGGCTCGTCACGCAGCGCCTCGTTCAACCCACCCGCCGCATATAGACTGGTCGTCTGGACGTGTGCCCAGGCCCACATCTCGCTCAGGTCCGGGGGCAGCTCGGACGGCGGCGTCCGCAGGACAGGCAGCGGCGCGTTTCCCGCCGGGCCGATGCTTGCCACCGAGTCGTCGACCGTTACCAGCGTCAACCACGGCAGCAGCTTATCGCCAGCCGGGGCCGCCGGTGTGAACATCCAGGGTAAATCCGGCATCGAAAACTCGATGCACGGGAAGTAGTTCGGCTCGAAATCCAGCGTGCCCGCCTTCGGCTCGGCCCGGATCACCTGTGCGGGGTCGATGCCGATGATATCGCCCGGCCCGCGCAGCCGCAGGGACTGGCTCACCGTCTCGCCGCCCACGTCGAACTGCACGTCGATCGTGGCGAAGGCGTCCAGCGCGCCGGTGTTCGCAGCCCTCGCCAGGCCGCGCCGCAGCCAGGGCAGGAAGCGTAGATTCAGGTCATTCATTTATCTTCTTCACCTCGGCGGCGGTCACCACCACCCTATTCACCACAGTTGGTAAGTCGCTCTGGCGCAGCGCCTGACGCGCCTCGGCGTACGTCGTCCCCCCGGCTGGCACGGCCACGTCGTCGACTTCCAGCGTCTCGCGGGTGGCGATGACGTACTTTGTCGGCTGTAGACTGAAGGCCGGTTCTGTCGCGCGGGTGATGAGTGGGCGCGCCAACTGCCCGCGTGTCACGATCTGCGACTGGAAGGCCGCCAGATCGCCCAGCGCGGGACGGTAGGTTTTCTTCAGACCGAGGTGCTGCACCTCAAACTCCGGGTCGTGGATGATCTGCTCGTAGTTATAGATCGTATCGGCGCTCCCCCCGCCATCTGCTTCATCGCCGCCGAAGCGCAGCCCACTTTTCATCTTCTCGAACGAGGGCGCGCTGAGTTTCTCGTTCCGCTTCATGTCGAAGAACTGCGCCGGGGCGAACCAGTCGTCCTCGAACGTCCAGTCGACGTTCTGCCCTCCGGCCTGCACGCCGGAGATCGCCAGTTCGTCCTCGCCCTCGATCTCCGCGTTGCCGAAGTGCTCAAGCTGCACGTCCAGCGGGGCGACCCGCTGCCACGCCGCCACCGATCCGCCCGGATGCACGGGCAGGGCGTCCGCCGTCTCGTCCACCTCGGCCAGCAGCACGGCGCTGGTCCGCTCACCTTCGTCCACCGCGCGCCAGCTTGCCGGGTCGCGCAGCGATGCGGCGACCTCGGCCAGCACGTCTACTTCGTCGATATCGTCTATCGACGCGGTATCGCCGATCGTCTCCTGAATGTCGACCTCTTTTTCGAGGCCCAGAATCTTGAACCGGGCCTGCCCCTGCACCACGTACGGGTTCGGGCCGCTGACGTGGCCGGTCAGCAGCACGCCCAGCAGTTCCACCGAGCCGGCGCTGACGGAGATGAAGAAGCTCAGGTCGGAGCGGAACTTGAAGGGCGAGAACTGGATCAGCGTGTTGATCTCGGTGCCGCCCTCGACGCGGAAGGCGGCGAATTTCGCCGTCAGGTACAGGCCCGCGCCGAACTGCACCGTGTTCGAGGTAAGCGCCAGATACGATTCGAGCGCGATGCTCAGCCAGTCGCCCACGCTGAGACTCACCCCCAGCCGCGCCAGCACCGGGAATGCCTCCGGCGGGGTGAAAGCCGGGTGGAATCCGCCCATCGCCAGCAGGAATGTCGGCTCGTCGAGCAGCCGCATCCGCAGGGCAAGCTGCCCGGTCAGCACAAATCCCACGATCTGTGAATCGCGCAGCCCGGCGTCGATGGCGAGCGAGCCTTCGGTCAGGTCGATGATCCCCACGACATCGAAGTGAATCTCGACGAGCGGTTCCTCTTCTATCGGCAGCAGGGCCTGGACCTGCCCCAGCAGCGCGATGACGAGGTCCGGCAGCTGCACGATGAACCCCAGGTTCGCCGTGATCAGCGTGGGCACACCCCAGCCGATCTGGAGCATCGCTCCCAGCACGAACGAGCCTGTGGCGGTCGGAAACGCCGTCTCGATGTCGGTCAGGATGCGCGCTGCGTTCGCGATCGGGTCATCGGGGAACATGATCGAGTCGAGCATACCCGTGCGGATGCCGTCTTGCAGCGCCGCCGAGTCGAAGCCGCGGTGCAGCCCGATCAACCCGCCGACCCGCAGCAGCAAAAAGCCGAATCCGAGCGGGATGCCGCCCAGATAGACGTTGATGCTGATGAACATGCTCCACCCGTCGGGGTTGTCAGGTGGGCGCGTCGTGATGATGGCGATGGCCGTGATGCCGATCTGCACGAATTCGAGCGTCACGATCCCGCTGTATTCGCCTCTTTCCGGGTCGTGCTCCAGATAGCCACCGCCGTACGCCACCCCGGCGAGGTCGAAGCCCGCGCCGACGCCATCCGGCGGCTTGAACGCCATCGCCAGCTCAAAGCCGCCGAACGTGCCCCGCGCCGTCGGGTCCCCATCCGGGGAGAGGATCACCTTCGTGCCGATGTCGGACACGGCCAGCGTGAACGGGCCAAGCACGGCGCTGGCGTCGATGTCGGCCTGCGCCTCGATGTTGCCGTCGGTGCCCACACCCAGCGCGAGGTGCAGTTCAAAAATGGTCAGGAAGAACAGATTCAGGTTGAGCGGGAACGTGACATCCAATTCCGCCCCGCCTGCGATGCGGAAGCCGTCCACGCTCGACCACTCCACGTCGACGTCGGCCCCGATCTTCAGTTCGTTCTCGCCCAGCAGCTCGCGGATAAACGAATCCCCTTCGCCGGGCGCGATGATGACCTGCAAGCCGCTGCCGGTGGTCGCCGCCTCGAAGATCAACTGAGGGTCGTTCGTCGTGCCCTCTATCCGAAATGCGATCTCCCAGCCGTCAAGCTCGATGCGGGAGCCCTCGCTTTCGCCGACGAGCAGATAGGCCTCGTCGGGTGCAAATATCAGACGAAAACCCTGCGTAATGCTGGCCGACGTGCCCACAAAACGCGGATCGCTGCCGGGCACCAGTTCGATTCCCGCCGTCGCTCCTGCATCGATCTCGCTGGTCAACTCCAGCGAGATGTCAGGCGAAAGCGAATAAGCGAGCGTCGCATCCCCCTGCAGGAGGGGCGCGATGTAGAGGCCGCCCGGCCCGTCGTCGCGGTCGCCGGGGATGGGGTGCAGCCCCAGCCCGACGGTGACCCACGCGGGGCTGTCCAGCAGGCGGCCCCGGTGAATGTACAATGTGAGTGGGTTGAAGTCGGCATCGACGTGGGTGTCGCTCAGGTACAGGCTGGCGACCTGTGGGTTGATCGGGCCAATGCTCGCGTCGAGGTTATATGCGCTGACCAGCCTGTGCAGGCGCAGAAACAGCGTGCTCGCCTGAAACGCCTCGCCCCAGCCGTAGCTCTCTTTGAGATAATCCTCCGGCTCGGTGAGCAGCGTGCTCATCAGCGACCAGTTCAGGGTGGATTGGATCAGGTGGCCCTCGTCGTCCATCGGCATTTCGACGATCAGGCCGAGCAAGATGAACAGCGCATACGTCTTTGGATAACGCCAGCGCAAATAGTAGGTGGGGATGAACTGCGGCAGGTATTCGCCGACCTCGATCCAGAAATCGACCTCGCTCACAGGCGATGGCAGGCCCGTGATTTGCGATACGTCGAAAGACGCATTTCTCAGCGTATCGATCGCCGACCAGATGGCTTCTGAGAGGTTCAGGATCGTCTCGATGCGGTCAGCCGTGTTATCCGCGTCGACGAGGCTGGCGGTTTCGGTGATGATGGTTTCGAGATCATCGATGGGGAACAGCGCCTGAATACGCGTGATGTCGAATTCGGGGACGTTCAGCGATACGTCGTAGCCCATCTGGCGCAGCAGCAGCTCCAGAGAGACGCGATCGCGCAGCCCGTAGCGAAGCGGTATGAACATTTCGCCGATGGCGCGTGTGATCGATTGCAGTGCGGTCACAGGTCCCCCTATTGGATTCGCTCGCCGTAGACACGGAGCGCGAGCACGCTGTTCAGTTTGATCTCCACTTTGCGCCAGTCAGGGTCCTCAACGTCATCCTCAACCCCGGCCCACTCCGCCGCGCGTTCACCCAGCCCGCGCACGACACTCTGCTGCGTAGGGACTAAGAAGCTGGGTCCAAGCAGGCAAAAGATGAAATCGTAAACCGCCTGGGCGCGTTCTTCGGAAAGATACTGGTTATGTTCCTGGCTGGCGGTGCGGCTGGCGTACCCGACGATTTCGAGCGCGGTCTGCGGGTTCTCCAGCGCCACCCGGAAATGCGCCACGAACCGCCGGAGCAGCGTCTCACCCTCAGGGGTCAAAATGGCGCTGTCGACGGCAAACGCGGTGACGGTGTTATCCGAGAACTGGGTCGAAAACGCCGTCGACGTAAACTCCGGCAGCGTGAATGGGGCGTCATCGTATGCGCTAACGAAGGGGAGTGGCGGTGAAATGGCTAACTGTGTCAGGCTCGCAATATCTACGCCGACCGCGAGACCGCCGATGCCAACGCTTGACGTTGGCGTTGGGCCCGTTATCCATTTGACGGGTGGAAGGTCCAGCACCGTCTCCATAAAACAGATCCACTCCGTCTCACAGTATGTACCGGCAGCGACGACGAGCGCATTCCAGCTCAAGATGCCAGCGATCCACCCCAGCCCGCTGAAATCCCAGGCCGTCCAGGGTTCTGAGGCACTTATCTCTATCCAGTCACTGTAAAGGCCCGCCCAGCCAACAGGTGAACTCGGCCCAATCGGGAGCAGCGTTCCCCCGGTGAGAACGACAGAGTAGACAGCGTCGAAAATCTCCGGTGGCCTCGCCGGATCAGGATAAGCTTTGGTGCGGATGCGCAGTATCGCAACGCCTGCATTCCCCCCGACGATTTCTATGTCACCCATGAAGTTGGAGGACAACATACACCACTCGTAGACGTACTGCTGGTCAGGCGGCAGATCAGCGGAGAGTTCAAGATCGTCGAAGGGGATAATCTCGTCGGCGTGCAGGCCGAGAAGGGTTTGTATCAGCCAATCGGCGTCTGTAAACCCGTCATCTTCATCACGTGCGAACGCGAGCGCCTGAGAGATGCCGACGTACAGCGTCCGGTCTGCGTCCAGTGCAGCGGTCTGGCAGATGGCGCGCAGCAGCCAGCGGACGTATTCGTACTGCGGGCCAGAACGCTCGACGTGAATATCGCCAAAACTTGGCACGAGCAGCGTATCCCACGGCAGGACGGGCTCGTCATCTGGCTCGACGGTCTCAAAATCGAAGATGACGAAGTACGACATCAGGCGGCAAAATTCGCGGAACATCGCGTTAAGCACATCCAGGTTGGCCGTGTTCAAGCTGGTGGTCACCGATCCGGTGGGCAGGTCGGGGCGGCGGATGGCGTAGTCGGCCAGGCGGGCCACGACCTCCAGCAATGCGTGGCGCTCGTCCTTGTTCAGCGGGTATCGCGTGCTGCTGCGCATGAGGTTACGCAGGGTCTCATCCGCGATGTTGAGAAAGGCATCATCCGGGCTGTGGGGCGCTTCGCGCTCGCGTGTGAAATCCCAGCTTCTGCCATCCGCCAGTTCGAGGTGAATGACCAGCGGCGAGCCGCTTGCCGTAAGCGACGTTATCGCCACCTGGCTGAACATATCCGGCTTATCGGGGTTCCAGACGGATTGTTCAGCCTCCGGGTCGTTCTCGTATGTCCCCAGCGGCGCGGCGAAGCGAGGGGGGCTGCCACCCGTTGAGGCAAACGCATATTCGAGATAGTAGGGCTGGAACTCGTTGAACACGTCCGGCGCGGGGTGGGTAGTTGGTTCCAGCGCCGGCTGGTTCGTGGCGCGGTACAGCCTTTCATCACCAACCGGCGGGTACGTCAAGAATATGTTCAGATCCTCCCGAACACGGCGAGGCGTGCGGATTTGCATGTAACCCGACACAAACTCGCCGCCTGCGTTAAGTTGCAGCGTCGTGCCGTCGGCTGCCTGAAAGTAGCCCGTATAGGGTCGAGCCAGGAATTCAATATTGGCATCGTCGCGCACGCGAATGTCGCTCAGGATGTCGATCACGCGCATGTCGTGGAGGCACATCAACAGTTCGGCCCAGGTGAGCTTGTACAGGCCGCGAAGCCACTGGCTGACGATCTCGCGCTGGTGCCAGAGGCGCTGCTCCCGGTCGGCATCTAATTCAGCCTTGGCGGATTCGATGTATTCTTTGTGGGCCGGGCTGCCGGTCATCATGTCCACGATCGTTTGATCGAGCCAGTATTCGATAGAGTCGTCCCCTTCGCTCATCAGCGTGATGAGGTCCGCACAGATCATCTTGATGTCCTCGATTGCTGTGGGGGGCGGCTCGGTGTGGCCTTGATCGCGAATAGTCTTGATCAGCGCAGCGATGTTTTGCGGCGCTGTCTGGCCGAGCTGAAGCTGCGCTTCCTGGGTGAAGGCTTCCATCATCAGGTCGAATTCTGCGTCCCTGTCGCCCGGATTGCGATATGCAGCGGCGACGTGATACAGAATCTTGTGAAGCGCCTCGAATTTAGGGATCTTCCGGTGGTCATAGCGCAGCCAGTACGGGATCACCCATCCCCAGTTATCCTGCCCATCGAAGGGCAGGGCGCTGAGATCGGGGCTGTCTTCGAGCGTCGAATATTTGAACGGAAAAAACATGTGCATAAGCCCGTGCGGATCGGCCAGCGCCGCCGGGTCTACCGGATCGTCGGGCCGCCAGTGAGGGCGCATCAGGTCGACAAGCGCCTGCTCAAGCCCGGCGGCGTTATCCGAGCCCCGGATGGATGGCTCAAGCAGGGAGACGGCTTCCACCATCGTGGGCGGCATCAGATGGAATGTGCTGCTGGGGGGCTGCTCGACGTAAACTGTCAGCCAATCGACCGGCCCCAGAGAGGCCAAAGCGAGGGACGACTGGCTGACCATCACGTCAGGCAGATTTAGTTCCAGCGGAATCGCATAGTGCAGGCGCGCATCCCGCCCGGCGAAGCGCGGTATAAGCCCGAACTCAACTGCGACGACGGCGTTTTGCGGGATGGCTGCGCTGCCCCCCGCCTCAGGCCGGGAGTGATTCACATAGGACAGGTTCGATAAGTCAATTTCGAGGAGATAATCCGGGCAGATCGCCTCGCCGACCCGGAAAATGAGCGAATGTACCTCGTAGCCCGCCAGGTTTAGCAGGACGATCGAGCGGTTAACCAGCGGCAGCAGCTTATCTTCAACATCGAGCAGCGTCTTCTCCGGCGAGTGTTCAGATACATCTACCGGATTCCACCCCCCGCTCATCTCAGGTTCGGGTGCCCAGCATGGCTCACCCCCACGATCGCGATAGTGCAAGCCGTAAACTGAGCTGACGATCCGGGGGATCGGGAAGAAAAATCGCATGTACTGATGCTCCAGGGTAGAACCGGGTAACTGCTGGCTGTGACTGTACGGCGCGACGTGCAGGAGTCACATCCTTTTGAGGATAATGAGCACCAGCTTAGTCTATATTAAACTGACTGGCAAATCGGGTTTTGCTGCTTTCGCGGTTCAGCCGGGAACTTAAGCAGGCCGTCGACTCGTTCGTCGCCCACCACAACCACCAGCGCTACCACGAAGTGCCGGACAATTTGACCCCGGCAGATAGTATTGGGCCGAGACGAAGAGGTGAGAACGAGGAGAGAGGAGTGCCTTACAGTACCGCGCACACAGCATTTCCAAATGAGGGCCGTATCGTCGTAAACCGATCGGGAATTACTCCATTAATTCCACTTCAGATCCGTCCTGAAGCTCTGACTACATACATAATTGATCCTGACCCGTTATTATTCATTCATCCTCAGGGGCAAACTCCTGTACGGTTTCTACTGGCAAGAAATCAGAATAAGGTGGCTCTATTGTGGGTTGCAAGACGATTTGTCTGACGGCCACCCGCTGCGGCTGGGATGCGGCGTAGACAACCGCCTCAGCAACGTCCTCTGGTTGTAAGAAATATGGACGGCGCGGATCGTCCGGCGGCGACCACGAATCATAAGCGAGCGGCGTGTTGGTCGCGCCCGGATGGATACTGGTGACACGAATACCCTGCCCGCGTAATTCCTCGTCCAGAGCGTCTGCCAGCCCGGTCAAGCCGTATTTTGAGGCGCAGTAAACGGCGTCCTCCGTAAACCCTCGGATGCCCGCCACAGAGTTCACGATGATGATATGCCCTGACTTCCGGCCCTGCATAGCTGGCAGCGCGGCCTGAATAAGGTGGAAGGTCCCTTTTAGATTCGTGTCGAGCATGACATCGTATTCTTCAGCGGTTACCTGCTCGAATGGCTTGACGATTTCGACCCCGGCGTTGCTCACCAGAATGTCGATATTACCGGCCTCTTCGAGCACCCTCTGTATAACGTCATCAACCTGGCTGCGGATGCGCACATCGGCTGCGAGCATCGTCACGCCGTCGGGCGCCGGGTCTGGCGTGCTGCGCGCCACGCCATAGACACGCGCCCCGGCCTGAGCCATCTGTCTGGCCGTCTCCAGCCCGATGCCCCGGCTGGCCCCGGTAATGATGGCAGTCTTGCGACGTAAGCTCATCTCAATCTCCCGTTTTCTATTGACAAACCGTCAGCTCGGCAGGGAATCCTACCAGCGCCTCGCAGCCGTCATCTGTGATGATGTAGTTGCCCTCAAGGCGCATCCCACCGTTGTTCGGATGATAAATAGCTGGCTCAACGGCGATCACCATCCCTGCGCGCAGCGGCGTGTGGTCGGCGGGGATCAACCAGGGCGGCTCAGGGATCGTCAGGCCGAAAGCGTGACCGGTGTGATGCCGGTAGGCAACCTCGCCGTAGCCTTCTTCTCTCAACACCCGCCGGCAGACCCGGTCGATCTCCGATGCCTTGACCCCCGGCCTCAAGACGCCTTCCGCTGCCTGAAGCGCTTTCTCCAGCGCGGTATGCTGTGCCAGCTGCCCTTCCGTAGGCGGACCTACGACGAAATTGCGTGTGTAGTCTGCAACGTAGGGGCCAATCTGCGGAAACAGATCGATCATTACCACTTCGCCTGTTTCGATCTTCTTGTTCGTCGGCTGTGGCTCGTCGATCAACGCACGCGGCCCCGACCCGAAGTTACAGGCAAGCTCAACCGGGCCGCCAAACGATTCGACGAGCGACGTGTAAATCCGCCCAAAGACCTCCGTCTCGCTGACGCCGGGCCGAATGGCCTCTTTGGCGACCTCGAAGGCCCGATCCAGATAGCCGACCCGCTCACGAATGGCCTGCTGGGCCGCCTCATCCTTGACCGCCGTCACATCCGAAAGAACGTCCTCCGCATCCACCAGCGATACCATCCCGGCGAGCGGCAGAGCGTAAACGCCCGGCAGCGCCCCCAGCGCCGCCCCGACCGCGCCATTGGCTAATCCCGCCTTCTCGACGGCTTGCTTCAGCGCAGCAGCCGCATTTTCCGCCGCTGGCACCAGCTCGTTCAGCGCGAACGAGTCGTAGACGAAGGCATCATCCCATACGGCCTCGACATCATCCGGGGTAAACGGCGCGGCGAGAAGCAGGCTGTCCGCGCCGACGACGAGAAACACGTCCGCCCAGGAGGGAGGAAGCCAGCCTGTCAGATGGTAGATATAGGGCGCTTGTTTCACGATCATGCCGGGCAGTTCTGCGGCGGCTAAAGCCTTCCGCAGCGCCCCCAACCGCCTCGAAAAAAGCTCGCTCACAAGATGCTCCTCTTCTGCTGGCTCAACCTACACCCAGATGACGCCGCGCGGCACGGTCGAGTCGACTTCGCACCCGTCCTCTGTGACGATGATGGTGTTGCAGTGGCGGAAGGTGCCGACTCCGGGTTCGCGCACGTCAGGCTCGATGGAAAAGGCCATCCCCGGCTCAAGGACAACGTCGGAGTACAGGCGCAGGTCCATGTGTAACTCGCGCGCGTTTCCTTCATAGCTCGTAACGCCGCGCCCGCAGCCGGTGCCGGTCATGGTTGGGTAGCCGTACCTGTCCAGCACTTGTTTGGCGGCGCGGTCGACATCAGCCAGGCGCACCCCCGGTTTCACGGCGGCAATCGCCGCCTCATTCGCCTCGATCATGACCTCGAAGGCGTGCGCCGTCCTCTCGTCCGGCTCGCCAACGGCGACGGCGCGCTCGACGTTGCCCCAGTATCCCCACAACCACACGTCGACGACGGTCTCCAGCAGATATCCGGGCCGGACGATGTCCTCGTCGTTCCACGTGATCCACTCGCTGTGCCCCGCGCCCTTTGTGCCGGACCCCAGCCCGCTCATCGCGTGCAGGCTGAAGGGTTTGCCGGGGTGCCGTTCGAGGACGGCCTGTATCATCGTCTGCCTGACCGGCAGCTCGATCTCGAAGGCCGATTTCCCGGTCTGTACGGCATCGATCAGCGCCCGCTGGCCGATGTCGGCGATCTCGTCAGCCGCCCGGACCAGCGCCAGCTCCTCATCGGAAAGCACCATGCGCAGCGTCGCCAGCAGCGGCGAGATATCCACCAACTCGGCGTCGGGCACGGCGTCACGCAGGCTCTCATAGTGCCCCACCGGCATACCGGCTTTCTCTATGCCAATCCGCGCGGACATTAATCCGCGCGCCCCCAGCACATCACGCGTCAATTCGATCATCGACGCCAGGGGCGGTTGGGGGTCTTCGTAGCTGGGGGCCGTATTGTAGTCGTAGTACGTGCGGATATCCTCGATCCACGACTGCGCCCGCGTGTGCTCGAGTTCGATGATCGATTCGACCATCGCCGCGTCGCCTTCCAGCGGGATGATGGTCGCCAGCGGTCGCCCGAACCAGTGGATAGGCACGCCGCTCAGATAGTAGGAGCCGACATACGACGTGCCCAGCACACAGTCGATGTCACGTTCGGCCATTCCACGCCGCAGACTGTCGATGCGACGCGCCATCTCCGCCCTGCTGAAAACCGCCACAGCGAACCGCCCCTTTCCCTTCACTCGGTCAGACAGATATGAAAGCTAAACCACGCCAACGGCGGCGGCGTCCGCCTCCCCCTGCCCCAGCCGTTTTTCAAGCTCGACCTGCGCCGCCTCGGACAGCGGCTCCGGGTGATGGGTGTCAAGGATTTCCTGAACCTTCGCCTTGATGCGATCCCCCATCGTGAGGCCGCCCCGCTCGATCCACCGCTCATAATTGCGATGGTCGACGAGGTCGTGATACCACACCTCGCGGAAGTGGGCGTGGGTGTGCTCGTCGCCCAGATAGTTCCCCGCAACCCCCACCCGCTCGATCACCTCAAGCGCCAGGGTTTCCGGCTCGATGCGGATGGGTTTGAAAAGGTTGCGCCCCATTTCGATGGCCGTATCCGACAGGACGAGCATGTCAAACGAACTTGTCAGGCCGCTTTCGAGATAGGCGACATCGTGGACGAGGTGGTTCCCGGCCAGCAGCGACATGATGATCGAGCCGGTCCCTTCCATCGCCGCCTGCTGATCGAGCGTCTTGGCATCACTGCACCCGGCGTAGCCCCAGACCGGCATCCCATAGAACCGCGCCATGTCAGCCGCAGCGGCGGTGTTCAGCGACAGCTCAGGCGCGCCATACGGCAGGACGGTGGTCTGCATGTCCAGTGGATGGATGCCCAGCGCATAGATGATCGGCGCGCCCGGTCGGACAAGTTGAGCCAGCACGTTCCCCGCCAGAACTTCCGCGTTTGCGAGGGCCAGAATGCCCGCATGGGTTTGTGGACCCGACGCCCCCATCATAGGGCCAGAGCTTAGCACGACCGGCAGATGTTTCTCTGCCATGTAGAGCAATTTCTGGGCCGTTTCCTCGGCGATTTGAAGCGGCGAGATCGTCTCGGTGAACAGCGCGATCTGCGGGCGCTGGCGCAGCGCATCCGCCCCGCCCGCCGCTATCTCCGCCATCTCGACGATGGTGCGGCAGTTGGTCACGTTATGCGCGGTTAAGACGACGGGTTTCGCCGTTTTGCGGATCATGGCGTCGAACTGGTGCAGGTCTGACACGCTCTGGTCGACATCTGAGATCAACCCCATCGACAGCACGAAGTCGATGTTGGGCAGATAGTCGCACAGGCGCATCCCGTTCTCGACATCTTCCTTCAGGAATTTACGCCGCTCCCCGGTGAACGTGTCGAGGATGTAGGGGCAGTCCGAGCCGGTGCCAAAGTGAACGTTGCGCTCCTGCAAACGCATGGTCGGCTGCCCGTTCCGATCCCACAGGATGACGCGGGGTGGGGTGTTGCGGGCCGCCCACTCGACCAGCCGTTCGGGGAAGCGCGCCAGATTGCCGTCGGTAATATCGACGCCGTTTTCCCTCAGCAGGTCGACGGCCTGTTCGTCATGGATGCGCACACCCATATACGCCAGAATTTCCAGACTGGCGAGATGGATCTGCTGGCACTGCTGGTTCGTCAGAACGCGGAAATTATCAACATACGTGGGGTAAGGATGTCGCATGGTCGGTTCCTTTGCGAGTTAAACAGCGCCCCACACGCAGCGGAGGCGTCGTCAGATGGTGTCAAATCCGGGCTGAATGTGGTCTGTATGCCGCGTCGCGTATCCGCTTACTTCTGTCGGCGGACGGTGAAATCCTGACGCGGCGGAAACTCAAGGTCCTTCCACCAGCGGCCAAACGCGATCATCCGCTCGATGGTCGCCTCAAGCAGCTTCTCGCCCTTTTCCGGCGTCGCCAGCGACGGCGCGCCCTCGATCCCCGACTTCGAGCGCTGGCTCCAGTACTCCATAAAATGGATGGGACCGGCGTCCACTGCGAAATCGTCGGCGCGCCAGGGCCGGTAGTCCGGGGCAAACTCGTCCTGAATTTTGTCCTTCTTCACCAGCTCCGGGCGGAGGAACATATACTCGGATGTCTCGACCTCGCCCGCGTGGGCAATCCCCCCGACCTGTGATTCGCGCACCTCGGCCATCACGTCGGTGATCAGGCTGAAATGCGTCAGGGTGGCGCAGTAGGCGCTCGTTTCGTTCGTGATGCGGCGCGTCGCAACTTCACAGATCGAGCGGTTGCTGCCGTGCCCGTTGACCAGCACCAGCTTCTCGAACCCCTGCCGGGCAAAACTGCTGCCGATGTCAAACAGGTAGGCGAGAAGCGTCTCCGGGCGGACGGCCATCGTGCCCGGAAAGTCCATCACGTGCTCGGAGAAAGCGTAGTAAATAGGCGGCGCCGCGACCAGAACATCCGGGGCGCGTTTGGCCGCCTCCTGACATACGTAGTCGACCTGCACCACATCCACGTCGATGGGAAGATGCGGGCCGTGTGTCTCAAGCTGGCCGACGGGGACCAGCACGACCCGCCCCTCAAGAACGGCGTCGTTTACGTCTTCGTGGGTCATCTCGGCATACAGGTGCTTTTTCACAGTGTCCTCGCTTCCTGTGGCTAAATCGGTGGGGTGAGCGTCAAATCATCAAGCAGAGAACGTCATAACGCCTCGCGGTAGCGGGAAGCCTCCGTGCCCTGTGTGCCGGAGGAAAGCTCCCGCCAGCGGAACTTCGCCAGATCGGGATCAGGCTTGCCTTCCAGCGCGTCGGCGATCCAGCCGCCCAGCAGCGGGCCGAACTTGAAAGCATGGCCGCTCCCGCCTGCCGCGACGATCAGCCCCCGTATCTCAGGGTGGCGGTCGATCCAGAAATTCTCGTCCAGCGTGTCGCAGTACAGGCAGCGGCGGGTGTAAACGATGGGATCGTCAGCCAGCGGCGGGATGGCGTCCTTCAGCCACGCACGGAGCGCGTCGGTTTCGCTGTCCGTGACGACCCGCTCATCCTTATCGGGGTGGACCGGAACGCCTACCCCATGATTGGCGATCTTGACGACCTTCTCATCAGGGTGCAGCGGGAACCCGTACCAGCCCGTGCGCGTCACGTCTGCGCTGAACACGGGGAAACGCGCCGCCTCAAACAACGCCGGCTCCGACGGTTTGAGGTGAAAGACGGGCATCCCCACCGAGCGCATGACGGGGCTTAGCTCCGGCACGAGGTAAGGCGTCCACGCCCCGGCGGCCACGATCACAGACCCGGCCTGAAAGTCCCGGCCCTCTGCGGTTCGCACACCCTGCACGCGGCCCCGGTCAGTGAGAATCTGCACCACTTTGTGCCCCGGAAGCACCTCTGCTCCGGCCTCGACGACCCGGCGCAGCAGGGCGCTCACCACGCGCCCGCTTTCCGCATATCCGGCATCCGCATGATAGTATCCGTCGACATACAGATCCGCGTTGAAGGCCGGAAACCGCCGGGCGATGACCTCTCCATCTACCGGATCGACGCCGTAACCGCGCGCCAGCAGCGACCGGCGACTCTCGTACTCGTACTCGCCGGGGGCCATCGGCTGGCTGGTCAGCAGCAGCATCCCCACCTCGTGATAAAGGGGTTCATCGGCCAGCCAGTCGTTCCACTTGAGCCAGCCCAGCCGGGCCTGCTCGGCCAGCCGCGCGTACTGCGGATCGTCGGCGTACTCGATGCGCACCACCTTGCTGATGTCGGTGGATGCCGCCAGCGGATGCGGGAGGGGGCCGGGGTCGAGCAGGGCTGCACGCAGCCCTCTGCCCTGCAATTCCAGAGCCGCCGATGCGCCAAATATGCCGCCCCCCACGACGAGGACATCAAAGTTCTGCTCATCTGGCATGAGAGGTCTACTATCCTTCCTGCACGGTAAAAATGACGGCCACGAGGTCCCCCGGATTAACCGTCGCCGCCAGACGCGCGGCGGCGACGAACCCCCCGGCGGTGGCGGTCAACGCTGCCAGCGGCGTGCCGTTCAGATCGGTGATCGTCGCGACGGGGTCGCCGGATGTGACGGGGTCTTCGAGTTCTTTGTGACGCCGGAGCACGCCGCCGACCGGCGCGAACAGCATCTCCCGCCGGACCTCCGAGACGGACGCGGGCCCGCTGGCCTCACCGGGGAGCATGTCCAGATGGATCATGAGGTTGCGAGCGCCCTGCTTGTACCGGGCGCGGCGCTCCGGCAGCGTGCACGACAGCCCGCCGATCTCCGGTTCGATTGCCACGATGCCCGCCTGCGTGCAGGCTGCCACCAGCAGGCCGGGATGCCAGTCAAACCCCTCGACGTACTCAAGGCCGAAAGCGGCTGCCGCCGCCCGCGCCGCCTCAGTGGTCGCCGTGTTGAGCGGGTATTCGACGTAAGGCACGACCAGCGCGCCGAACGTCCAACCGTGCATGGACAGCACGGCATCGCACTGGCAGGCCACGTCGTGGTACAGGTGATAGGCAAGCTGCTCGGTGACGGCCCCCTGCGCCTTGCCGGGGAAAACGCGGTTCATGTCGAGCATGTCGGCAGGGTTGCGCCGCTGGCTGGCCCGAAACGCCGGGGGATTGGCGACGGGCACCATGACGACGACACCCGACACATCCTCCGGGTCTAGCTCCTGCCACAATTCGAGCTGGGCCGTGATGCCCTCGTATTCATCACCATGCACCCCCGCCACCATCAAGAGGATGGGGCCATCCGCCTGCCCCACCAGCACGTTGACCGGCAGATGCAGGGTGGTGCCGTCGGCCATCGCCGCCACCTTCAGCGCGTAACGATGCCGGCTGCCGGGTGGCAGGGCCTTAACATCCGGCAGGCCGTCGACGGCCTGAACGGCTGGATAAACGTCTGTATTCATCGTGATTTATCCAATCGGTGTGATGCTGTGCCGTGTTTCGTTCCACGTGATGATGCGGTCTGGCGTGAATTTGATGATCACATGCTCGCTGTTGATCATCGTCTGCGGCGTCGGGGCCTGAATCCCCTCCTCGCCGAGGTGCTTCCGGTAGATCTTCGTCACCGTCTCCACGACCCAATCGCGAGGCCCGGTGATGAGTTCGACCGTCCCCTGCATGAAGATTCCCCAGAAGCGCAGGCCGCCCTGTGTGTCGTCGACGATCACCGCGCATTTCGGGTTTTCGCGCAGGTTGCGGGCCTTCTGAAAATTGACGCCCGTTTCCATATACATGTGCTCGCCATCCCACCAGAACCACACCGGGACGACGTGAGGCTGCATGTCGCCCCCTGTGGTGGCGATCCGGGCCAGAACGGGCCGGGCGAGAATCTGGTCGATCTCGTCTCTGGTGATTGCAACGCCGCCTGTGTGCAGGTCGGCCTGCTCGACTTCCGCCATGAGCGTTCCCCCTTCCAGTCGTTGCAGACGTTTCACCCCATTTCCAGGAAGCCCCCACCTCTGGTGGGGGGTGAATGGCCGGGCCGCAGGCCCGCCGGGCGTAAGCCCGGATGGAGTGTCAAGCAAACCGCAGGTTTGCC
>CAZWUX010000051.1:0-13136 GCA_964637665.1 uncultured Anaerolineae bacterium
CGCCGAGAAACACGGTCAGCACGAGCATGATGACCACGCCCGGCGTCCCGACGATCAACCCGCAGAACGTCGCCAGCGTCACGTCCCCGAAGCCGAAGGCGACCTCGTTCACCGCCGTGCCGCGCCCCCGATTGATGACCCACAGGTACAGCCCGCCCAGCAGATAAAACCCCATCACGACGATCTGAGCGATGGCGTATCCGGCCAACCCCCTGAGCGGCTCGATCCGCCCACTGGCGATCACCTCGATCAGCGCGATCACGAAGGCCGGGAACATGACGACGTTCAGCACGAGCCGGTGCTCGATGTCGATCACGGCGATCAGCATGAAAACCGCCGTGTAGAACAACAGAATGCCGAACTCCGGCGTAAACCCGGTGCGCTGCATCAGCCCGACCGCGAGCCCCGCCATGGCCAGTTCGACGAGCACGTAGCGCAGCACGGGCGGGCGCGCCGGTTCCGGCTCGACGGCGGGTTCCTCAGCCGCCTCGTCAGGCTGCTCTGCTTTCGCCGTCCGGTGAGCAGGCAGCCAGTTCGCCAGCAGGTTAATGAGGATGCCGATCACCAACCCACCCAGCGCGCTTGCAAGATAATTGACCATCGAGATCGCCTCCCCAGGCTTCGCACCAGAAGTTCAGTCAGGCCAGCATTATAGCATGAGCCGCGGATCGAGAGGGACTGCGACCGCGTACAGACGGGAGCCAGCGCGCGCTACCGTTCGGCGACCATGACGGGCACTTCGATGGATGAACTGCCGCGCTCAAGCAGAAACCCCCGCATCGTGATCTCTCCACCGTCCGGTGCAGGCACGACGATGAGATAAACGACGCCGGGATACGTCGCCTGAGCGATGTCAGACGGCGACGGCCCGGTGATCGCCCCCGGCGGGTGGGAGTGGTATATCGCGACGAGGTCGAGACCGCGCCGCTCAAGCGAGAGCATGACCTCTAGCTGGGCGGCAGGTTCCATCAGGTAGGCCACCGCCGGGTTGGGGGCAGCGTTCGGCACGGGATGCACCTCCCGGACCTCCCGCCCTACCCCGCCCAGCAGACCGCACACCTCGTGCGGCATCCCCGCGCGGACGTGTCCGGCGATTCGATCGGCCTGCTCGCGCGTCAGGCGCAGCGGATCGCCCCCCGGTTGTTTATCAGCCATGCGTCGATTCATTATGCTATAATAACGAGGCCAAATCATCCTTCAGATTGTGAGGTGGTTGTGCCAGCGAAAATCGACGATAAACCGATCAGCAAAGAGCGCGAAGACTACCTCAAAACGATCTACCATCACCAGCAGAACGAGGCCCCCGTGCGCACGACGACCATCGCCCGCTCGCTGGGCGTCGAACCAGCCTCCGTAACGGGCGTGATCAAACGGCTTGCCGAACTCGATCTGCTGGAGTACCAGCCCTACAAGGGTGTCACGCTTACAGAGGAAGGCGAGCGGGTCGCGCTGGAGGTTATCCGCCATCACCGCCTGATCGAACTCTACCTGATCGAGGCCCTCGGTTACAGTTGGGACGAGGTCCACGAGGAGGCCGAGCGGCTTGAGCACGCCGTCTCCTCCCTGTTCATCGAACGGATTGCCCATGCGCTAGGCAACCCGCATATCGACCCGCACGGCTCGCCCATCCCTACGGAGCAGGGCGAGATCGAGCCGCGTGCCGGGGTCGCGCTCGACGCAATCCGCGTCGGGCAGGGCGGCCATATCGCCCAAGTGGACGATGACGACCCGGAGCTGCTGCGTTATCTGGGCGAGCTGGGCATCAGGCCCGGCGCCGAGGTCGCCGTGCTCGACATCGCGCCCTTCGGCGGGCCGATCCGCCTCAATGTGAGCGGCAGAAGTCAGGCCATCGGCCCGGAGGCCGCCAGCCATGTCTACGTCAGGCTGCACACGGTGTAGTTCTCCCCACCCACAGCTCCGCGACGGACCATCCCTCTACTCCATGATCCCACCCTCAGTCATCTTGCGTGCGTCCAGCAGTTCGTCGGCTTCCTCAGCCGTCAGGTAGCCCTTCTCGACGACGACCTCACGTATCGTGCGGTTTGACGCCATCGCCTCTTTAGCGACTTCCGCCCCTTTCAGATAGCCGATCACCGGGTTCAGCGCCGTGACGAGGATCGCGTTCTTCGCCAGCCACCCTTCAGCGCGCTCCCGGTTGGCGACGATCCCCTCGACTGCCCGCTCGCGCAGAATGCGCAGCGAGTTGATCGTGATGTCCATCATCTGGAACAGATTGTAGCCCATGATAGGCATCATGACGTTTAGCTCAAGCTGGCCCGCCTGCCCACACAGCATGATGGTCAGGTCGTTGCCGATCACGTGGAACATCGTCTGGTTGACCATCTCCGCGATGACAGGGTTGACCTTGCCCGGCATGATGCTCGATCCCGGCTGCACGGTCGGCAGCGTGATCTCCGCCAGACCGGTCGACGGCCCGGAGGACAGCAGGCGCAGGTCGTTGGCGATCCGGATCATATCCTGTGCCAGCGTACGCATCGCCCCGCTGAAGTGCACGAGATCTTGCTGCGACTGCATTGACTCGAACAGGTTATCCGAGGAGTCCAGTTCAAGGTCGGTAAGCTCGTCCAGCTTGCGGACCATCCGGGGATGATACTGCGGGTGGGCATTTAATCCGGTGCCGGTCGCCGTCCCGCCGATCCCCAGCCGCCGCAGGCCATCCCCTGCCTCGACGATTTTATCCGTATCCCGCTCGATGGCGCGTGCGTAGGCTCCGAACTCCTGCCCAAGCCGTACCGGGACAGCATCCTGAAGGTGCGTCCGGCCCGACTTCACGACATCATCGAACTCACGGGCCTTCTCGTACAGTGCATCTGCGAGGTTGTCCAGCACCTCGGTTAGCTCGTCAAGCCGCCACAGGCATCCCAGCCGGATTGCGGTCGGGATGCTGTCATTGGTCGACTGGGCCATGTTAACGTGGTCATTCGGGTGGACCGGCTTATTGGGGTCGTCCAGCTCGTAGCCGAGTATCTGGTTCGCCCGGTTGGCGATCACCTCGTTCGTGTTCATGTTGTGTGATGTGCCTGCTCCGGCCTGGAAGGGATCGACCACAAACTGCTCATCCCATCGACCGCTCATCACCTCCTCTGCCGCCTGCATAATGGCGCTGGCGATGGCATCGCCGCTGACGGTCTGATCACCGGCTTCCACGTCGTGAAACAGGCCGAGGTCGTGATTCACCTCCGCTGCTGCCCGTTTGATGGCGGCCATCGACCAGATAAAGGCACGATATTGTTTCAGACCGGAGATCGGAAAGTTCTCGACGGCCCGCTGCGTCTGCGCTGCGTAAAGCGCGTCGGCTGGCACCTTTAACTCACCCAGCGAATCGCGTTCGATCCGGTACTCGCTCATGAACGTCCTTTCGATTGCTCTGACCAAAAGGGAGCAGCCCTGAAACCGGCTGCTCCCCTGGACTGTGCAGGTACGTGCGCAACGTGCATCTAGTCAAGCGCGTCGTAACCCGGACCCACCTCGAAGAAATCGTAATTGGGCTGGATGTCCTTCGTCAGGTCGACGACTTCACCGCCCGCAGCTTCGACTTCCTGCTTCGTGTCGAACGGTATGATCTTCTGGCCTGCGGCGAGTTCAAAGTCCGTCGGGACCTCTTCCTCAATGAAGATGGCCTCGTAAGGGCACTCAGGGATACAGGCACCGCAGTCGATGCAGGTATCCGGGTCGATGAAGTACCAGGGCCACTCATCCTCAGGCTTTCCGGGGACGATGCACTCGACGGGGCACACCTCAACACAGGCACCGTCGCGCAGGCAGAGGCTTGTGATGATATGGGTCATGAGCGATAAACTCCTCTCATCCAGAGGTTGTCAGGCGTCTATCGCTCATTATACCCTATTATTTGCGGTGGTGGCAGACGGTCAATGACTCGATGTTTGGCTGCATCTGCCCGAGGGCTGCGCTAGCCAGTCGCCGCCTCGTAGCGCTTTGCGACCTCATCCCAGTTGACGACATCCCACCACGCCGAAACGTAGTCGCCCCGCATGTTCTGATACTTCAGATAGTACGCGTGTTCCCACACGTCGACGCCCATGATCGGAGTCAAACCCTGCATATAGGGGCTGTCCTGGTTGGGCGTGCTGAGCACATTCAGCTTGCCGTTGCTATCAACTGCCAGCCATCCCCAGCCGCTGCCGAACTGGCCGGTCGCCGTGCTGCTGAACTTCTGCTTGAAAGCATCGAACGAGCCAAAGGCCGCGTTGAGGGCATCTGCGAGTGCGCCTGAGGGCTCCCCTCCGCCGCCGGGCGCCATGATCGTCCAGAACAACGAGTGATTGGCGTGGCCGCCGCCGTTATTGCGCACTGCCGTGCGAATGTCCTGCGGCACCATATCGATGTCCTTCAACAGGTCCTCTACCGATTTGCTCTGGAGATCAGAGTGACCTTCGAGCGCTGCATTCAGCTTGTTGACGTAGCCCTGATGGTGCTTGTCATGGTGAATGCGCATGGTTCGCTCGTCGATGCTCGGCTCAAGAGCGTCATACGCGTAAGGAAGGGGTGGACATTCAAAAGCCATTGGTGTTCCTCCTCTTGGCTCGATAAAGTGTAAAAGCAACGATCTGGCGATCGTTGACCCTTGGCGGGTTAGATGGTAAGATGCTCACCGAGCGAAATCGTGAGATTTCAGCTACTATCATTCTAGCGACGCGCATCATGATATTCAACGCGCCAGAGCTTTTTACGATCCACGGCACATCAAACGTCACGACGGGATCCCCCACTTGAATCGACCAATCACACTCGGACTCGTTCTGGGCGGCGGTGTCCTTGCTATGTCATCTGCGGCGGTCTTCATCCGGCTGGCGCAGGGGTTGGGGGTTCCATCGCTTGTCATCGCCGCTTACCGTCTGTCAATCGCCACCCTGTTGATGAGCTTCGTCGCCGTGCCACGACGCGCCTGGACAGGTTATACTAAGCTAAACGTCAGACCGTTCGGGCTTTTAGTCGTCAGCGGGCTGCTGCTGGGTCTGCACTTCGCATCGTGGATCACGTCGCTGGGTTACACGTCGGTCGTCAGTTCCCTCGTGCTCGTCTCGACGACGCCGTTGTGGGTCGGGCTTCTGTCGCCACTGCTGCTCAGGGAGACCACACCCCGCCTGACGTGGCTCGGAATGCTGTTCGCTATCGGGGGCGGGGTCATCATCGCCCTGGCGGGCAGGTCGGGCGCAGGCCAGACGACGATGTGGGGCAACCTGCTGGCGCTGATCGGCGCGTGGTTCATGGCCGGGTATCTGATGATCGGGCGTGGCCTCCGGGCGCGGCTGCCGCTGCTGTCTTACCTGTGGCTGGTCTACGGATCGGCTGCCGTACTGCTGGTCGTCTGGTCGGCAGTTAGCGGATTGCCATTGTTTGGCTATTCGCGGCAGGTCTGGTTGCTGATGCTGGCCCTGGGCCTGATCCCGCAGCTTCTCGGCCACTCTGCGGCAAATTATGCCGTGCGGCACATGTCGGCTTCGTTCGTCGCGGTGATTATCCTGGGGGAGCCAATCGGCTCGACGGTGCTGGCGATGCTGCTGCTTGACGAGTGGCCCGGTGGTTTGCAGCTTGTCGGTGGGGGGCTCATTCTGGCCGGGATCGTGCTAGCCTCGCTGGCTGAGGAACGGCGCAAGGCGCACATCCGGGCATCCGCCGGCTAGATTCCACACATGAGAGGATAGGTGTTCCCATGCTAAAGATGACGTGCTTTAAGTGCCATTGGACGTGGACCTTGACGCGGGAGGGCGCGCAGGCAGCGCTGGACTCCCTCGAAGACGACGAGAAATACTACACCATCCGCTGCCCCCAGTGCGGACGCGCCAATAAGGTCGCCCGCCAGCAGCTAGAGCACGCCGTTCCTCCTACCCCCGACAGCAGCGACTAGGTGCCAGGGATGCCAGCCGACGGGATCGAACTCCATATCGTTTCATATGTACTCTGGGAGCGTGAAGGGTTGCTCCCGTTCCAGCAGGCGCGGCTGGATTTCGTCCGCACGCTGGACGGGCTGCTCGATCTTCTTGAGCGCGACCCCGCCCACCCCGGATTCCTGCTCGGCGGGCAGGCGATCGGCATCGAGGACTATCTCGACATCCGCTCGCAGGCTGCCGATCGGCTGGCGCGTGCCGTCACGTCTGGCCAGATCCAGATCGGCCCCTGGTATGTGCTGCCCGACCCGCTGCTCGCCAGCCCGGAGAGTCTGATCCGCAATCTGCTTGTCGGCCAGCAGAGCGCGGACGCGCTCGCCGCACCGTCCCCACCCGCCCTGCTGATCGACGCGTCGGGCGTTCCGAGCCAACTCCCTCAGATTCTACGCGGATTCGGCCTGTCCAGCATCGTACTTGACGATCGAACTGGCGATCTCGTTCCTGAGATGTGGTGGGACGGCCCGGACGGCAGCCGCTTGATGGTCGCCTCCCTTCCGCACAACGGCACTGGCTTGCCGCTGGAACGGGAGGAGCTGAGGGCCACGCTGCTCGCCGTGACCGGGGCACTCGGCACGGAAAGCCAGACCGGAGTGCTGCTGCTGCTCCATCCGGCGGGCGATCCTCGTGACGAGCTAGCGCTGTCGGAAGCCCTTGAGGGGTTGCGCCGCCGGTCCGGCGGTCTGAGGGTGGTGCCCAGCACCCTCGACGCGTATACGCGTGCCGCGCTCAAAAGCACCGAGTTTTATCCCCTCGCCACCGGCGAGCTGTGCCTATCCGGCCAGCTAGACACGCACGGAGGCGTCCTCAGCAGCCAGATATGGATCAAGCAGCGCAATCACGCGCTGCAAACGCTGCTCGAACGCTGGGCGGAACCCTTCAGCGTTTGGATCGACGCGCTCGGCGACGCCAGCCGCGCGGAATCGGGAAGCGCCCTCCTGCCGAATAACCCCTCCGATCTGGTCCACTACGCGTGGCGTCTTTTGCTCAAGAATCACAGCATTAACGCGATACGCGGGGCCGTCGCCGACGACGTGGCAGGCGAACTCAAGTCGCGTTTTGCACAGGTCGAGCAGCTTGCCGGGGCCATCGCCGACCGCAGTCTGGGCACCCTCGCTGCTCGTGTGGCCCCGCCAGATGCCGGTGCGTCCGCCGACGGCGCGACGGTCGTCGTGTTTAATGCCGGGGGCCGCCCTGCCACCGATCTGGTCTACGTCGCCCCCCCTATCCCGCTCAAGCCAGGGGCCGCGTTCGAAGCCGTCGACGAGTACGGAGCCGTCCACCCCATTGAGCTTGACGTGATCATGCACGAGACCGGCGAGCGCGAGCAGCGGCTTGCCTTCGTTGCGCAGGATGTTCCCTCAACCGGTTACCGGGCCTACACGCTTTACCCGGCGGGCACGGCGGCCCCTTCCATGATCGAGGAGGAAGGGACCACCATCGAGAATGACCGCCTGCACGTTACCGTCAACACCGAAAACGGCACGGTGACGGTGTTCGACCGCGAATCCGGTGAGGCCTTCCCCGGCCTGAACCACTACGTCGACACCGGCGACTGCGGCGACGTGTACACCTACTGCCCGCCCCCGCGCGATCTGTTCATCGACGTTCCGACCAACGCCCCACTGCACGTGCAGCGCATTGCAGGGCCGGTGACGCAGTCACTTGAGGTGCTGCAAATCTACCGCCTCCCCGCCGGGCTGACCCCCACGCGGGACGCCCGCCAGCCGCTCGCCATGCAGTTTGTGCCGATCACCATCGCCACGCGCTACCGCCTCGCGCGCGGCGTGCCCCGGCTGGACGTTGACGTGATGATCAGCAACGACGCATCCGACCACCGTCTCCGGGTCCTGTTCCCCACGGGGGTCCGGGCGGAAGCTGCGTGGTTCGACAGTCATTTCGAGGTCGTGCAGCGGCCCATCGGGGGGACCGGGGCGATCTCCCACCAGCGGGCCTTCACGACTGTGGCAGACGGGGATCGCGGGTTGACCATCGCCAATCGCGGGCTGCCTGCCCTGTCGGTTGATGTGGACAAAGAGGGCGCGGCGACAATTGCCATCACCCTCTTACGTTCCGTCGGCTGGCTGAGCCGCGATGACCTCCCCAACCGCTCTGGGCACTCCGGCCCACCGGCTGCCGCGTCCGCCGCTCAAAATCACGGCGCCCACACGTTTTCCTACAGCATCATCCCGCACGGCGGCGATTTACTGAATGCATGGCAGGCGGCATGGGCCTTCCAGACGCCGCTCCGCGCCCTAACGCCGGGCCAGAATCAGCCCACGCGGGCCCTGCCACCTTCCGGCGGCCTTGTGGCGGTGGATAATCCGGCCTTTTTGCTCAGCGCCGTGAAGCGAAGCGAGGATGGGCGCGGGGTTATCGTGCGGGGCTACAATCTCAGCGGGGATATCGAGCCGGTATCCTTACGATTCGGCCTGCCCTTCGAGTCCGTCACCTTCGCCCGCCTCGACGAGACGCCGCTCGAAGCAGCGCCGCAGGTCGAGGGCAGCGAGGTCCGCTTTGACGCCCGCCCCGGCGAGATTGTGACGCTCGTTTTCGCAACGCCCTGACGTGCGTTACTCTCCAAAACCGAGGTAAGCGCCGCTGCCGGGCCAGAACTCCAGCGGCAGCGGTTCGAGTTCCACATCTTCCGGCAAATACGGGCCGATGTACTGCGCGCGAAGGTCGTCAAGCGTGCCGTCAGCCGCCATATCCTGCAACGTGAAGTTAACCAGCGCGAGGAAATCCGGGTCCTGCCGGGGCAGCGCCAGCGCCACGTCGCGGGGCCGGTAGCGCCGCTCGTCCATGACGATTAACTCTTCAGCCTGATTCATCAGCGCCAGCGCAACCTCATCCCCGACTACGGCGTAGGCCGAGCGGTTCATCAGCCGGTCGTATCCCTCCTCGAAGGAATCAACCGTCTCAACGCGCGGCGCCTGGTTATTATCTTCGATGAGGTCGCGGCTCGCGTCCACCGGCTCCACCGCAACGGTGGGCCGCGCATTCAGGTCGAGGATGCCTTGCACGGCAACGTCGGCCAGGTGGATCAGCCCCAGCCCTCGCTGGTGAGTCGGCTGTGACAGCGCGACGATTCCCACCAGCGACCGCTCAGAGGGAACTCCGGCCACGAGGTCTGCCTCACCCGCTGCCAGCCGCTCAAGCCCTACCTCATCCTCCGTGTCCGGCAGCTCGGTCACCGGGACATTCCAGCGCCGCGCCAGTTCGTTCACCAGCGCGCGGTTGTAGCCATCGTAGACCGGCTGACTGTCGAACGCGGCTGGCTCATCCGCCAGTTCGAGGCCCGCCACTCGCAGCGGCTCACCGTTCCGCAGCCGGTCGATCACCGATGCCCCCTGTGGAATCTCCACCGGGAACGTTTCGTACGTGAAGGCAGGCTCGCCCGCGCGTTCGGGGAAAACGTCGGCGGGTATCCCGTAGAAGTTCGTCGAGAAGATTTCCCCGATGACCCCTTCAGCGACCATATCCTGCACCGTCAGGCTGAGCAGATCGCGCAGCGGCACATCCCCTTTTCGGACCACGAAGGCATACGGTTCTTCGAGCAAGAACGGCTCAAGGACCGTGACATCCTCACTCCCCTGGGCGGCCAACATAAGCTCCTCACGCCGAGCCGCGATGGAGCCGATCTCACCACTTTGCAGGGCCGCAGCCGCCGCGCCGATGTTGCCATAACGCTCGACCGGCACCTCGATACCGCGCTGCCCGGCATCCTGCGCGACTGCCATCGCCGCATCCTCATCTATCACACCTACCGGCCCGACTGCGAGCGCCGAACTAATGTCCGTCGCTGACTCAGCCCGGATCATGAGCTTATACCCGCCCCGGAATGTTGTATCCGAGAACTCGACCATCTGCTCAAGCTCGCGCAGGTGCGGCACCGCCGCCGCCACGAAGTCGACCTCACCCGCCAGCAGCGCGGGCAGCCGCGTCTGGCGCGTCACCTGCACGAATTCGATGTCGATGCCCCAGCGATCCCCGATCTGCCGGGCCAGCGCAACTTCGTATCCCCTTAACTCACCATCCTCAGCCAGATAGCCGAATGGCGGATAGTTGAACAAAACCCCGACTCGCGCTGCACCACGCTCCCGAATGGCTGCCAGCGCCGACTCCTCCGCCGAGGGAGGGATCATCGTGTGCGCCTCCGCCTCAGGCGGGAGGGGCGTGCGCGTCGGCGTCGGTGTGAGCGCCGGGGTCGGCGACACGTCCGCCGTCGCCCCGGCGGTAGGCGTCGCGGCTGCGTCGGTTTGCCCGCCGCAGGCAGCCAGCATCCCGGTGATAAGCAACAGAATCAGGGCAAGCGGCCATCTATGTCTGGTCATCAGCCACCCCGCTTAGACCCGGTACAGGCCATGTTCGTAAATGTAAGAGTGGACTTTGTATGGCAGCAGATAGCGGATCGTCTTTCTCTCTGCCACCCGCCGCCGGATGTCATACCCTGAGATCTGGATCAGCGGCGTTTCGATGAACGACAGGCGCTTCTCCAATCCGGGGATCGCCTCCGTCAGCTCGTCGAGATCATAATCCGTGCCCGGTCGCCCCATCACGCCCATCTGTGCCCGTGCTACAATACCTTCTGGATCGTGCCATGTGAGGATATCTCGCAGCGAGTCACCCCCGATCAGAAACACGAGTTCTGCGGCGGGATACCGCGCTTGCAGCAGGTCAAGCATGTCCACCGTATAATGCGGGCCAGGGCGTTCCACATCGACCTTCGATATCTCGAACGCCGGGTTATCGGCCAGCGCCAGCGAGAGCATCTGGAGCCGGTGACTAATCGCCGAAATGCGTTGATTCTGTTTGTGGGGCGGATCAGCCGCCGGAACCCACAGCACGCGCTTGAGCGCAAGCTGATCGCGCGCCTGCTCGCCCAGAATCAGGTGCCCGTAATGCGGCGGGTCGAAGGTCCCCCCCAGCACCCCGATCCGCGTCATTCCGACCACTCCAGCTCCACGTCTCCGATAATGACGGTATCCCCCTCCTCTACCCCTGCCTCGCGCAGCGCGTCCGTGATGCCCAGCGCCCGCAGAATCCGCTGGAAGCGCAGCACCGCCTCGTCATACTCCCAGAACGTCATGGCAGCAGCCCGCTCGATGCGTTTGCCCATCACGACGTACGCATCCCCCCTTCGCCGGATCTCGAACAGGTCCTCATCCTCCTCAGGCCGGAAGACCGGCACCTCGTCCTCCGCCGGGAGTTCGGGCAGATCGCTGTACGTCTGGAGCGTCAGGTTGAGCAGCTCGCGCACGTTCTCCTGCGTTGCCGCCGATATCGCCAGCACCGGGTATCCGCGCTGTTCGACGGCGGCCTTTACCTCAGGCCATTTTTCCCGCGCCTGGGGTAGATCGATCTTGTTGAGCGCGACGATCTGCGGCCTGCTCGCCAACTCCTCGTCGTAGAGCGCCAGCTCCGTGTTGATCTGGACGAAATCGCCGATTGGGTCCTCCCCTGCTCCATCCAGCAGGTGGACGAGCACGCGGGTTCGCTGGATGTGCCGCAGGAAGCTGTGCCCCAGCCCTACCCCGCTGTGCGCCCCCTCCACCAGTCCGGGGATGTCCGCGAAGACGAGTTCCTGACCCTGAATGTCCGCCACGCCGAGGTTCGGTTCGAGTGTGGTGAAGGGGTACGACGCGATTTTCGGCGTCGCCGCGCTGATGACGGATAAAAACGTCGACTTTCCCGCGTTCGGCACGCCGACGATGCCCACGTCCGCGATCAGCTTGAGTTCAAGCTCGATCCAGCGTTCCTCGCCCGGCTCCCCCTTTTCCGCGATACGCGGCGCCTGGTGCGTCGACGACTTAAATCGGGCATTGCCGCGCCCGCCGCGCCCGCCTTTCGCCACGACGACTCGCTGGCCGGGTTCCGTCAGGTCCGCGACAAGCTCCCCGGTTTCGGCGTCGCGCACGATGGTCCCCGCCGGAACCTCCACGACGGTATCCTCACCCGCCGCCCCGGCCTTCTTGAAGTTCCCGCCGTGCTCGCCGTTTCCGGCCTTGAAGTGAACCTTCTTCTTGAACTGGGAGAGCGTGTTGAAGCGGGGGTTCACGGACAGTACGACATCCCCGCCCCTGCCCCCGTCCCCACCGGCTGGACCGCCACGCGGCACGTATTTCTCACGGCGAAAAGCGACCATTCCCGCGCCGCCATCGCCCCCTTTGACGTAGATTTTGACCTCATCTAGAAACATAGTCTGCCAAGCATACCGAAGTCTCACCGAAAAAGAAAGATGTTGCGCCATCGCGCGGTTTAGGGTCATGGGGATGAACCGCTCCGAGCCGTGGATATGGCTTCGCTGTGAAGGGCGGCGGTCGCCCTACCCCGGCGGCGATGTGCTCATCGCTCCCTCGCCGGGTTCATGTCGACAGGGTCAGGGGATGCACAGCTCCCGGCCCCGAATACGGCGGAGTCGCCGCAGAGCAGCGGTCAGCAGCACAGGCGGCGATGTGCTCACCGGCCCTCCACCGGTTTTATGCAGATAGGGTCAGGGGATGCACAGCTCCCGCCACTGGAAACGACATCGCGCCGCAGAGCCACGGTCGCCCTACCCCACTTGCGATATGCTCACCGGGGCAATCTGCCTCAACCAGGTATCCGGCGACAAAACCACCTTCGCCAGGAGGGACAGCTCTGAGCGTAGCGAAGATCAGGGGATTTTCGCTTGGGATAAACTGCTCCGGGTCGGACCTTCAGGTTAAGTGTGTCCTACGGCGGTCGTGTGTTCGGGTTGCGATGTCTTCCCAACGGCACAGTCCCCTTGCGATTGACTACACGAAGGCGAGATGCAGTACCGGAGTTGCGCAACAATCTCAACCGGAAGGCAAAACCCCAAACAAAAAGCGATGCGCCGTCACACTGGCGCACCGCCTGTCAATCTGTTTGAGCGTAATTCTAGTGGTCGCGTTCGAGCACGACCGCGACCAGCCCGCGCAGCCCGTCGATGGCCGGGCCATCTTCCAGCCGGTCGAGTGCCGCGTGCGCCTGAAGCGCGATGGCCTCCGCCATCTGGCGGCCTTCCGCTGCCGCCCCACCCGCGATCAGCTTGCGCTTCACGTCGAGGAACGGATCGTCCTCGTCCGGCGGCGCATCGACGCGCTCCATCGTCGCCACCCGGCTCTCACCGCCGCCGTTATCCGAACCCGACCCCACCGCCACCATGACGCCCTTGCCCTGCTCGGCGTCGATCCCGGCAGCCTTGCC
>CAZWUX010000051.1:13146-16603 GCA_964637665.1 uncultured Anaerolineae bacterium
CAACCGGGGGTCGCCCGTCAGGTCGAGCAGATCGTCGATGATCTGGAAGATCAGCCCCAGGAAGAAGCCGTATTCCCCCAGCGTGTCGACCATTTCCCGGTCGGCCCCGGCAAGCTGCGCGCCCAGCATCGCGGAGGCGCGGAACAGCGACGCCGTTTTCTTGGCGACGATCTGCTGGTAGACCTCACGGTTTAGCGTCTTGTCCTTGGCTGCCGCCGCCTGGAGCGTTTCCCCCTCGACGAGCGTGACGGTGGCCTCCGCCAGCGTCACGTTGAGGTCCCCATAGGGCGCCATCAACTCGTAGACCTTCGCAAACATGAAGTCGCCGGTCAACAGCGCGAACGTCCGTCCCCACCGTGCGTTGATCGTGTCACGCCCCCTGCGCACCCGCCCATGATCGTTGATGTCGTCATGTACGAGGGTTGCCGTGTGTACCAGCTCTATCGCCGCCGAAACGGGCACGGCCCGCTCAAGGTCCTGGCCGCCTGCGGCCTGATAAGCGTAAAACAAAACACGCGGGCGGACACGCTTCCCGCCTGCTGAGATAATGTGACGGCTTGCCGCTTCCAGTACATCTACATCGCTCTCTGTCGCCGTCACCATCAGGTCATCGACGGCTTTCAGCGCGTCATCTAGATTCATCACTGGCCCTCCCCCACGTGGGGTTTGCCCGATTACTCATCCTGAGCGCACACACTATCATTTGTTACTTTTATAACTTTCTAAATCAAGTATACTGTTAGCAAATTGGCGTGTCAACCAGGTTCGTTCAGGGCTGCTTGCGGCCAGCCTGCTCGTTCTCCGCGCCCGGTACGGCGCGATAAGCTGCGACTATATCGTCGAGGCGCGGCGGCTCGGCGCGCTGCAAGAACAACTCCAGCGCGAACATGGCAAACTCGAAGAACTGCTGCAAATCCTGAACGCGGGCCACATAGTACTCGGCAAGCTCCCCGTCATCCTCGCTCAACGTAGGACGGGTCTCCTCCAGCCGTTCGGCGTTCTCCTCAAGCACGCGCAGCGCCACACCAACCTCGCGCCGCTCGCGGCTTTCCACGACGGTCCGAACGACCTTCCACAAGTCGCTTTCCGCCTCGTAGAACTTGCGGCGGTCCCCTTTGATCCACACCTCCCGCACCATGCCCCAGCGCTCCAGCGCGCGCATATTCATGCTCACGCTCGCCTTGGACTTCCCGACAATCTCCTCCAGCTCATCCAGAGAAAGCGGCTCAGGACTCAGCAGCAGAGCGCCGTACAAGTGGCCCATCACCGGGCTGAAGCCAAAAAAGTCGGTCAGTTGGCCCAGACCATTGATCATACTATCGCGCACGGCGTGCAAGGTTTCATCCATGACATTACTTTCCGAATGGTCTGAAAATATAACTTACCCGATGATAACGACCCCCGGATGCGGTGTCAACAGCGCGGCTCTCGTCGATCAGGCCGAATTGCTGGCGCGCTTCCATTATGGTATGATGATTTCGCCGCGATGAGTCTGTATCATCATGATATTCTTACTCTGTTTCCGCCAGGTGAGGAGCGCCGCAATGGCTCGTTCGGACATCCCAGATATCGTGATTGGCCGTCTGCCAATCTACCTGCGGGCGCTGGTACGCCTTCAGGCGGAAGAACGCGAGATCACGTCCTCACACGAGCTTGGCGAGCGACTGGGGATCAGCTCCGCGCAGATCAGAAAAGACCTGTCCCACTTCGGCGAGTTCGGCAAGCAGGGAACGGGTTACGCGGTCGACACACTCGCGAGCGAACTCCAGCGCATCCTGAATGTAGACCGGGAATGGCAGATCGCGCTGGTGGGGGTGGGCGACCTGGGCCGTGCGATCGCGCACTACGGCGGATTTACCCAGCGGGGGTTCCGCATCACGCAGCTATTCGACGGCGACCCGGCGAAGGTCGGCAAGCGAGTCGGCAAGCTGAAAATCCGGGATATGGCCGAGATGGCGGACGTGCTGCGCGAGGAGAACATCCGCGTGGCGATGATCGCAACCCCGGCGGACCACGCTCAGGACGTAGCCGACGAGCTGGTGGCGGCGGGCGTGCGCGCCATCCTGAACTACGCGCCGATCATCATTTCGGTGAGGAAGGGCGTGCGCGTGGAGTACATCGATCCGGGGATACACCTGCAACGCATGGCGTATTACCTCGACGACTGAGCAACCCCCGTAAGCAACTCAACCCTGAATACTATTTTTTTCAGCGCCGCAAACTGGCCGGATTTTTCGCAGAATCCGGCGATCTGCGGCGTTCGGCCATTTGCGGTCAATGACCGCAGTCTGTCAGTTCGCTCGCTGCGCTCGCTTTCAGCTATCAGTACGCTCACTTCGTTCGCTTTTAGTCTGTTTGTTTACTTGATTTGCGCAACTTCGCTTGATCGGGTCGTGGGGTGGCCGAACGAGTGGGCGGAAGTGACCGGGCGGTTTGAGCGTAGATGGCCGGATGATCCGGTCGATTGGCCGGAAGGTGTGAGCATAGATGGCCGGATTGGCCGGATGGCCGGTCGGATATGGCCGGAAGACAGCGGGTGCAGGACACAGTGCGCAGGGTTGCATCTGCGAGGGAGTGAGCAGCGATAAGGCCGGGTGCATATGGGCTGATGCGTGCATCGGTGGTCGCCTCCGCTCAGTCCGCCGGGGCGGGGTGTGTATGGGTCACTATGCTCAGTGTAGCACGGATTTCGGCGCTAACTATGCTGTATCTATGTTCTTTTAGTCGGTCAGTCGATCAGTCAGTCAGCACGCTCACTGCGCTCGCTTTCAGCCGGTCAGCCCCCGTGAGATAGAAAAACCCCCACGCGCGCTGGCGGGGGTCGGCGGCAACCGGACAAACGTCTGCTAGCTGGCCGGAGCGATCAGCCCCCGCCGCTCACATCCACCCAATCCATATCCTTCACAAGCGGGAAGTAATCGCGCTGAATCCGATCCACATAAGGATCATCCAGGCACGATTCCACGCTGACCGCAGGCAGGCAGTCCTGCCCGACATCGGAGCGGACGAAGAAGGCGTTGTAGCCGCGCAGGTTGGAGCCGACGAGACGGTAGCCCTTGCGCCCGGCGAGGTGGACGAGCGCCGCCAGCGACGCGCCGCTGTAGCCGGGGAACTCGGCGTTGGCGGCGAACTCGCCGCGCCCAAAATCCGGGTCGTAGGGGATGACCCACGCCCGCGACGCGTCGATCACGCTCTGGTATTCGATGAGGACCACGCGCGGGCTGGCGACTTCCAGCGCCTCCCAGACCCAGTAATCGTTGCCGTCGATGTCCATCGTCAGCAGATCAATCTCGCCGGTGAAGTCGTGCTCGGTGAGCAGCGTGTTCACGTTCTCGGCGGTGACCCACGCATGGACGACGGTGGGCGGATAGCTTCGCTCGGCGTTCCAGTAGCGCATGGCGCGGCCCGCCACCGCCGGATCGCCGTCGACGAGAAGGCCCACCCAGCCGTGATTGAC
>CAZWUX010000052.1:0-2474 GCA_964637665.1 uncultured Anaerolineae bacterium
TCATCACCGTTAACCGCTTAGCAGGCGGCCCCAATCGTCCACTCTGGCACCTCCCCGTGTTAATTGCGTCGAGCGGAGCGAGAGGGATTCGAACCCCCGGTGACGTATAACGCCACAGCGGTCTTCAAGACCGCCGCCTTAAACCACTCGGCCATCGCTCCAGTCGGGGGCCGATTTTAACACGCCCAGCAGGCCCCGGCAACCTCGGTGAGCATCGTTTCGGCGGTTTTTACGGCAGCGGGAAGGTCGTCCGCCCCTCCGTCTGGTCGAACGCAGCCTGCTGAGCCTCACACCCCGCATAGACCTCGTCCACCAGCGCATTGATCTGCCCCTCGGCCATATCGCAGGTCGCCAGCCCACCGATCTGCTCCAGACGGTCGGCCAGCGTGTTAGCACATTCCAGCGCCAGCGCGGCGTGGTGCTCCTCGTGGGCCGTCACGTGGGCCATGAAGCGATCCCACTCGTCGTAAAGCGCCGGATCGGGGTGACCGGTCGGCACCCACTGCGGATATGTGTATAGAACGTCAAGGTGTACGACGGCATCCGTCATCTGGCAGGTGCCGGGCGCCTGCCGGGCCTCCCACTCGACCCACAACCGGTACGTCGTCACCGCGATGGCGTGCTCGTCATCGAGGATGGGCGGCCCCCCACTGTAGAGTCCTGACTGCACCTCGGCCAGCGTCTCAGCCTCGAACTGGTAATACTCCTCCCGCGACGCCACCTGCACGTCGCTGACGAGTGCAGCCGAATCGGGGATGGCGCTCACCTCAGGCTCAACGGTCAGGACGATATTCTCGTCGCCCGACCCCAGCGCCGCGTCCGGTACGGCGGTCGCCACGTCCCCTGTCTCGACGAGCTGCAGAAGCGCGGCGACATTCGCCTCGACCATCGCCCGATCCTCGCGCCACAGGAACGCGCCGACAGCTAAGAGCAGGACCACCACGATACTACTGCCCAGCACCAGTATGGCCGGGATCGCGCCCAGGCATCCCCGCTTGTGGCGTTTTTTCTGCCTACGGGTGCGCTCGTACGTCGTGGGCGGCGGGTTATCGTAGTAGCCTGGCGGAAGCAGCGCAGGCCGCGCCGAGCGCAGCCAGGGATCGTTGGGGGCCAGCCGCTCGACGGTGCGCAGCGCCCACAGCGCCTCGCCCTTGTCCGGCGACAGGTAAGCCAGCCACTTCCAGGCGGCCACACTGCCGGGCTGCCGCTCCGCGATATGGCGCAGCAGATTCACGGCCTCGCGCTGGCGGCCCGTTTCAGCGAGTTCGATAGCGTATAGGATGCGTTCGTCAGTCGTGTTCATGTCCAAATAAACGGCGGGGCTTGCGCCCCGCGTGCCGAAATCTCCTTGTTGCGGATTGCGCTCAGCGGCAGTGCCGACCTTGCACGTTCGGGCAGATCATGCCATAAATCGAGGCGATCTGCCATTGGAACCCGGTACTATACGCCTATGACCACCGGGCGCTCGTGCCACGCATCGCTATCGTGCCGCCGCCGCTTGGATAACACCGTGATATCGAGTATCCTCTCTCCTGCCCGCTTGTGAACGGCATCCATATTAGGAGCGGTTATCTACTGATCTCCGGGGAAGGATCGCAGATGAGTCAGGACTGGATCGGGCGGACCGTCGGCGGCTGCCAGATCGAGAGCGTGATCCGGGCGGGCGGCATGTCGACCGTCTATCTCGCCCGGCAGGAATCGGTCAACCGGCACGTCGCGCTGAAGGTCTTATCCTCCGCCCTGTTGGGCGATCCGTCGTTTATCGAACGCTTCAAACGCGAGGTCGAGACGACCGCCCGCCTTCAGCACCCGCACATTATCCCCATCTACGACTACGGGAAGGACGCCGGGGTGCCGTACATCGTCATGGCCTACATGGCCGGGGGATCGCTGGAGGACCGGCTGGTCGACGGCCCACTGGCGCTCGACGAGGCCGTTCCGCTGCTGGCGCAGCTCGCCGCCGCCCTCGACTTCGCCCACACGCACGGCGTGATCCACCGCGATGTCAAGCCGGCCAACGTCCTGCTCGACGCGGAGCACAACGTCGTGCTGTCCGACTTCGGCATCGCGCACGTCGCCGCCGCCAGCCAGATGCCCGCGCTGGAGGGCGTCGTCGGGACGCCGTCTTACATCGCCCCGGAGCTGGTCAGCGAGAGCGCGCAGCCCGGCCCGGCGGCGGACGTTTACGGGCTGGGCGTGCTGGTCTACAAGGCGCTCAGCGGCCACCTGCCCTTCAGCCATCGCTCGCCGGAACAGATGATGTGGGCGCACGTCAACGAGCCTGCGCCGCCCATCTCCGAGGCGCGCGGCGATCTGCCACCCGCCGTCGATCTGATTCTCCAGAAGGCGCTCGCCAAATCACCCGACGAGCGGTACCAAACGGCTGCCGATCTGGCTGAGGACCTCGTTGATGTGCTGGCGGGTCAGGTCGCCGCCCACGCCGAGGCTGCGCCGCCTCCGGCGGTTGTTCCCGG
>CAZWUX010000052.1:2484-16510 GCA_964637665.1 uncultured Anaerolineae bacterium
TTCCCGGCCCACCCGCCCGCGCTCGCAGACTCGAAACCGCCGTCCGCCGTGTGCTGGATCAGGTCGTCAAGGTGATCCGTGCTTCCGGCAGCGCAGGCAGCGGTATGTATCTGCCCGGCGATCGCGTGGCGACGTGTCTGCACGTCGTGGACGGCGCGCGGGGAATCTACGTTCGCTTCCGCACGGGCGAGCAGATCGAGGCGGACCTCATCGCCAGCGCCCCCGATCTCGATCTCGCCCTGCTCGCGCTGCGCGATTCGCCCGCCACGCTCGAACCGGATCGCCTCGACGGCATCGTGTTCGAGTTCCGCACGCTTGAGGCGGGCGCGCCGCTGGCCGCTATCGGCCATCCCCTCAATCTTGACTGGGCGGTGACCGGCGGGCACTACAACGGGCTGCGCCACGCGGGCGACGACGCCCTACAGCGGTTCGGCATCACGCTGAGCACGCCGCTGGTGCAGGTCGACGCGGCGATTAATCCCGGCAACTCCGGCGGTCCGCTCGTCGACGAGGAGGCGCGGCTCATCGGGCTGGCCGACAGCGTGATCAACCCGGCGCTCGTGAACGACATCGGATTCGCCATCGCGGGCCAGACCGTGTTTGACTTCTGGCAGGCCCACCGCGCGGAATCCGAGCCGTTCGCCGCCTATAGCTGCGGACACCATCATCCCCCCGGCGAAGCCTACTGCCCCCGCACCGGCAAACCGACCGTCCCACAGGAGACGATCCCCATGCCACTGCCGGGCACGGTGCGCTACTCGTGCGGGCACCAGCACGCCCCCGGACTGGCTCACTGCCCATTGACGGGCAAGCCGGTCCTCGCACTGACAGACGCGGCGCAGACCAAACAAACAGAGGGCGCCGACTGGCAGATCGTGACCTGCACGAACTGCGGATATGATTACCCCCGGTTCAGGGATGCCTGTCCCCACTGCGGCAAGCCGCGCCTGTTCTGATCCGGCGGCTCGTCAGCGCGGATTCGGGTTTCGGGCTATAATGCGAAGACAACTCACCCTGACCGGGATACGTGGATTGGCACCACAGCATTATGGAACGCCTTAAGCTAAAACCGAAGCGGCGGCGGCCCGTTTCCGAGCGGGTCCACCGGCTGATCTCCTACGCGTGGATTCTGGCGTCGCTCACCGTGCCTGCGATGTTCCTGGCCGCCGTCGTCGGCAGCGAGGTAAGCCCGGCGGTCACGACGGCCAGCTCCCACGTCGTCAGCGCGGGCGAGAGTCTGTCGGCCATCGCGCGGCGCTACGGCGTGACGGTTGAGGCCATCGTCGAGGCCAACGGCCTCAACAACCCCGACGTGATCTACGCCGGGCAGGTGTTGACCATCCCCGGTCGAGATACGGACGGCGGGCAGACGTACACCGTCCAGCGCGGCGACACGATGAGCGGCATCGCCCGCCGCTACAGCGTCCCGGTACAGGACCTCATGACAGCCAACGGGCTTGCCAGCGCGGACAGCATCGCCGCCGGGCAGCAGCTTGTGATCCCCGTTTCCACCGGGGAGGTATCCGAACCGGAAGCCGAGGTCGCCGGGGTAGCCGAGGCGGCTTCCGCCACCTACGTTCTCCAACGGGGTGATTCGCTGTACCGCCTCAGCCTGATCTACGGGGTCCCGGTCGACGATCTGCTGGCAGCCAACAGCCTCGCCAGCCCCAACGCGATCTATCCGGGGCTTGAGATTCGCATCCCTGCGCCGGATTCCGCCGCGCTGGCCGCTGCCTCGCCGGAGGAAGAAGTGGCGGAGCAGCCCGCATCCGGCGGCGGCAGCGCGCACGTCGTGCAGTGGGGTGAGACACTGGCGGCCATCGCGCTGGAGTACGACGTGACAGTGGATGGTATCGTCGCCGCCAACGACCTCAGCGCGCCGGATCGCATCTACGTGGGACAGATGTTGAACATCCCCGCGCCGGGCGCGTCGGCCCGCACCGCCCCGGCTCAGGCCGGGACTTCGCATCAGGTGCAGGCCGGGGAGACGCTTTCGAGCATCGCGCTGCGCTACGGGGTGACGCTGCACTCGCTCGCGACGGCTAACGACATCCTGAACACGTCGCGCATTTACCCCGGCATGGCGCTGTCGATCCCGTCCGCCGAGGCCGGATCGAACAGCGTCCGCTACGCGAGCGTCGGGCCGGGCCTGTGCGCCGATCCCACCGTCGAGCGCACCGGGACGGGCTATTTCATCCGCCCGGCGAACGGCTACCGCATCACGCAGACATTCCACGCGCTGCATCCGGGCATCGATCTGGCGCAGGATGCCGGTTCGACGGTCTACGCTGCCGACAGCGGCACGGTCGTCTACGCAGGCTGGAACCCGGTCGGCTACGGCAACCTCGTCGTGCTCGATCACGGCAACGGCTGGCGCACCTATTACGCACACCTGAGCGTACTGTCCGTCACGTGCGGGACGTGGATCGCACGTGGGAGCGCCCTCGGCGAGGTCGGCAGCACAGGCAACAGTTCGGGGCCGCACCTCCATTTCGAGATGCTGCGTTTCGGCCTGCCCGTCGATCCAAACGGCTACCTACGCTTCTAAACCGTTCATCAGGAAGACAGGTTCACAGGGCACTATGCCAGAAGATCGAACGGGCGAGAACCCCGTCTACGAACTTAAAGTCACACTGCGCGGCAGCGATCCGGCCATCTGGCGGCGGCTTCAGGTCCCGGCCCGCATCTGGCTGGGCCGCCTGCATCACATCTTTCAGGCCACGATGGGCTGGCAGGATGGTTATCTCCACCGGTTTGAAGCGGGCGACCGGGTTTACGGTCTGCCGGTGATGGATCGCGACATGCGTTACAGTGTGGATGAGATGCCGGAGGGGCTTGACCTCGCGCAGATTCTACATGAGGCGTCCATCACGCTGGATCAAATAGCCCCGGAACCGGGCGTGGGTTTTCGCTACATCTACGGCTTCGCCAACCGGTGGGAGCACGATGTCGAGCTTGAGGCGATCCACCCGGCGGGAAGCGGCGACGGGTTCCCGCACGTCACGGGCGGCAGTGGCGCCGCACCGCCGGAGGAGTTGGAGGGCATTCACCAGTACCAGAACGTGATCCTCAACGTGCTGAATGACCCCGATCACCCTGAGTATGAAAAATGGCGGGCGTGGCTCGACGAGACGGCGTTCGACCCCGACGCTTTCACGGTGGAGGAAGTCGACGGCATCGTGCGGCGCTACCGGAACTTCACGTCGTTCGACGAGGACCTGCTGCGCGAGACGCTCCACATCGACCCGGCGGAGACGCAGGCACTCTACGACGACATGGCCGGGGTGCTGCGTCTCGTGCTGGAGGAGGTTCGCGATCTGACGGACGGCTTCGCCCTGCGCTTCATGGGCGGTCCGTTGTTCTGCCAGATGACGGCTTTCTTCATCTCGCTCACCTACAGCCGCCACACGGAGTTCCGCTTCGAGCAAACCGTCGCGCCCGACAGCGGCCCGATCTGGCTGCGCTTGTCCGGCCCCGGCGCGCGCGCGTTCGTCGGCGAAACGTTCGGATTGAGATAGTGAAAGACGCTCACCTTACCCTATGCCTGGCGACCCCCACCCGGATTTACCGCTCGACAGCGTGCTCGTCGGGGACTGCACGGACGTGCTCCCGACTCTGCCGGAGGCGTCCGTCGACCTCATCTTCGCCGATCCACCCTACAACCTCCAGCTAAATCAGGACCTCTGGCGGCCTAATCAGACGAAGGTCGACGCGGTCGACGACGACTGGGACCAGTTCGAGAGCCTCGCCGCCTACGACGCCTTCACCGAGGCGTGGCTCACGGCCTGCCGCCGCGTGCTCAAGGCGCAGGGCACGCTGTGGGTCATCGGCAGCTATCACAACATCTACCGGGTCGGCGCGATCCTGATGGACCTCGGCTTCTGGATTCTCAACGAGGTCGTCTGGGTCAAGACGAACCCGATGCCCAACTTCAAGGGCACCCGCTTTACGAACGCTCACGAGACGCTCATCTGGGCGCAGAAACACCGGGGCAGGCCCTATACCTTCAACTACCACGTCATGAAACGCCTCAACGGCGGCAAGCAGATGCGCTCTGACTGGGTGCTGCCCATCTGCTCCGGTCCGGAGCGGGTCAAGGTGAACGGGCGGAAGGCCCATTCGACGCAGAAGCCGGAGGCGCTGCTCTACCGCGTGATCGAGTCGAGTTCCAACCCCGGCGATGTCGTGCTCGATCCCTTTTTCGGCACAGGCACGACCGGCGTCGTCGCCAGGAAGCTCCACCGCCGCTGGCTGGGCATCGAGCAGGATGAGGATTACGCCAGCCTCGCCCGCCAGCGCATCGAGGCGGCCCGCCACTCCCCCTATACAAAAGATGTGTTCGAGTTCCCCGATCCCCGGCGGCAGCCGCGCGTGCCGTTCCGGCATCTTGTGGAGCGCGGGCTGATCGTGCCCGGTCAGACGCTCTACTACCGGGGCAAGGACGATCTCACGGCGGTTGTGCTGGCCGACGGCCACATCCGGTGCGGCGACCTGACGGGGTCGATCCATCAGGTCGCCAAAGCGCTTCAGGACGGCCCCGCCAACGGCTGGACGAGCTGGCATGTCGACGACGCCCACAGCGGGGCGCGGATTGTGATCGACCGGCTGCGTGCTATAATCCGGCAGGAAATGGCGGACGACGCATCGCCCCTCGGCTGATACGCGCCGCCGGTTTGCCCCCACGAGACAAGGAGCCAGCGTCATGCTCGCCCATCTGCGCGCCCGCCATCGCACTATCGAGCGCGGCATCAAGGCCATTAACACCTATCTCAACAAGATCAGCGAGGGCGCGGCGCTGGACGACAAAGGCCGCTGTCGCATCCAGTATGAGAACGCCGGCCTGCACATCATCGCCCGGCCCGAAGAAAACCTGTTGATCTTCAAGGCGTTCACCAACTTCCTGCCCGACCCCGAAACCGGCAAGATTCTGCCTCTCTATTACCACCTGCTCGACATGAGCGACGAGCCGTCAACCGGGCTGGCCTATTTCGCCATCGTCGCCTCCGAGGAGGTGGGGGCCGAGCGCGACATGATCAGCGTCGAGACGAAGCGCCCCATCGCCGACATCAGCTATGAGGAGTTCGAGACCTGCCTCAAGTCGGTGGGCGAGGTCGCGAATCTCTGGATGGGACGGCTGGAGGAGGAGTTCGGCGCGGTCCGCGTCCCCTGACCGGTGCGGACTCGCCCCCCTTATGACGCATCTGAGGCTGAAACCCTACGACGACGAACGCGCCCGCTGGCCGGATCGCGGGCGGGTGATTCTCGCCCAGTACGACGCGGATTCCGTGGTCGTCTACCAGGCTTATCCTCCGAAAATTGCCGCCTACGCCGCCGAGCATGGACGGCTCGGTGGGCCGGGCTTCAGCTTCGACCGGATGAGCTGGATCAAGACCAGCTTCCTGTGGATGATGCACCGCAGCGAATGGGCGTCGAAGCCGGGCCAGCGGGCGGTGCTGGCCCTGTGGCTGGATCGCGCCGCCTTCGACCGGATGCTGTCGGAGGCCGTGTCCAGCCGCCACACCCCCGGCATCTACCCAACTCAGGCAGACTGGCAGGCTGCCGTCGCCGCGTCCGACGTACGCCTCCAGTGGGACCCCGACTACCCGCCCTACGGACCCAAGCTGGCGCGCCGCGCCGCCCAGATCGGCCTGCGCGGCGATACGCTCAGAAAGTTCGCGACCGAGTGGATCGTTCAGGTCGAGGACATCACCGGGTTCGTCCAGCAGCAGGCCGTCTTCGCCGCCGAGCCGGACATGCTGCTCGTGCCCGCCCAGCGCATCTACCCGGTCGACGCGGACATCGCCCTGCGTCTGCGACTCGACAAGTGGACGCCCGGCTGATGGAGCCGGGGCCGTGATGAGCACATCGCCCCCGGAACGAGGCGACGCAGGGCCGGACAGCGTTAACGTCGACTTTGCCGCCGGGCCCGGATCCGAATGGCAGCGCCACGCCCTCGCCGGGAGCGCGATCGAGGCGGCAGGGGACCGATGGCGTTTTATCAATCACCCATCGGATGGCAGCGCCTACACGAACACTCAAATCGACGATTATTCCGATCGCTCTCGCCGCAATTTTCTCTGGGGGCCGCCGCTCACGCTCACCGTGCGGGCGCGCTTCTCCCACCCGGCGGGCGAGCTTCAGGGCACGGCGGGCTTCGGCTTCTGGAATGACCCCTTCCTCATGACGGGCCTGCGCCTGCCCGCCCTGCCCCGCGCCGTCTGGTTTTTCTATAGCTCGCCCCAGTCCAACATGAAGCTGGCCCGCGACGTGCCCGGCCACGGCTGGAAGGCCGCCACCGTCGACGCCATCCGCGCGCCGTTCCTGCTGCTCGCGCCGACTGCCCCGCTGGCCGTCCCACTGATGAACATTCGCCCGGTGTATCACGCGCTCTGGCCCGTGTGGCAGCGCGCCCTCAACGTCAGCGAGGCCCCGGTTGATGGAGATATGACAGCCTGGCGGACCTACAGGCTGGCGTGGGGGAGCGACCGTGTGGTATTCAGCGTCGATGGGCGCACCGTGCTCGACTGTGACACCCCGCCCCGCGTCCCATCTGCCCCGCTCTCCGGCAGCCCACTCGGCTTCGTGATGTGGATCGACAACCAGTCACTCGTCGCCACGCCCTGGGGCCGCTTCCGCTGGCGTTCTCTTCCCGTACCCCATGAGCAATGGCTGGAAGTAGACACACTGCGTATCATGCGCGGCGCGCCCGGCGAGGTTGGTGGCGCATAAAAAAGCCCGCACCGGGCGGTGCGGGCCTGTCTTTGCGGCGAGGATCGATCAGTTATTCAGCGTCCATTCCTGATGGGTGCTGATCTCGATCTCATATTCCTCCCAGTAAACGTCCCCCTCGCACGCCTCGGCGCGCAGGTCCCACGTCCCGCTGGCGACGGCAACCTCGACCTGTCCACCCTGCGCAAGCTGGGATTCGCCAAGCTGGGAGAGTCCCCAGATCGTGTCGGCGGGCGACGAGACGTAGACGCCGCATACGGCCAGGTCGCTGTTGTTGATGACGAGCAGCGTTGCGTCTTTGTCACGCACCGACCAGCTAATCTCCGGCCCGCTGAGATCGACACCGTAGCGTGAGGCCAGCAAGTACTGGCTGCAATCGAGCACCTGCATGTCGTACACGCCGGATGGCACGCCTTCGAGCGTGAACGTGTCCCCGCTGGCGATGACAGTGTCAGGGTCAAGCTGGTTGTCCCCCCACGAATCGCTGTCCCTCGGCGAGACGTAAAGCTCGCATACGGTCTGGGCCGACTGGTTGTCGATGATCAGGGATGTCCCCGTGCCGGTCACGCCGCCGCCCGTACTGGCGGTCGGCGATGCGCCGAGCGCTGGAGCTTCCGTCGGCGGCGGATTGGTCGGAGCGACTGTCGGCGGCGGATCGGTCGGCGGCGGCAGCGGCGTCGGCGTCGCGCCGGAGAACAGGGCCGCCAGCCCACCCAGCGCGGCGACTCCAATGACGCAGCCCACGACTGCGATCACGCCGACGATGGCCGCGATCAGGCCCCACCGCCTCTGTTTCTTCTTAGGCGGGGGTGGCGTGGGCGTGCGTGGGCGTGTGGACGTGGGCGGTCCGGGCGTCGGCGGGCGGGGTGTCATCCAGTCGCCCTCCGGCTGAGTCAGCCCCGGCGGCGTGTGGATGGCCGTCGCCACCCCCTGATCTTCGGCGGCGGCTGGCTCCCACGTCTGCCCGGCGATGGCCTGTTTCAGCGCCTCCGCGAGGTCGCCCGCCGTCGCGAAACGGGCTTCGGGCGTCTTGGCGAGCGCCCGCTGAACGACCGCTGCAATCCCCTCGGGCAGGTCGGGCCGCTCGGCCCGCACGTTCGGAATCGGGCGGGTGGCGTGCGCCATCATCACGCTGAGCGGCGTCTGTCCCTCGTACGGCACGCGCCCGGTGAGCATCTGGTAGAGCGTGACGCCCAGTGCGTAAATGTCGACGGCGGGCGTCACAGCCCCCTCCCGCGCCATCTCCGGGGCCATGTAGGTGGGCGTCCCGACGACGCCCGTCCCGGTCAGGTTGACCGTTACCTCGCTGATCTTCGCGATCCCGAAGTCCGCCAGATAGACGTTCCCATGCTCGTCGAGCAGGACGTTGCTCGGCTTGAAATCACGGTGGATCACGCCCTTCCGGTGGGCGTGGTCGAGTCCTTCCGCCATCTGCGTGACCAGCCGCTCGATCTCGTCCAGCGACATCGGCCCCTGCTCGATGCGGTCGGTGAGCGTCCCCCCCGCCATATACGCCATGACGATGTAGGGCCGCCCCTCGATCTGCCCGTAGTCGAACACCGGCAGCACGCGCGGGTGCTGCAATTCGGCGATGACCTTCACCTCGCGCTCGAAGCGCTGCATAAACGTGTCGTCGTGCATGAAATGCCGGGGCATGACCTTGATCGCGACCGTCCGCCCGATGGATGTCTGGCGGCCCAGGTAAACGGTCGCCATTCCCCCTTTGCCGAGCTGCCTGACGATCTCATATTTGCCGAGCGTCGTTCCGGTCAGGGTATCCCCACCCTGGGATGAATCCGTCATTGAGTCCTGTTCCTCTGCCTAGCGTTTGCGCTCAACTGGTTGATGTCGGTGGCCTACAGGCTAGTTTGCCCCACACGTCGCGGCAGTGCAAGTCGGGCGGCTGGCGGGCGCTCTGCCCGGAATTAACGGAAGTTTTACGCTGCGCATTTGAAAGTCGGCTGCCCACTCACTACACTAACTATACTATTCGCGACTGTCTGCGCCGCAATGAGCGGCCTGTAGCCAAGAATCGAAACGAGGATGGTACTATGACACCCCTGACAACCGCAGTTTTACTGGTAGGAGCCGCTCTGGCAGCAGGCGCGGCATGGCTGATCGAGGATCGCATCCGGCAGCGCGGCGAGCGCAGCCTCGTCCCGGTGCCCGTCGACCGTGAGACGACGCCCCGCCGCCGCTCGTAGCGCGCCCGCCTGTTCGGGAACCTCAGGCTGTCCGTTTGGGCAGCCTTTTTTGTTTATCTACGGATTCTATCTACTACAAATCCCCGCCCTGACGGTTTAAAATCTGTCCCATGCGGAAAACGCCGATCGTTGTCATTCTGATTACCCTCGCCGCCCTCGCGCTGGCGGCCTGCCGTGCCGTGCCACCCGAAGTCACCCCCACGCCGACCCCGGAGCCGTTCGCGTCGATCCGGGGGCTGCTCTCCGGCGCGGACGGCGTCGGCATCGAGGGCCAGCGGATCGCCCTCTGCCGTGTGACGGGCGAATCCGGCTCACCAGCGGCCTGCACGCTCACCCCGCAGGTTGCCACCACGGGTGAAGGGGGCCAGTTCGCCGTCGACGGTGTGGAGCCGGGAACCTATCTGCTGCTCGTCGAAACCGGCCTGGGCGACTTCGACGCCGCCGTCGAGCGGCTGGAAGGCGAAACGCTGCGCCCCGGCGACTGGCCCTGGCTGCGCGATGAACTGCTCGGTCTGGACGCCGGGGAATGGGCGCCTGTCCACCTGCCGGACGCCCTGCCCGCTGATGCGCACATCGACCGGGGCGGTTACGCCGTCGCGACGTTCGCCATCGGCAGCGCACCGTTCGTCATCGCGCACGATCTGGCCGAGCAGGACGGGTGGGCCTCCGCCGAACCCATTCTGGTGGATGCCGGGCCGGGTGACGTGGTCGGCGTGACGCTGCCCGCCTTCGCGTCGCGCACGGTGGATCAGGCCACCATCCGCCGCGAACTCGGCTCGCTGACGCGCGAGGAGCTGGCCCTCATCGACCGCGATCTTGCCAATCGCTGGGCGCGGTTCATCGCCGGGGACGACACCGCGTTCCGACCGCTGGACGCCCGCGTCATCGCGGCAGTGCGCAGCGGGGCGCTGATCGAGATCGGCAGCGCCTACTTTTCCGCCGTCGAGGCGACCGACGAGCAGCTTGTCAAATCCGTCGGTTACACGATCATCGACGTGCAGAGCGGTGAAAAACGCATCGCGGGCTGGCTGGATGAAAAAACCGGAGACGTGGTCGAGGCCCGGACCGGCTACCGGCTGAACGTGCGAGAAGCCCCCGGCGTGTGGATCGAGGACGGGCCGGACGGCCAGCAGTATTATCACTATGGTTTCTCGTATTATCGCCGCTGGGATCAACTCCTGCCCGATCCGCTCATCAACCTGATCGAGTCCTTCTACACGACGGGCGTTGCGCACCTTGAGCGCAACCTGCCCAAGTACCGGATCGTCGCCTGGCGGATCGAGGCCAGCCTCGCCGATCTCGGCGGCCTCCGGTGGGATGAGACGACCGTCGAGCGCATGGCCGAGTGGACCCCGCTCGCGCCGCCGTTCGTCCACCTGCCCGATTCCGGCACGGTCGACATCCGCCGCGAGCGCTTTCTCCAGGCGATGATCGATGACCGCGTTGTCGTCGATCAGGAGAGCGTCACGGCGTTTCTCGACAGCGAGATCGCCCACAACGGCACGTTCAATCAGGAGCCAACCCGGCAGGAAGTGATCGAAGCCCTCCTACTGCCCTACCGCTCCGGGCACCTGTTCAACGATCTGGAGGCCGCCATCATCCTCGACGCGACCTACGGCGGGGATGGCGATCCGCTGACCATCACGATCAGCGAGGAGCTTGAGGCGGGCTTTCACGTTTCGCGCCGCCGCCAGAACGAGGTGGCGGTCTCCCCCACCGAGGTCGCAGACGTGCTGCTCGGCTATCCGGGCGCGCTCAACTCGCGCTGGGCGCACGAGCTGGGCCACGTCGTCGACTTCCGCTCCGAGCAGTACGACTTCACCAGCCGCCCTGCCGAGGGAAGCCGCTGCGAACCTGCCAAGTACCTGATGGAGTATATGTGGTGGGTTCAGCGCTACCCCGGCGATGCGCCCGACTGGGACTGGATGCCCATCAACAGCGGGCTGGCCCTCGCCCGGCTGCTCACCGAGCAGTACCACAACTCCGGCTGCTAACCGCGCATCGGATCACGCCCCGGTATGGCATTTCGCCGGGCCGAATTGATACGATCATGAAAACGGTCGTTGACGGTCGGAGCGCATTATGTTCAATCGGGTCGTGCTGGATACCAACGTGTTCGTCGCCGCCGGGTTCAACCCCGGCAGCCATGCAGCACACATCATTCAGGCTATCCGGCGCGGCGAGATCGACCTGATCTGGGACGCCGCCACTCGCGCCGAATCCGAGAACATCGTCCGGCGCATCCCGCCGCTGTCGTGGGGGCGTTTCGCGGACCTGTTCAGGCCGGAGGGCGAGCAAACGGACGACCTGCGCCCCGGCGAGTTTGCTGCCATCAGCGATCCCGACGATCGCAAATTCGCCGCGCTGGCCGCCCACACCGGCGCCATCCTGATCTCCAACGACGACCATCTGCTCTCGAACCGCGAGCGCGCGGGGTTTCGGGTCATGTCGCCGAGTGAGTATGTGCGGTCGCGCCGGTAGCACGTTGACATTTCATACCTGTTTCTAATGGCAACCATTTGTGAAATTTGTCACAATATGTGTGGTGGTAGGTTGAACGTTTCTATGTTAGTTGACGAAGGAGTAGCTGGTTTATCATGGCTGAGTTGGAAAACAAAGTTGCAATCGTAACGGGCGCGGCCAGCGGAATTGGCCGCTCGACCGCGCTGGCGCTGGCCCGCGAGGGGGCGCGGGTCGTCGTGTCGGACGTTGCCGAGGCAGGCGGCAGGGAGACGGCCCGCCTGATCGAGCAGCAGGGCGGCGAGGCCATTTTCGTGAATACGGACGTGTCCGATCCGGGCGCGGTGAAGGCGCTGGTCGATAAGGCGGTCGAGACTTACGGGCGTCTCGACGTGATGGTGAACAACGCCGGGATCGGCGGCGAGGCGGCCCTGCTGGCCGACTACAGCCTCGAAAGCTGGGACCGCGTGATCGGCATCAACCTCAGCGGCGTTTTTTACGGGATGAAGTACGCGATCCCCGCCATGCTGGCGAGCGGCGGCGGTTCGATCATCAACGTCGCCTCGATCCTCGGACAGGTTGGCTTCGCGACGGCGCCGGCTTACGTCGCCGCCAAGCACGGCATTGTCGGCCTGACGAAGAACGCCGCGCTGGAGTATTCCGCGCAGGGCGTGCGCGTCAACGCGGTCGGACCGGGCTTTATCCGCACCCCGATGATCGAGCAGCTTGAGGAGGACGAGGAAACCAACCAGATGCTCGTCTCGATGCACCCCATCGGGCGGCTTGGCGAGCCGGAGGAAGTCGCGGAGCTGATCGTGTGGCTCGCGTCGGATAAGGCATCGTTTGTGACGGGGTCCTATTATCCTGTAGATGGCGGCTATCTGGCCCGTTGATCGATTCCGTTCGTAAAACGACCTAAACGAAAAAACCGGGGATGCGGCATCGCATCCCCGGCGTCGTTTCCGGTTGCAGCGGGATCAACCGTCAGTCGGCGGCAGCCGCCTGGAAGGCCTCGGTGCCTTCCTCACCTACCAGACTGAACTCGCGGTCAGACCGGCGGATCGCCCACAGGATCGCCACCAGCGACAGAACGATGATGACGACGATAACCGGCGGGAACCCCGCGTATTCTACGACGATGGGGGCCATGATCAGCCCGACGAGGTTCATCACCTTGATCATCGGGTTGAGGGCCGGGCCTGCTGTGTCCTTGAGCGGGTCGCCGACGATATCGCCCACGATGCCCGCGTCGTGGTTGGGCGTGCCCTTCCCACCGTAGTGCCCATCTTCGATGTACTTCTTCGCATTGTCCCACGCCCCGCCTGCGTTCGCCATAAACACGGCGAGAAGCTGGCCGCTAACGATGATCCCCGCGAGGAAGGAGCCGAGCGCCTGCTCTTTCAGCAGGAACCCGACGAAGATCGGCGACAGCACTGCAATGGTCCCCAGCGGGATGAGTTCCGCCTGGGCCGCGCGTGTGCTGATCTCGACCGCCCGTGTGTAGTCAGGCGTCTCCTCGCCCTTCCAGATGGCCGGGATGTGAAGCTGGCGGCGAACCTCCGCCATCATCTGCGAGGCAGCGCGGTTCACGGCCTTGATGAGCAGCCCGCCGAACAGTAGCGGCAGCATCCCGCCGATCAGCAGCCCGACGAACACCGTCGGGTTCGTCAGATTGACGACTTCCGTGAATGGCCCACGCAGGTCGGTCGGCCATACGCGCTTGATATCCGTGAAGAACGCGCCGTACAGCGACAGCGCCGCGATGACCGCCGAGCCGATCGCCACGCCCTTCGTGATAGCCTTCGTCGTGTTACCTGCCGCGTCGAGCGCCGCCATGATGTCGCGCTGCTCGTCTCCCATACCGGCCACCTCGCCGATCCCGTTCGCGTTGTCCACGATGGGGCCGAAGGTGTCCATGCTGACGTTGTTGCCGGTGTGCGACAGCATCCCGACGCCGATCATGCTCACGCCGAACAGGATATATGTGAAGGCGTTCTCCTGCGCGACGGGCGCCATGCTGAACAGGAAGAACCCGACGACCAGCGTCCACATGAAGAAGATCAGGCCCTCGATCCACGCCTTATGCCGCACCCACTGGAAGATGCCGCCCACCACACCGATCACGATGGCCGCGATCAGCAAACCCTGCGATATTCCCGGCGGCAGCCCGGCGGAGTAGATCAGAATCGACGATGACAGTGCAACGATGATGACCGTCACCGCCCACACGCTCGACAGGTAGCCCAGACTCATCCCCTCAAGGATGACGAGCGCGGGGCCGAAGCGCGTCGCCGCCGCGATGTTCTGAACGCGCTTGCTCTCCCAGCTTGTCGCGTAGGCCGTCAGCGGGTTGAAGACGACGGCCAGCGCCACGCCGACCGCGTTCAACACGCCCATGCGGATGTCGTGAGCATAGAAGTAGGAAATGACGAACGCGGACGCGATGGTGATCGCGCTCGACAGCTCGTAGCTGGAGAACATCGCCGCTTCGGCGTCTTTGTTCTTCCACAGCGAGACGGCGTACGTGCCGATGATGGAGCTGATCACGCCCACGCCGCGGATGAGCAGCGGGACGACGATCCAGTGCAGGTTACCGGTGATCTGGGCCAGCGCCAGCCCCAGGATCAGGCTGG
>CAZWUX010000053.1:0-12902 GCA_964637665.1 uncultured Anaerolineae bacterium
GACGTGCGGAATTCCTCGCCCGTACGGGCGCTGGGGCCGGTGAAGGGGCCCAGGATGCCGACGGTGAAGGTCTTGTCACCGGCGGGCTCTTCCATCGCCTCTTCCGTCGCCGGCTCTTCCGCCGCCATTTCTTCGGTGGGTTCCTCCGCAGCAGCCTCTTCTTCCATCGGCTCTTCAGCTGCGGGCTCCTCCGCCTCTTCCATTGGTTCCTCGGCGGCGGGTTCCTCCGCCGGTGCCGCTGGCTGGCAGGCCATGAGCAGCATCGCCACGATTGTGACGATCAGGAATGCGAGTCCGAGTCTTTTGAATCTCATCTCAAAATTCTCCTCCCGAATGGGATAGTCGCTTCTTCAAGGTATGCATCCTTTTATCGACATTGGTCAACGCTCGACTGCGTTACAGTCTCCTGCGCGCACCTCCTTTCGAGCAACCAGCGTCAGAGTGACCGATGCAAAACACCCTTTCAGGGTATTCGGCACACGGGGCTTAGGTTTGGGTAACAATAAGGCACTTGATCAAAAAAAGGAGAGGTGGTTTCCACCCTCTCCTCGGAGGCTGCGTCATCATGGTGCGGCAAGTGGTCTGGCTTGGCGCCGGGTCTGCGGCGTTCCTCACAGTTGCGGGACAGCTCCAGAATCCGGTGAAAATGGAGCATCACACGGAATCTCTGGCTTCACTCAGGGTCCGATCCGCACTAATGGGTCACGAGGCGGCGAGTCCGCGTCAGGTTGACGGGTCTCAAAAAGGAGGCGAATAGGAGTATCTGATCGGCCCTGCCCCGGATACATGTGATCCGGAGTGCCTTCCTATGATTTTGTTGTTAACGTGTTATTTGTTACCTGCGGCTGTGTCCAAAACGCAAGTACACGTTCCGATGGCTTCGATCTCTTAGAAAAAACAAAACCGCCGAGGATCAATGAATGGGCGCACGACTTTTCCCCGGCGGTTTTGTTTATACAAGCCTTTCTGAAAATCTCAGCCAGCATGATGGGCAGTAGACTTTCTACCTGAGGCCTATGCACTCATCTCATATCTCAGCGATATACGGCAAATATATCACACTCCATATAGCTTGTCAATCCCCCTGCCGAGCTGACGATCCCGGCTTCTTGCCGGATCACACAACAGGGTTCGGAACGATTCCTGAACAGGGCTGGCTTCAACCATGATTCTATGCTACCATAAAACGTACAGATATATAGCTAATATATTTGTACTATATCTCGGCGGGGCGTGGCAGCGCCGCCCGTCACCGCCCGGCGAATCAAGGAACCCGGTATGATCATCGCGCCGGAAGACGAACATGGCAACGCGGTAAGCAGACGAAGTCGGCAGTCGCTGAGCCAGCAGGCTTACGAGCAGATCAGGCGTAAGATCGTGTCGCTGGGCCTGCCGCCGGGCGCTATCGTGGACGAGGCAGCGCTTCAGAACGAACTCGGACTTGGACGTACACCCATCCGTGAGGCGCTTCTTCGACTCTCCCTGGAAAAGCTCGTGACGATTGTCCCGCGACGCGGGATTTTCGTGACTGAGATCGGCATCACCGATTTGCAGCGCCTGTTCGAGGTCCGCCTCGACCTTGAGGCCCTCGCAGTTCGACTGGCTGTCGAGCGCGGAACGGATGAGCACTGGGCGCGCATGGAGTTCGCCCTCGACAGCGCAGCCGAGGCCGATGGGGACTACGAAGCCCTGATCGTCATCGACGAGATGTGCCACCAGATCATCTACGAGGCCGCCGATAACAAATTCTTGCAGGACGCGCTCGTCACCCTCTACGCCCTCAGCCTACGCCTGTGGTACTTCTTCTTGAATCGCATCGGGGACATGCAGGAAGTTATTCTCAAACACCGTCTGATGCTGGAGGCCCTGCAAGCGCGGGATGCCGACCGGGCGGTGAGCTTGATGACGGAACACATACACACATTTCAGGAGGAGGTGCTTTCTGCGATGCTCGGCGGGACCGACGCCGAGTAGCCCGCTCTGCGCGGAAGGCCCTCACGCACGTCGTACAGCAGAAACCATCGATCGCCGTTTAGAAGCCAGCCGTGCCACCTGAAAGACGTGGCACGATGTTCGATTCTGATTCGTTCCAGTTTAGCTCAGGAGGGACCGATGAGTTCCAGCCGCAGTGAACGCCGCCAGCGCAGGCGCGAGCGTCAACGCGAGGCAGCGCAGGTCCATATGGCGCAGCCCGTGAACGACCTGCCCGTTTACGAACTGCTGACCGAGGAAGGGCTTGAGCGCATCCACAACGCCTCGATGGAGGTGCTGGCCGAAGTCGGCATGGATTTCTACGACGAGGAGTCGCTCGCCATCCTGAAGAAGCACGGGGCACGGGTCGAAGGGGAGACGGTCACCTTCGATCCGGGGCTGGTCGAGGAGTACGTCGCCAAAGCGCCGTCGCAGTTCACCCAGCTTGCCCGCAACCCGGACAACAATCTGACCATTGGCGGCAACTACATCACCTTCGCGCCGGTTTACGGCCCGCCATTCGTCATCGATCAGGAGCGGGGGCGGCGCGAGGCGACGCTTGAGGACTTCGAGAATTTCGTCAAGCTGGCCTACCTGAGCCCGTATATGCATCATTCCGGCGGAACCATCGTCGAGCCGACCGACTGCCCGGTGAGCACTCGGCACCTCGACATGATCTACAGCCACATTAAGTACAGCGATAAGGCGTTCATGGGGTCGGTGACGAGCACAGAAAATGCCGCCGACAGCGTGCGAATGGCCGAGATTCTGTTCGGCGAGAACGAGATCCGCGAAAACCCGGCGCTCATCTCGTTGATCAACATCAGCAGCCCGCGCCGCCTCGACGACAAGATGCTGGGCGCGCTGAAGGTGTACGCCCGCGCGCGGCAGGCGACGATTATCACGCCGTTTATCCTCGCCGGGGCGATGGCCCCGGTCACCATCGCGGGGACCGTCACCCAGCAGAACGCGGAGGCGCTGGCAGGCATCGTATTCTCGCAGATGGTCGAGCCGGGCACGCCGGTCGTGTACGGGTCGTTCCTCACCAACGTCGATCTCCAGACGGGCGCGCCGGTGTTCGGCACGCCGGAGAGCCAGATCGCGATCTACACCAGCGCGCAGCTTGCCCGCCGCTACAACCTGCCGTTCCGCAGCGGGGGGATGTTCGCCAGCTCGAAGATCAGCGACGCGCAGGCGGCCTACGAGGCCGTGATGACGATGATCCCGACCATCATGGCGCGCGTCAATTTCGTGCTGCACGCGGCGGGCTGGCTGGAAAACGGTCTGACCGCCGGGTACGAGAAATTCGTGATGGACTGCGAGATTTTGGGGATGCTTCACACCTTCCTCAAGGGGCTAGACCTATCGGATGAGGCCTTCGCGATGGAGTCGATCCGCACGGTTGCGCCGGGCGGGCATCACCTGGGAACGCCGCACACCATCGAGCGGTTCCGCACGGCGTTCTATCGTGCAGACCTGTTTGATTACCGGCCCGCCGAAGAGTGGATGGAAGCAGGCTCGCCTGATGCGACGACCCGCGCCTATCAGAAAGTGAAAGAACTGCTGAAATCATATGAGGCGCCAGAGATCGATCCGGCGGTCGACGAAGCGCTGACGGCCTTCATGGAGCAGCGCAAGGCGGAGCTTTCGTAGACGCCATACCACCCTTCCCCGGCCTGAAAGGGGCGCCGGTTCCGGCGGGGGCCGGGGAAGGGACTTCTCGATCGGTGTTTTTATCCTCAGGCACGAGTCAAAGGAAGAGATGAGCCATGCCAGAACGCAGAACCCCCCTGTACGACATCCACCGGCGCACGGCGTCGAAGATGGTCAAGGGCGGCGGGGATTTCATGTACCCGCTGTCCTACGTCTCGCCGATGGAGGAGCACAAGAACACCCGCACCAACGTCGGGATGCAGGACCTCTCGACGATGGGCGAGGTCGACATCAAAGGGCCAGGCGCAGAGCGGCTGGTCCGGCGGCTGGTCGTCAACGAGATCGTCGACATGGAGCCGCGCCAGATTCGCTATACGACGATGTGCAACCCGGAGGGCGGCATCGTCGACGACGTGACGGTCTACAAGTTCGGCGACGAGCACTTCATGATCATCACCAGCTCCGGCCCGCGCAAAAAGACGGCCCGCTGGATCGCCGATCACGGGGTGGGGATGAGCGCCTACGCCAACGACCTGACGGGGGCCATCGCGCTGATCTCCGTGCAGGGACCGCGCTCCCGTGACTTCCTGTCGAAGATCACGTCCGAACTCGACCTCGAAACGCTGCCGTTTTTCCGGTTCGGGGAGGGCGTGATCAACGAGACGAAGCTCATCATCTCGCGGACGGGCTATACGGGCGAGCTGGGCTACGAGCTTTACACCCCGGCGGAGGAAGTCGCCGTATTGTGGGAATATCTGGAAAAGGAGGGCAAGGCGTTCGGATTGATGCCGTACGGCGTCGCTGCGATGCAGAGCCTTCGCATCGAGAAAGCCTTCCCGCTCTACGGGCCGGACATCAACGAGGATATCACGCCCTTCCACCTCGGCCTCGACCCCTGGATTCGCTTCGACAAACGCCAGTTTATCGGGCGGGATGCGCTGCTGCGCCTTCAGGACGCCGGGCTGGACGAACGCTGGACCGGCCTGACGCTGGAGGGCGAGGTCGCGGCCAAGACGGGCGACCCGATCTACAGCATCGCGGATATCTCGTCGTTCCGCGAGCAGATGTTCACCGGCAGCGAGGCGGGCGACGAATTCGACCCGGAGACGGCGGGCGAGCAGGTTGGTGAGGTGACCTCCAGCGCGCGCGGCTACTCGGTCGACAAGACGCTGGCGCTGGGCTTCGTCCGCACCACGCACTCGTGGCCGGGCGCGAAGCTGCTCGTCGCGGTGAACGGGCGACCAACGGTCGCCACCGTCACGCCGACGCCGTTCTTCGATCCGCAGGGTGTGCGTATGCGGGCAAGGGGGCCGCGCAAGGTATGATAGGCTACTCTAAACACTACGATGCAATCGTCGTCGGCGTGGGCGGGATGGGCAGTTCAATCTGCTACCAGCTTGCCCGGCGCGGAAAGCGGGTGCTCGGCATCGAGCGGTTCGACATCCCGCACGACCTCGGCTCCTCGCACGGCTATACGCGCATCATCCGGCTGGCCTACTACGAGGACCCCTCCTACGTGATGCTGCTCCGGCGGGCCTTCGAGCTGTGGGCCGAGATCGAGGATCGTACTCACCAAAAGATCTTCTACAAGACAGGCTCCGTCGACGCCGGGCCTGCCGAAAGCTGGGTGTTCAAGGGATCGCTGCAATCCTGCGTCGATCACGGGCTGACCCACGAGGTGCTGACCGGTGCGGAGATGAACGCCCGCTGGCCGGGCTACCAGCTTCCGTTCGACATCATGGGCGTGTTCCAGCCCGACGGCGGCTTCCTCGTCCCTGAGCGGGCAACGGTGGCTTTCGTCGAGGCGGCCCATTCGCTCGGCGCGGAGATTCACGGGCGCGAGCAGGTGCTCGACTGGGAGCCGCGCGGTGACGGCGTGCGCGTCATCACGGATCGGGCCGAGTACGACGCGGACAGCCTCGTGTTCGCCGCAGGATCGTGGAGTCACCGGATGCTGCCGTTTCTGGAAGGTCTCTCCGTACCGGAGCGGCAGGTGCTCGCGTGGCTCCAGCCGGAGCGCCCGGAGTACTTCACGCCGGAGACATTCCCGGTGTTCAACCTGCTCGTTGACGAGGGGCGGTTCTACGGGTTCCCGGTGTACGGCGTACCCGGTTTTAAGTTCGGCAAGTACCATCACTTCGAGGAGATCGTCAACCCGGACACCTACGACCGGGAGCCGGACGTCGAGGACGAGGAAATGCTGCGCGAGTTCGCCGCGCGCTACTTCCCCGACGGCGCAGGCCCGACCATGTCGCTCAAGGCGTGCATGTTCATCAACTCGCCGGACAACCACTTCATCATCGACCTGCATCCCGACTATCCACAGGTGTCGTTTGCGACGGGCTTCTCCGGGCACGGCTACAAGTTCGCCAGCGTGATCGGCGAGGTGATGGCCGACCTCGCGGAGCGGCAGTCGACCCGGCATGAGATCAGCCTGTTCCGGCTGGAGCGCTTCACCGGGCGGCTGAGCGCGCTGTACGAGGACCGCCCGATCCGCCGGTCCGCCTCCGGCAGCGGAGAGGGGCAGGTGACACGCATCGCCACCCCGCGCCCGGCGACCCACGCTCAACGGCGGCGGGTTCCGCTCCCGCGCCGGGGCCTGTATCACCTGCACCAGCGGGGACGCTCGATCCGGCGGCTGGATGGAATACGGCGCACCCGCCGTGCGTCCCGGCAGATTCCGGGGCGGTATCCCGCACATCGGGGCGATGCGAGCATGTATCTGGATACAACGGATCCGCGTTACTGGGACGAAGGGGATGTCGAGCCATTCTGGCTATAGACCGTTAAACAAGCGCACGCAGCAGCACAGAGGGGGATTTATGCGAGACCAGGCAGAACTGGTGATCATCGGCGCGGGCATCGTGGGGGCCAGCGCGGCTTACCACCTGCAAAAACTCGGCTGGGGGGATATCGTCGTCGTCGATCAGGGGCCGCTGTTCGACACGGGCGGCTCGACCTCGCACGCGCCGGGACTCGTGTTCCAGACGAACAGCTCGAAAATGATGTGCGAGTTCGCGCAGTACACGGTCGAACTGCTGAACGGCCTGTCGTATGAGGGGAAATCGTGCTTTTACCCGGTGGGCGGCGTCGAGATCGCGCACAGTGAGGCGCGCTGGGCGGAACTCAAGCGGCGGCACGGCTGGGCGACCTCCTACGGCCTCGACGCGTCGATCATCACGCCGGGGGAGGTCAAGGAACTGATCCCCATCGTCGACGAGAACGTGATCTACGGCGGCTATCACGTCCCATCAGATGGGGATGCACGCGCCGTGGCCGCCGTCGCGGCGATGGCCGAGGCGTGCGGCAGCGCTGTGGAGTTTGTCGGCGGCACAACCGTCACCGACATCGTCGTGCAAGACGGGCGCGTGCGGGCCGTCGAGACGGATCGGGGGCGCATCGCGACCGGGAAAGTGCTGCTCGCGACAAACATCTGGGGGCCGGTGCTGGCGAGCAAGGTCGGCGTCATCCTGCCGCTGTTCGCGACCGAGCATCAATACATCATCACCACGCCGCTGGACGAGCTTGCCGGGGAGACGCGCGACATCGTCCACCCGATTCTGCGCCATCAGGACGCCTCGATGTACTTCCGCCAGCACAGGGACGCCTACGGCATCGGCTCTTACCAGCACGAGCCGCACCTCGTCGACCCGTTCGAGCTGGGCAAAACGGCGATGAACCCCTTCACGCCGGAGGATTTCGCCGGGGCGTGGGCGTCGGCCACCGAGCTGCTGCCGCCGCTGCGCGGCCACGACTTCGTGACGAAGTTCAACGGCATGTTCGCCTTCACCGTCGACGGGATGCCCATCATGGGGCCGGTCCCGCACGCCGAGGGGCTGTGGACCGCCATCGGCGTGTGGGTGACGCACGCCGGGGGCGTGGGGCGCGAGATCGCCAACTGGATGAACGACGGCGCGCCCGCCGTCGACGTGCACGAGGCGGACATCAGCCGCTTTCAGGAGTACGTGGCAAGCTGGGCGTACACCCACGCCCGCTGCGCGCAGCAGTACCGCGAGGTATACGACATCCTGCACCCGCTTCAACAGATGGAATATCCGCGCGACCTGCGGTTGAGCGTCTTCCACGACCGGCTGAAGGCGCACGGCGGCGTGTTCTTCGAGAGCGCGGGCTGGGAGCGTCCGCAGTGGTTCGCGGAGAACGCCGCGCTGCTCGACCGCTACGCCGGGAAAATCCCGCAGCGAAGCGGGTGGGAGGCGCAGTTCTGGTCGCCCATAGAGGGCGCGGAGCACCTCGCCGTGCGTGAGAACGTCGGCCTGTTCGACCTCAGCGCGTTCACCAAGCTGGAGATCGGCGGGCCGGGCGCGCTCGGCTATCTGCAATATCTCACGTCCAACGACATCGACCGGGGGCTGGGTAAGGTCGTCTACACGTCGCTGCTCGACCAGAACGGCGGGATTATATGTGACCTGACGATCACCCGGCTCGGCGAGGATCACTTCCTCGTGCTGACCGGCGGCGGCTCCGGCCCGCACGATCTGGCGTGGTTCCGCGCCCACGCGCCCGGCGATGGCTCGGTGCACATCACGGACGCGACGCGCGGCTACTGTGCGCTCGGCCTGTGGGGTCCGGGGGCCCGCGCCGTGCTGTCCGAAGTCGCGGAGGGGGACGTGTCGGACGCGGCCTTCCCGTACTTCACGGCCCGCCCGCTGACCATCAACATGATCCCGGCGCTGGCGCTGCGCATCTCCTACGCGGGCGAGCTTGGCTGGGAGATCTACGCCGCGCCGGAGTACGGCCCCCGGCTGTGGGATACGCTGTGGGAGGCGGGCGAGCCGCGCGGCATCGTCGCGGCGGGCGGCGGCGCGTTCAACTCGCTGCGGCTCGAAAAGGGCTACCGTCTGTGGGGCGCGGACATCGACCCCGATCACACGCCCTACGAGGCCGGACTGGGCTGGGCGGTGAAGCCCGATCACGGCCTGTTCCTCGGTCGGGATGCGCTGCTGCAACGGCACGATGCGGGGATCGACCGGCGGCTGTGCTGCATGACGCTCGACGAGCCGGGCGCGGTCGCCCTGGGCAAGGAACCCATCGTGGACGGCGGCAAGACGCTTGGCTACGTCACAAGCGCGGACTACGGCTACAGCGTCGGCAAATTCATCGCCTACGGCTACCTGCCCGCCGACTACGCCGAGCCGGGGACGAAGGTCGAGGTCGTGTACTTCGGGGAGCACATCCCGGCAACGGTCAGCGAGGAGCCGCTGTACGACCCGGCGATGGAGAAGATCAAGGCGTAGCACTGCCGCAGGAAATCGAAAAGCCGCCTTCTGTCAGCACGGAAGGCGGCTTTGTAATGCGTCTCAACGTGGCTACGTCTCACCGCGCTCCACGCGGCGCTTCATACTGAGCAGATACGCACCGATAATCGATCCCATGATGCCGGGCGCGATGCAGATTCCGCCGAATGCGATCGCGCTAAACAGGTTGGACGGCGCGGTCGTTTGGCCGCTTTGCAGTTCATTAATCGGTACGTTTGAGAACATGCCGAGCACCGCCATCAACAGCCCGGCAGCGCCGAGAACGAGCACGATAACCGAAATGACCAGCACAAAGGCGGGGACCCAGCCAAATTCCAGGCGCTGGCTGGTAGATCCGGTTTCGCCGGTGGTGCGATCTTCGCTCAAGAGGTCCCTCCTGCTAACTCCGGTGGCAGTGTCTGGGTTTGATTGTACCAGCCGCCGGTGGGTAGATTCACCCCCTATCTTTTTTGCGCGATCCTGCTATAATCCACGCCGTAAATAATATGCAGAATGCTGACCGGTGCGACACCTGGCGGGGAGCCGAGAGGCTTTCCGTTTTTTTGTGCCTTACAGGGCGCGCCCGTGACCTGAAAGGAAGCATGAACGAAACCGCTGAAATGAACAGTGGGCAGCGCCGGTCGCTGTCCCATCTCGTGATCGGCAGGCCGCTTGAGACGCGCGCGCTGGCCCACCAGACGGTGAGCCGCGCCGTCGGGCTGGCGGTGTTCGCGTCCGACGCGCTGTCCTCGACCGCTTACGCGACCGAGGAAATCCTCATCATCCTCGCGCTGGCGGGCACGACCGCCCCCGTGCTTGGACTGTCGATCCCGCTGGCCGCCGCCATCGCCGTGCTGATCGTCGTCGTGACGATCTCCTACCGACAGACGATCTACGCTTACCCCAACGGGGGCGGCGCGTACATCGTCGCGCGGGACAATCTGGGCGAGATTCCGGCGCAGATCGCCGGAGCCGCGCTGCTGACCGACTACATCCTGACCGTCGCAGTGAGCATCTCGGCGGGCGTGGCGCAGATCACGTCGGCCTTTCCCGCGCTGATCGAGCACCGCGTCGTGCTGGCGGTAGGCATCATCGGCCTGATCACGCTCGTCAACCTGCGCGGGGTCAAGGAAAGCGGTGTGATCTTCTCGATCCCGACGTATTTCTTTCTGGGGATGACCTTCCTGACGCTGATCGTCGGCGCGGCCCGCTACTTCACGGGCACGCTGCCCACCGTGACGGGCGTCGAGGCCGTCGAGAACGCCGTCCAGCCGCTCACCCTGTTCCTGATCCTGCGGGCCTTTTCGAGCGGATGCACGGCCCTGACCGGCATCGAGGCCATCTCGAACGGGATCACGGCCTTCAAGGAGCCGCGCAGTAAAAATGCGGCGAGCACGCTCCAGTGGATGGCAGGCATCCTGATCGCGCTGTTCCTCGGCCTGACGTTGCTCGCGCGCGCGGTCCACGCCATGCCCAGCGAGACGGAGACGGTCATCTCGCAGATCGTGCGTACGCTTTACGGCGCGAGCAGCCCGCTCTACCTGCTGACGCTGGCGGGCACGACCCTGATCCTGCTCATGGCGGCCAACACGAGCTATGCCGACTTCCCCCGGCTGGCGGCGCTTGCGGCAGGCGACGGCTTCCTGCCGAGACAGCTCACTTACCGGGGCAGCCGTCTCGTGTTTTCGTGGGGGATCACGGTGCTGGCCGGATTCGCGTCGGCGCTGGTCGCCGCACTGGGGGCGCGCACGACGGCGCTGATCCCGCTGTACGCCATCGGCGTGTTCCTGAGCTTCACGCTGTCGCAGGTCGGGATGGTCGTCCACTTGCGGCGCATAGGCAAGCTGAAACACGGCGAAACGCTGGACAGCGCCGACACGACTCTGTCCTACGACCCGGCGTGGCGGCTCAAGATGACGATCAGCGCGTTCGGCGCGCTGTGTACCGGCGTCGTGATGGTCATCTTCGCGGTGACGAAGTTCACGACCGGAGCGTGGTTCGTCGTCGTGCTGATCCCGGCGCTGGTGCTCGTGTTCTCGCGCATCCACCGCCATTACCAGAACGTACGGCAGTCCCTCAGCCTGCGCGGCGTCACGCCCGACATTCAGGCCCACCCGGTCCAGACGCTCGTGCTGGTCGACGACGTGCACGCCGAAACGGTCCGGCTGGTGAGCTTCGCCAAGTCGCTGGGCCACCCCTGGCACGCGATCCACGTCGGCGTGAACCCCGACAAGACGGACCTCGTCCAGCAGCGGTGGAAGGAGCGCATCGGCGAAGGGGATCTGATCGTGATCCCGTCGCCCTACCGCCACCTCGCCGCGCCGATCCGCGCGTATGTGATGCAGCTTCTCGCCGACTATCCCGGCAGCTACGTCCACATCGTGCTGGGCCACCTCGTGATGGACACCTACTGGGAGCAGGCGCTCCACCAGAACAGCGCCTTCATCTTCAACCTGGCCCTGACCGGGCTGGAGCGCGTCGTCGTGACGCAGGTGCCGTATCAGGTGCACCACAGGAACCCGCCGCCAGCCCCGGCTGATCCGCACGGCCTGCCGCCGAATCAAAACGGGGGCGACTGACTCGCCCCCGCTCCGGCTGTCGCATATGTCCCTAGTCTAACGGTCGACCAGTTCGTAGCCCATCCCGCCCGCCGCCCCGGCGACGAAGCCCGCGATCAGCGCGGTGAGCAGGTCGCCCGGCGCGCCGGGCGGCACCGGCAGGGCGACGTTCTGGACAAGCTGGACGCCGACCAGAAACACGCCTGCAAGGACGCCTGACAACCCGCCGCCGACCAGCGATTGAAAGAAGTCGCTGCGCGCTCTGGCCGCGTAGTGTATCCCCGCGAACATCAGGGCATACGTGCCGAGCGTCAGCCCCCCGACCGCTGGCAGCAGCGGGGCAAAAACCGAGCCGAGGATCGCCAGCAAAACGGCGATGATGCCCCACATCAGCCCGGCGCGCACGATCATGTTTCCCTTCAGGCTCATCCTCTTTCCCGCCTTTCGTCGATGTTATAGATTGTCTGGTAATGGTGGATCGTCCTACTCACCGCCGTCCAGCAGATCGTCGAGCATCGCCTTCACGGCCTCGATTTCATCCCGGTTAACCGTGTGAGCCATGCCAGGGTACAGACGCAGGTCGACCTCCCCACCGAGGCCCGCCAGCACGTCGGCGGTGAGCCGCACGCGCTCCACCGGGATGTGTGGATCGACATCGCTGCACCCGATGAAAACGGGGGTGCCGTCCAGCGAGCCGCCGTAGTCGCGCGGCGTGCCATCCGCGCCGATCAGCCCGCCGCTGAGCGCGGCGATGCCTCCGTAGCGCGCGGCGTTGCGGGCGGCGAACTCCGTCGCGAGGCACGCCCCCTGCGAAAACCCGCCCAGCACGACGCGATCGGGCGGGATGCCCGCCTCCGCGAGGCGACTCAACAGCGCCCCGACCACGCCCAGCGCCGACGACAGCCACGGCTCGTTGGCCTCGACCGGCGCGAGAAATGTCTGCGGATACCAAGCCGAACGAACTGCCTGCGGTGCGAGGTAGGCCACCTGCGGGCGGTCGATCTCCCCGGCCAGCCCGATGATCCCGGCGGCGGATGCCCCGCGCCCGTGCAGTAAGAGCATCGCAACGCGGGCCTCGCCTACCGTCGCCCCCGCGGCGATCACCTCGCCCCCGGCGTGCGGTCCGGTTATATCCACCAGTGTGGTAAATGGCCGGACCATCAGCCAACCCTCACAGGCGGCTCCCACTTCGGCACCCTGAGCGGCGTCAGTCCGGCCTCGATTTCCTCTCGGTGCGGCTCCAGCCAGGGCGTGAGCTTCAACGTCTGCCCCAGCGAGTCCAGATCCTCATCCACCGTGTAACCCGGCCCATGTGTCGCGATCTCGACGATGTGCCCGTCCGGGTCGTTGGAATAGACGCTCTTGAAGTAGAAGCGGTCAATCACCTGCGTGGCGCGGAACCCGGCCCCGACGAGCTTTTCACGGAACTCAAGCTGAGTCTCCTCGTCAGGCACGCCGAGCGCGA
>CAZWUX010000053.1:12912-14801 GCA_964637665.1 uncultured Anaerolineae bacterium
CCCGCGCCCAAGCTGCACCCGCCGGGCGGTGGCCGGGTCCAGGCCGAAGTAGGTGATCAGCGTGCCCGGTTCGCCCCCGTTCAGGCCCCAGTACCAGTGTGGCGAATCGGGGTTATCGAAGTTGCTCGTCTTTTTGACGAGCGGGATGCCCAGCAGCCCGTTATAGAAGGCGTGGGTGCGCTCGATGTCGCTGCTGAGCGCCGAGACGTGGTGAACGCCGTGCATCAGCGCCATGTCGAACGTGATCTCAGGCACCGGCTGGGGCCACGTTTCGGCCTGAATGCGCGCCTCATCCCGGTTGCTGAGGATCATCTCCTCCGGCGGCGGGCGGAACGTCTCGCCCAGCCTGTCGGGGTCCTCATCGATCGCGAAACCCGGTCCCAGCGTCGCGATCTCCAGAATCACGCCGTCGGGATCACGGAAATAGATCGATTTGAAATAGTGGCGATCCAGCGGCCCGGTGACCGGGATGCCGAGGTCGGTCAGGCGCCGTTTCCAGCGCAGCAGACCGTCATAATCCGTCACGCCCAGCGCGAAGTGATGCGTCCCGCCGATGCCGGGTGCGCCCTTTGGCGCGCGGGGCCACTCGAAAAACGTAACCGACGAGCCGGGTGTGCCCCGCTCATCCCCGAAAAAGAGGTGATAGGTATCCGGCGCGTCCTGATTGACCGTTTGCTTGACAAAGCGCAGACCGAGCACCCCGGTGTAGAAATCAACCGTGCGCTGCGCCTCGCCGCAGACAAGCGTCAGATGGTGAATCCCCTGAATCGTCATCGCTATCCTCCCAATCTGTCTCTTCGTTATGAGCGTAGCCGCGTCAGCCGCCGAATTCAACTCCGGGCGGCAAACACCGCCCGCCGAAACCTCGCAGGGTATCAGACGTTAGTGGTATACTAGGTGCGGATACGGCATGGAAGCGGCAGCGGGTCGCGGGTAGCAGCGCCGCTGTTCTGGCCGCCTGCCCCGTGACGCGTGCCTCTGTCCGGCGGTGTCCATTCAACGAGCATTCACACAGTGAGCGTTCACACAGTGACAAACTGGAGGGTATTCAATGGTCAAGACCGCAGCACCAGTCCGTACCATCGACGAGATCATGAGCTGGTACAATGGACAGAACCCCGGCGTGCTGACGAACCTGTACCGCCTGCTCAATCACGGGCATCTGGGCGGCACCGGTAAGCTCGTCATTCTGCCGGTCGATCAGGGCTTCGAGCACGGCCCGGTCCGCAGCTTCCTGCCAAATCCGCCGACCCACGATCCCCTTTACCATTTCGAGTTAGCCATCGAGGCCGGGTGCAACGCTTACGCCGCGCCGCTGGGCTTCCTCGAGGCCGGGGCGGCCAAATTCGCCGGGCAGATTCCGCTGATCCTCAAGCTCAACAACCACGACGGCCTGCATTCCGAGGTCGAGCCGATGGGCGCGCAGACCGCCACCGTGAAGGACGCGCTCCAGCTCGGATGCATCGGCATCGGCTACACCATCTACCCCGGCACCGAGTACCGGCGCTTCCAGTACGAGCAGTTCCAGAAGATCGCGGCGGAGGCCAAAGAGAACGGCCTCGTAGTCGTGCTGTGGGCTTACGCGCGCGGCGGTGACCTCGCATCGCAGGACGAGACGGCCATCGACACGGTTGCCTACGCCGTCCACATCGCCTCTCAGCTTGGCGCGCACATCGTCAAGGCCAAGCTGCCCAGCGCACACATCGCGAGCGAGAAGGGCAAGGCCGCGATTGAGAAGAGCGGCCTCAACATCGACACGCTCGAAGACCGGGTCGCTTACCTCGTAAAGTCTGCCTTCGACGGGCGGCGCATCCTGATCAATTCAGGCGGCGCGGCGAAGGGCGACGAGGCCGTGTTCGACGAGATTCGCGCCATCCGCGACGGCGGCG
>CAZWUX010000053.1:14811-16258 GCA_964637665.1 uncultured Anaerolineae bacterium
GGTTTCGGCTCGATCATCGGGCGTAACAGCTTCCAGCGCGAGTGGGACGAGGCGCTGGCCTTCCTGAACACCGTCATGGGCATCTACGAAGGCAGCATCGAGTAAGACGTTCACACTAAACACGAAGCGCCCTCCTGTCACGCGGGGAGGGCGCTGTTTTTTGTCTGCCAGATGAATTAGCGGATCACGCCTGCCCGGTCGAACCGGCCTGTCCCGTCGAACCGGCCTGCGCGGCTGACAGATCGCCGATCAGCATCTCAACCATCAGCACGTTGTCACCCGCCATGCGGATCAGGTCACGCAGCTTGGTGGCAGTCGTCATCTCCTCAAGCTGCTCGTCGATGAACCACTGAAGGAAGTTACGCGTGATGTAGTCTTTCCCTGCCTCGGCCTGCGCGTCCATCTTGTAGAAGGATTCCGTGACGGACTGCTCCTGCTTCAGGAAAAGGTCCGCGACCTCCATCGGCGACTCGAAACCCTGCTTGGGCTGGGGCAGGCTCTCGAAAACGACCTCAGCCTCCGCCTTGCTGAGGTAACGCACGATCTTGAGCCCGTGCATTTTCTCCTCTTCGGCCTGCGTATAGAAGAACTCGGCCAGCCGGTCGAGGCTCATTTCCTCAAAGTAGACGGCCATCGCCAGATACTGGATATGCGCGCCCAGCTCCATCGTGATCTGGGCGTTCAGGGCGTCGTTGAGTTCCTTACTGATAAACACACCATCCTCCTTGTCAAACCTAGAATCATAGCGACCAACGGGCGGGGCTGTGCGGCGTACCAGCGTCAGACCGCCAGTCGCGGAAGGCGGCACCGGCAGGCTGCCTGTGGTCAGGCGAATCTGCCAGCCCACCCAATCTGATTATAGTCAGCAGCTCGAACCATATACAATGCAACTCTCCGTGCCCAACAAAAAACCCTGCCGGATGCGGCAGGGTCGGAGGATTCGCTCGACGCGAGTTCGTTATGGCTGCTGAGTGATCCGCACGCGGACGTGCAGCCGCCCCAGCGTGAGCAGGTCGCCGTCCTTCAGTGCGTAGGCCCAGCCCACGCCCAGCGGCAGACCGTTTACATGCGTGCCGTTCGTGCTGCGCAGATCCATAATATACAGTTTGTTACGGCTGGGGCGCAGCATGACATGGCGGCGGCTGACGCCGTAATGGTAGCCCTTCCAGTCGAAGATGTTCACGTCTACGTTGATGTTGGGATCGCGATTCGAGCCGATGACGACATCCCCGCGTATCTCAAGCGGCATAGGCCTCCCTGTCACGCCCACCGGCCCGATCACCACCCGCCAGGCCTTGCCCCCTTCGCCAAAATCGCGGTGCATATCGGTGTCCAGTGGCACGACACGGTATTGAACCTGATCCTCCTTGCCCCGCGAGGGCTGGATGCTCAGGAACGCCTCGTTATCGATGTCCTCGTCAAGGTGGGACGTATGCTTGGGCTTCAC
>CAZWUX010000054.1:0-16155 GCA_964637665.1 uncultured Anaerolineae bacterium
ACGACGCGGATCGCCCCGCGCAGGATCGGGATGCCGACCAGCGCGGCGGCCAGCAGGTTCAGCCGGTGGGCGTCGCCGCTGGGCAGCGTCCGGTCGATGAGGTCACGCAGGATCAGCGGCGTGATCAGCCCCAGCCCGGTCGTCGCGAGGATGGCGGCCAGCAGCACGACGATCCGCGACGTGTAGGGCCGCGCGTAGCCCATCACGCGCTTGAGCAGCGGCCACGACACGTTCGTCATGTCCGTCTCATCCGACCGGAAGTAGATGAACCATCCCCCACCGTGTGCGCCCATGTTCCGCCTTAATGCCCGGTTGCCGCTGAAATAACAGACTTATAAAGAAGCGTCCCGCTGTGCTGAGTGTCTCCTGATCCTAGCGTGCCGGGGGATGGGCGTCCACAGCGGCTCGAATCGACAGAATCGCCGGGCGGACGTATCATCGGGGCTGGATCGCACCCGCAGCACACAAGGAGGCCGCATGTCCGCCGATCTCGTCCTGACCAACGGGCTTATCCGCACGCTCGACGATGCCCATCCCCGCGCCTCGGCGCTGGCCGTGCGCGCCGGGCGGATTCTTGCGCTGGGCGATGACGATGCCATGCGCGACCTGCTCGATCCCGGCGGCGAGGCCGTCGATCTGGGCGGGCGGCTGGTCATTCCGGGGCTGGTCGACGCGCACGTCCACCTGCGGCTCTATTCCGAGTATCTGCACGGCGTCGATCTGGTCGGAGTGGGCTCCGCCGCCGAGGCCGCCGGGCGTGTCGCGGCCCGCGCAGCCGCGTCGCCGCCCGGCGAGTGGATTCACGGCCACGGCTGGGCGCAGGACGATTGGCCGGATCGCGCCTTCCCGACCGCCGATCTGCTCGACGAGGCCGCGCCCAACAACCCCGTGTACCTGACCGCGCGGTCGGCGCACGCGGCGTGGGTCAACACGGCGGCGCTGCGCCGGGCGGGGGTGACCGCCGAAACAGCCGATCCGCCCGGCGGGCGCATCGCCCGCACGGAATCGGGGGAGCCGTCCGGCGTTCTGCTCGAGGCGCCTGCCATGAACCTCGTGGCGGACGCTATCCCGGAGCCATCCCCCGATCAACTGGCGGAGCAGATCGCGGTCGCCATCCGGCGGGCGCACCGGGGCGGGCTGACGGGCGTCCACGACTTCGACCGGGCGCTGGCTTTCCAGGCGTTGCAGGTGCTGCACGCGCGCGGCGACCTCACGCTGCGGGTCGTCAAGAACATCCCCGTCGAACTGCTGGATCATGCCGTCGCGCTGGGGCTGCGCTGGGGGTTTGGGGATGACATGCTGCGCATCGGCGGGGTCAAGACGTTCGCGGATGGCGCGCTCGGCCCGCGCACCGCGTGGATGATCGATCCCTTCGACGGCGAGCCGGAGAACACCGGCATCTGCCTGACCGACCCGGAGCAGATGATGGCGGATGTCAGCCGGGCGAGCGCGGCGGGGCTGCCGTCGACCATCCATGCCATCGGAGACAGGGCCGTGCACCACGTCCTGAACGTCTACGAGGCGGTCCGCGAGGAGGAGCGGGCGCGCGGCGTGCCGCCGATGCGCCACCGCATCGAGCACGTACAGCTCATCGCGCCCGACGACGCGCCCCGGCTGGCGGAGCTGGGCGTGATTGCGTCGATGCAGCCCACGCACGCGACCTCCGACATGCTCATGGCGGATGCCTACTGGGGCGAGAACGACCGGGCCGATTATTCCTACAATCTGGGGTTGCAGCTCAGGGCGGGCGCGCGGCTGGCGTTCGGCAGCGATGCGCCCATCGAGGCCATCGAACCGCTGCCCGGCATCCACGCCGCCGTGACACGCCGTCGGGCCGATGGCTCGCCCGGACCGGAGGGGTGGCGCCCCGGCGCGGACAGCCGCCTGACGGTCGAGCAGGCCGTGCGGGGCTTTACGCAGGGTCCGGCTTATGCTGCGGGGATGGAGGATCGACTCGGCAGGCTGGCGGCGGGCGCGCTGGCCGACCTCGTCGTGCTCGATCAGGACATCTTCACCTGCGAGCCGATGGCGATCCTCGCCACGGACGTGCTGGGCACGATGGTCGGCGGGGAGTGGGTGTACCGGGAGTTTTAGCGCCCGTTTGGCCGCTGATGGTATTGAGCGAGAACCCCCCTGGTCCTCGCTAACGCTCGGACCTGTCCCCCTCTTGCTGTGAAGAAAGCTCCGCTTTCTTCTTGTGAGAACCGCTTCGTGGTTCTCTACGGGGACCGGATGGGCCGCAGGCCCACAGGGGGGGTTCGCTGAAAAACCGGCCTTCTAATCCAGCGGACAGGCGTCCTGATACGCGAGGCACGCCTCCCACAGCGACCGGATCGCCGTGCTGTCCTCCACGCCGAGGCTCCCCGCCAGCCAGCCGTCTACGTCGTCGGCCATCGACAGCCCGTCCAGCAGCGGTGGGATGGCCTCCTCACCGTAGGTGTAGACCAGCAGCTCGACCAGCACCCGCGCGGCCTCGCTGTTGACGAGCGCCATCCGGGCGTCGTCGGGCAGCGCGGTCTGCTCGATGCCCAGCCGCTCGATCTCCCAGCCCACGAAGGCGACGGGCAGCGTCGTCTGCTCGGAAACCGGCGCGGCCCGCTCGCGGGCCAGCGCCTCGACGAGCCGCCACGCCGCCGCCGCCCGGACGTGTTCCGCCGGGCTGACGCCCGCGCTCCGCGCCGCCGCATAGGGCGACAGGACGTGCAGGAAAATCGCGTCGTCGGGATAGTACGTCAGCGTCTCGCGCGAGTAGAACGTCTCCAGCGAGTAAGGGGCGACGACGACGTAAAACTGGCGATCCCGGTCCTCCGGCAGGCCAAAGTCGGCCTGCACCTGCCGGTAGATGTCCTGTAATTCCTGCGCCAGCCCCATCACCGCCTCGTTGTCGAGGTCGTGATGCACGATGGTGACGCTCCGCGTGCGCTGGCGGGCTTCGCTCCCCCAATCCGAGAGCGCGAGCGATGTGTGGACCCAGCCGTCAGCCGTCAGCCGGAACGGCTCGTAGGTCGCCATCTCGCCCGTGTCGGGGGCCGGATCGGCCTCGCGGAAGCGCACCTCCGCCAGCGTGAGGCCGCCGACGGCCTGCGTGCCCGTCACGCGGATCGTCGCCGGGTCGGCGCGGCGCTCGGTCGGCACGTCGATGACGATCTCAGCGTCGCGCGGCGTCTCCGGGTCCGCGAACAGCAGCGTGGCTTCGGTTGTGTATCCCTGATCGATCAGCTCCGCCTCGGCGCGCAGGCGGTGTGCGAGGTAACCCTCCCAGCTTATGGGTAAATCGGCGGCCTGAGCGCCTGTCGCCCCCTCCAGCGCGGGCACGAGCCGCTCATCACCTGCCAGTGACCCCAGCAGCGCCGGGATAACGTCTGGACTGTAGGCATCCACCAGCGGGTCGAAAAAATCCGAGGTGGGCAGGTCGGGGGCGATCGCGTGGCCCAGCCAGGCGGCCAGTTCGGCTTCCACCCACGCTAAATCCGAGGTCGGGCGCGGCGATTCACCGGCGTCTGGCGTGGCGACCGCCGCCCAGCGGTCGGCGACCAGCCTGGCGAGCGTCCGCGCCAGCGCCGGATCGGGGCCGGGTTCGCCCTCCGGCACGCGGCCCATCGACGGCGAGGGGATGGCGAGCGTCCATTCATCGTAGGCCGCCCATCCGACTTCCGTCAGCGGGTCGGCCATGACGCGCACGCGGGGGCGGGGCGGGTAATCCACACATCCGGTGAGCGTGCAGGCTGCCCCCCACCACCCGTCGAGCTGCGCGAGCAGCGCCTCGACGAACGGGCGATCGGCCTCCGGGAACGTCGCGTCGAAGTGCGTGGAGGCCGCCTCGGTCGTCGCGCCCCACGCGCCCGCCGGGGGGATCGCGTGCTGCCATCCCCCATCCTCGCGCGTGTAGAACCACGTGACGAGGTACGGCATCTCGTCCAGCCGCTCGCGCAGCACGACGCGCGCCTGCTCGCCGTCGACCTCGATCTCGACGATCTCCCCGGTCGGCACGACGCCCAGCGATTGGTACGTCTCGAACGCGTCGGCCTGAAGCCGCCGCCATTCGCCCACGTCGGCCTGCACGTCGAGGAACGCGCCCCGGTCCCCGATGCGCAGGGCCAGCGTCTCGGTCGCGATGGTCTGCTCAAGCTCCGCGCGGCGCGCCCGCCGGGCCTGCCCCAGTTGCAGGGCGGTGCCGCCCGCCGCCAGCAGGATCAGCGCCAGCAGCCCGATCAGGACGTTGCGCAGCCGCCGCCTGCGCCGCTGGCGCGCGGCGATCGCGGCGGGGTCCTCCCCGATCTCCTGCCAGCCGCCCTCGGCCTCGACCTCCCAGTCCAGCTTGATGCCCACCGGGTCGCTCCGTTCTACCGGCCTGCTCAGGTCAGGTGATCATACCGTTTCCCGGCGGCGAGGCAAAGCGCCGGGCGGCCAGTTTGACACCCGCCGCCGCCCCCCTGCGTATACCATAATGGATAGGGACCTGCACACCCCTGACGTTTTGAAAGCGCAAAATCACACGCTGCGATGGCTGTCACGCCCTCGTTTGGCTGCTGGTGACGGGTTCTATCATCGAATTGTATGGAATGGTACATGATCGATAATGGTATTGTAATGGTTGTAGCGCGCGCTGGCATCCGGGGGGAGAGACATGCTGACATTGAAGAAACGCAACCGGCAGGGGGCTGAGGGTCAGGACGGGAACGGCCACCTGATCGAGCTTCATGATGTGACGAAGGCCTATCACACGGACGCCGGGGATTTCATCGCTCTGAAGAACATCAACCTGATCGTCGAACCCGGCGAGTTCGTCGGCGTGATCGGCAAATCAGGCAGCGGCAAGTCGACGCTGATCAACATGATCACCGGCATCGACCGCCCAACCGAGGGCGAGGTGATCGTCAACGGCACAGCTATCCACAAGCTGGGCGAAAGCCCGATGGCCCGCTGGCGCGGAAAGAACATGGGCATCGTGTTCCAGTTTTTCCAGCTTTTGCCGACGCTGACGGTCGTCGAGAACGTCATGCTGCCAATGGACCTCGCCAACCTGTATTCCGAGCAGGAGCGCCGCGACCGGGCGATGGAGCTGCTCGAGACCGTCGGCGTGGCCGAGCACGCCCATAAGCTCCCGACCGCCGTTTCCGGCGGGCAGCAGCAGCGTGTCGCCATCGCGCGGTCCATCGTCAACGATCCGCCCATCCTCGTCGCCGACGAGCCGACGGGCAACCTCGACTCCCGCACCTCCGAGCAGATCATCCAGCTTTTCGAGGAGCTGGTCGCTGACGGCAAGACGATCCTGATGGTGACGCACGACGAGGATCAGGCCCGCCGGGTCGACCGCACCGTGATCCTGGCCGACGGCGAGATCGTGGATGAATACCTCGCGCGGGCGCTGCCCACCCTCAGCCAGGATTTGCTGCTCAAGGCGACGCACCAGCTCGAAACCCGCACCTACGGCCCCGGCGAGCCGATCATCACGCACGGCAGCGCGGTGGGTGAGTTCTTCGTGCTGGTCGAGGGCAAGGTGAACGTATACCTGCCTCACCCGGACGGCGGCGAGATTTACGTCGACACGTTCAAGCCGGGTGAGTACTTCGGCGAGATGGAGCCGCTGTGGGGGATCAAGGGCCGGGCGACGATCCGCGCGGCGCGCACGAACCCGGTGAAAGTCGTCGTGCTGGATCGGGATGAATTCATCGACCTGATGGCCGCCTCGGAGACGACACGGGCGCTCATCGAGCAGGAAGCCCGGCGGCGCATCGACACCGCGCCTGAGGAAACCCGGTAAGGGAGGGGGAGACTGCGATGCCGACACTACGGACGCGCTGGCGCAAGGTGCTGCGCGATATCTGGGATAACAAGGCGAGGACGATCCTCGTCGTGCTGGCGATTGCCATCGGGGTGATGACCTTCGCAGGCGTCTTTACGACGCGCGACGTGCTGCTCTCCGACATGAACGCCAGCTTTCTGGCGGCCAACCCCCCCAACATCATCATGAACGTCTCGTCGTTCGACGAGGACCTCGTCCACGCCGTCGAGGACCTGCGCCCGGTGCGTATGGCCGAGGGCCGTGCCGCGCTGACCGTGCAGGTCGGCGAGGGAGCCGACCGCTATACGATGATCCTCTACGCCGTGCAGGACTACGACAACTTCCGCATCAACCGCGTCGAGCCGGAGCTGGGCGTATGGCCGCCCGGCAGGCGTGAGGTCGTCGTGGAGCGCACGAATATGCCGTTCCTCAACGCCGACATCGGCGAGACGCTGCCCGTCGAACTGGCGAGCGGCGAGGTCCGCAACCTGACGCTGGCCGGAACCGTCCACGACATCAACGCGACGCCTGCCAACCTGTTCCCCATCCTGACCGGCTATGTCACGCTCGACACGCTGCGCTGGCTGGAACACCCCGGCACGTTCAACGAGCTGCGCATCGCCGTCCGGGGCCGCTACGAGGACGTTTCCGAGATCGAGCCTATCGCCGAGGAGATTCGCGACCGGGTCGAGAGCTACGGGTTCGAGGTTGGCTCGATGACCGTACAGGAGAGCGGCAAACACTGGGCCGCCGACGTGACGAACGCCTTCACGGCGGTGCTGGCCGGGGTCGGCGTGTTCGCACTCGTGCTCAGCGGCTTCCTCGTGCTGAACACGATCTCGGCGGTGCTCGCCCAGCAGAAGCGGCAGATCGGCATGATCAAGGCCATCGGCGGGACGCGCCGTCAGGTGGTCGGCATCTACCTCGTGATGGTCGGCGTGTTCGGCGCGGTGTCCCTCGTGCTGGCTGTGCCGTTCGGCCTGGTGCTCGGCTGGTTCAACACGGTGGCCGTCGCGCAGTTTCTGAACATCAACATCATCAACTTCCACCTGCCGGTCTGGGTGCTGATCCTTCAGGTTCTCGTCGCGATCCTCGCGCCGGTCGCGGCGGCGCTGCTGCCCATCATGCGCGGGACGCGCATCACGGTGCGCGAGGCCGTCTCGGATTACGGCATCGGGCGGCAGGGCAGCAACCGCTTCGACGATCTACTGGCGAGCATCCGGGGGCTGCCTCGCCTCGTATCGCTCTCGCTGCGCAACACCTTCCGGCGCAAGGGGCGGCTGATCCTGACGCTCAGCACGCTGACGCTGGCCGGGGCGATCTTCATCGCGGTGATTAACGTCCGCGGCTCGCTCCAGCTTGAGTTGTACAATATTCTTGAACTGTTCAACTACGACGTGCAGGTCGGGCTGGACGACAGCTATCAGGTCTCCCGGCTGGTACGCGAAGCGAAGCGCGTGCCCGGCGTCACGTCCGTCGAGGCGTGGAGCGCCGCGTCGGGGCGCGTCGTTCACGAGGACGGCACGCTCGGCTCGACGTTCGACGTGCTCGGCCCGCCCGTCGACACGACGATGGTCGATCCCGTGTTCCTCGAAGGGCGCTGGCTGCGCCCCGATGACCGCAACGCGATCGTGCTGAGTTCGAACATCATCCGTAATGAGCCGGATATCGGCGTCGGCGACATCATCACGCTCGACATGAACGGGGAGGAGCACGACTGGCGCGTCGTCGGCATCTTTAACTTCGTCGACGTGCTGGCCTACACGAGTTTCGACGACCTGTCGCGCGCGATGGACACGCCCGGTCAGGCCAGCGCGGTGATGATCGGCACGCCGCAGCACGACCTCCAGACTCAAAATGTGGCCGCCGATGCCGTCAAAGAGCGTTTCCAGCGTTCGGGGATCGGGGTCGGCATCACCATCACCCAGCAGGCCATCATCGGCGCCAACGCCAGCCAGTTCGACTTCATGGTGGCCTTCCTGCTCGTCATGGCGGTCATGATGGCGATCGTCGGCGGGCTGGGGCTGGCCGGGACGATGAGCCTCAACGTGCTGGAGCGCACGCGCGAGATCGGCGTGCTGCGGGCCATCGGCGCGGGCGACGGGCCGATCCGCGCCATCATCCTGCGCGAGAGTCTGCTGATCGGGGTGCTGAGCTGGGCGCTGGGCGGGCTGCTGGCGGTGGCGATGACCTACGGCTTCGCGTTGATGCTCGGCATGGCCTTCTTCGAGCGCCCGCTGCCGTTCACGTACTCGATTGCGGGCACGTTGGTATGGCTGCTGCTCGTGCTGTTCATCGCCACGCTCGCCAGTTTGCTGCCCGCGCGCCGCGCGACGCGCATCAGCGTGCGCGAGGCGCTGGCCTACGAATAAACTGCACTCCCACACCCTAAGCTGTAATACCAACTCCGGGCGGCGCGTCGCACCGATGCGCCGCCCGCTTTGTTGTCCCCCGTCCGGGGTAGGCGCCTACGGAATAGTATTTATTTTTTATGGAGCTAAAATCTCGTATAATACACAGGTGCATAAATCATCTTGATAGCACGCTAACGGACACTGCCTGTTGGCGATAAAGATGGGTCAAACCGGCCCATCTGGCGCGTTGTGCGCCAGATGGGCGGCCCGCCGCCTGAATTGCCAGTGGCAGCCGGAAAGAACGATGTTACAGATTCTCACCCGTGTTGAGTGGAATGCGACCGTTGCAGGTACTATCCTTTATGGAACATCCATCTAATTATTGGCGCAGGAGCTATGGAGTCACTAGAAAAATTTGCTAGACGTGTAGGGATTCGGAATTATACGCTCATAAAGTTCGCCATCGATCTCGCCCTCTGGACCGCCGCTGCCCCCCTCGCATTTCTGCTTCACGTCGAGCCTGCCTTCGTCGATCAGACCGGGATTCTCGTCTACACCCTGATCGGTATCCCTATCAAGGCGGTGATGATCCTCGTTGGCCGTCTGACGCGCCAGTCGTGGCACAAGACGGGCGTCCGCGACCTGTACAAGCTGGTTCGCATCATCGGGCTTGGCGCGCTGGCGCTGGTTGCCGTCACCTTCATCGCCCAGCCCGTCCTGATCGCAAGTTCCTTCCCGCACAGCGTCCCCCTGCTGGAGGCGGTATTTGCGCTGCTTTTGCTGGGCGGGGTGCGTCTGGCGCGGCGTCTCATGAAGGAAAACACGACGGGCTTTTTGCGGACCGGCCCCACCAAACGGGTGCTGATCGTCGGCGCGGGCGATGCCGGGACGATGATCGCGCGCGAGCTGATTCGCCATCCGGCCTCCGGCCTTGATCCGGTCGGCTATCTGGACGATGACCCTATCAAGCAGCAGAAATTCTTCTACGGGATACCCGTGCTGGGTAAGCTGGACGAGCTTCCCCCCATCACGCGCCGCGCCAACATCGACGAGGTGCTGATCGCGCTCCCGTCGATCTCCGGCGATGTCGTCCGTAAGGTTGTCAAGTCGGCCCGCCTGGCTGGGGTGGGGCACCGCACGATCCCCGGCCTCTACGATATCCTGAGCGGCAACGTCTCCATATCGAGCATCCGTGAAGTCGACGTGGAGGACCTGCTGCGCCGCAAGCCGGTCATGCTGAACATGAAGCAGATCGCCGACTATCTGGAAGGCCGCACCGTGCTCGTGACCGGGGCCTGCGGCTCGATTGGCTCGGAACTCGTCCGGCAGATCGTGCCGTTCTACCCCGAACTCATCATCCTGGTCGACCGGGAGGAGAACAACCTCTACCTGTTCGAGCGGGAATTGAGGGACGAGCACCCATCCCTGAACTACGTGACCGAAGTCCTCGACATCCAGCGGGCAGAGAAGCTGGAGCGGGTATTCCAGCAGTACCAGCCTGAGGTGGTTTTCCACGCCGCCGCCTATAAGCACGTCCCCATCATGGAGACACACCCCGACGAGGCCATCCTCAACAACGTCGGCGGCACCAGAAACCTGCTCAACATGGCGGCGAAGTACGGCGTGAAGCGCTTCGTCAACATCTCGACCGACAAGGCCATCCGGCCCACCTCGATTATGGGGGCCTCGAAGCGCATCGCGGAATATCTGGTCGAGCACGCGGCCCACAACGCCAAAAACGGAAGCAGTTTCGTGTCCGTTCGCTTCGGCAACGTGCTGGGCAGCCGGGGCAGCGTCGTGCCGATTTTCAAAGACCAGATTCGGCACGGCGGCCCGGTGACCGTCACCCATCCCGACATGACGCGCTACTTCATGAGCATCCCTGAGGCGTCGCAGCTTGTGCTTCAGGCCGCCGGGCTGGGCGACAACGGCGCGCTGTACATCCTCGACATGGGCGAGCCGGTCAAGATTCTCGATCTGGCCCGCGACCTGATCGAACTGTCCGGGCTGGAGCCTGAGATCGACATTCCCATCGAGATCACCGGCCTGCGCCCCGGCGAAAAGCTGTTCGAGGAACTGCTCACCGACGAGGAAAACACGACCGCTACCAAGCACGAAAAAATCTACTGCACCAATATCACCGGGGTGCCGTCCGGCCAGTTCGAGAAGATCGACGACCTGCTGACTGCCGCGCGCAACGGCGATGAGAAGCGGATCCGCGCTCTGCTCCACGAACTCATCCCATCCTATCAACCACACAAATTTAACCGGCTGCATTATGTACAGGAAGTTGAATCGCTAAAGCAATCCCCTGAGGAGAATGTTCGCTCATGAAAGTCCCTATGTCAGGACCGGATATCAGCGAGGCCGAGATTCAGGCCGTTCACGACGTGCTGGAAACGCGCTGGCTCAGCCTGGGGCCGAAGCTGGACGCCTTTGAGGAAAAATTCGCCGACTATCTCGGCGTGAAGCACGCGGTGGGTGTGAACTCCGGCACCAGCGGCCTGCACCTGACCATGATCGCGGCGGGCGTCGGCGAGGGGGATGAGGTCATCACGCCCTCGTTCAGTTTCATCGCGTCGGCTAACTGCGTTCTCTACGAGCGGGGCACGCCCGTTTTCGTGGACATCGACCCCAAAACCGGCAACCTCGACCCGGACGCCGTCGAGGCCGCCATCACCGACCGGACGAAGGCCATCATCGCCGTGCACGCCTTCGGCCAGCCCGCCGACATGGACCCCATCCTCGAACTGGGACGCAAGCGCGATCTGGCCGTGATCGAGGACGCCTGTGAGGCCATCGGGGCCGAGTACAAAGGTCGGCGGGCGGGCACGATGGCGGACGCCGCCGTCTTCGCTTTTTACCCCAACAAGCAGATGACGACCGGCGAGGGCGGCATGATCGTCACCGACGACGATGGTTGGGCTCATCTTTTCCGCAGCCTGCGCAATCAGGGCCGTGACGTGTTCGACGGCTGGCTCAACCACACGCGGCTGGGCTACAACTACCGCCTCGACGAGATGAGCGCGGCGCTGGGCCTGACCCAGCTCAACCGCATCGAGGAACTGCTGGAGAAGCGCGCGCGGGTCGCCGGATGGTACAACGAGCGCATCGACGAGATACCGCTGGCCCAGAAGCCGTTCATCGCCGACACGACCACGAAGATGAGCTGGTTCGTGTACGTCATCCGCACGGATGACCGGGTGGATCGCAACGCGCTGGTCGCCTACCTCGCCGAGCGGGAGATTCCCTCGCGCGCCTATTTCACGCCCATCCACCTCCAGCCGATCTATCAGGACATGGGCTGGAAGCGCGGCGACCTGCCGAACACCGAGGACGCCGGGGACCACTTCCTCGCGCTGCCCTTTGCCAGCACTCTGGACGAGGGTCAGGTCGACCTGGTCTGCAAGACGCTGAGAGAGGGCCTCGAAGCGCTGGCAACCTGATCCCGTCCCGGCGAGCCGGGCGCGGGATCGGCCACCAAGTATGGCCGAGCGTATCCCCCGGAGGGCGCGTCACGCGGCGCGCCCTCCTTTTTGTTGTGACGTTCATCCGGGCAGGGCGGGCCGTTTCACGTTGCCGAATCGGCCCCGATGTGGCATGATGATCGGTGACCATCATCCCAGCACCATTCCGACCACATGAAAGAGGCAGCTATGGCAGCAGAACAACCGGCAGAGCGGGTCGTATCCGAGGCCGACATGGAACTGGAAGAACTCGTCACCGATGCCATCCGGCGCGACACGGTGATCCGCGAGACGCACATGCCCATCGACGTGTCGGTCACAGACGGCGTCGTGACGGTCAGCGGCGTCGTGCTCTCCCGCATCATGCACGACCGCGTCCTGTTCCTCGCCGCCAGGGTGCGCGGCGTGAAGAAGGTGATCGACGCCCTGTTCAGCGACCCGGAGATCGCGGTCGCCATCGCGGCCCGCATCGCCGGGCACGAGTCGTTCCACAACGATCAGGTCGATATCGCGAGCTATCATGGCCGCGTGATGGTCACAGGCGAGGTCGACACCGAGGAGGAGCGGGTCGAGGTCGTCGCGCTGGCGGCGGCGGTGCCCGGCGTCCGGCAGGTGATCGACCGTCTGGAAATCAAAGAAGGCGGGTAGTGCGATGGATGTCGGCATCCCGGCGGAACTGCAATCGAACGAATACCGCGTTGGGCTGACGCCGCAGGGCGTTTCCCTGCTTGTTCAGGACGGCCACCGCTGCTACGTGCAGCGCGGGGCCGGAGAGGGCGCGGGCTTCCCCGACCGGGACTACGAGCGCGCCGGGGCGCGCATCGTCTACGCCCCGGCGGAGGTCTACTCCCGCGCCAGCCTCGTGCTGAAGGTGGGCGCGCCCACCTCCACCGAGCTTGATTTCGTCCACGAGGGGCAGACGATCTGCGCCTTCTGGCATCTGGCCGCCCAGCCCCGCGAGTTGATCGACGCCCTGCTTGAAAAGCGCGTCACTGCGCTGGCCTACGAGACGATCCAGCGCGAGGACGGATCGCTGCCCGTGCTGCGCCCCCTCTCAGAGATCGCCGGGCTGATGACGCCGCAGATCGCCGCCCGCTGGCTCCAGAACGACGGCGGCGGGCGCGGTATCCTGATCAGCGGGCTGGCGGGCATCCCGCCCATCACGGTCGGCATCCTGGGCGCGGGCACGGTCGGCACGAACGCCGCGCGCGTCTTTCTGGGGCTGGGGGCGCAGGTTTACCTGCTCGACGCCGACCTCGCCGCGCTTCAGATAGCGGATGAGCGGCTGGGCGGGGGCATCATCACGATGATCTCCTACGATTTCAACGTGGCGCGGGTCGTTCCGCTGGCGCATGTGCTGGTCGGGGCGGTGCTGGAGCCGGGCGAGCGCGCGCCGATCCTCGTCACGCGGGAGATGGTCCGCTCGATGCGGCCCCGCAGCGTGATCGTCGACGTGTCCATCGATCAGGGTGGGTGCGTGGAGACGAGCCGCCCGACATCCCACATCGATCCCGTGTTCATCGAGGAGGACGTGATCCACTACTGCGTGCCGAACATGTCCGGCGTCGTGGCGCGCACCGCGACGCACGCCTATTTGAACGCCGCGTGGCCCTACATCCAGCAGCTTGCCGCGCAGGGGACCGCCGACGCGCTGGCCGCCGACCCCGCCCTGTGGCGCGGGGCCGCCATCCACGATGGGACAATCATCAACGGTCGGCTCGCCCGGCTGGTCGAGGAGTCCTAGCCTATGCCTCACTGGGTCGATATGTACCGCGAGCGCCGCTGCCCGGCGGAGGGGGCGGTGCGCGCCATTAAGTCCGGCGACCGCGTGTTCCTGACCGGCAACTGCTCGGTGCCCAAGCGCGTCCTCGGCGCGCTGGTCGATTACGCCAAAGAGTCGCTCCACGACGTGGAGCTGGCGCAGGTGCTCACCATCGGGGATGCGGAGTATGCCGCGCCGGAGCTGGCCGGGCACATCCGCGTCAACACGATGTTCATCGGCGCCGACGTTCGTCCGGCGGTGCAGGCAGGCCGGGCGGATTTCACACCCGTGTTTCTGTCCGAGATCGCCAGCCTCTACCGCACCGAGCTTCCGCTCGACGTGGCGTTGATCCATGTATCGCCGCCTGACGAGCACGGCTTCTGCTCCTACGGCGTCGAAGTTGGTGTGACCAAAACCGCCGCAGAGGTCGCGGGAATCGTCATTGCCGAAATCAATTCGCGGATGCCGCGCACGCTGGGCGACAGCTTCATCCACGTCAGCAAGCTCGATCACATCGTGGAGGTCGACTACGCGCTGCCGGAGTTCCGGCAGGGTGAGCCTTCCCCGGTGCAGCAGGCCATCGGGGAGAACGTCGCGAGCCTGATCGAGGATGGCAGCACGCTCCAGACCGGCATCGGTGGCATCCCGGATGCGGTGCTCCAGTACCTCGGCGATCGCAAGGACCTCGGCATCCACACCGAGTTGTTCTCGGATGGGATCATCGACCTCGTCAACCGGGGGATCATCAACAACGAGGCCAAGACGCTGCACCCCGGTAAGATCATCGCCGGATTCGTGCTCGGCACGCAGGTGCTTTACGACTTCGTGCATGACAACCCCATCGTGGAGCTGCACCCCACCGAATACGTCAACGATCCGTTCCGCATCGCCCAGAACGACAGGATGGTGTCGATCAACTCGGCCATCGAGGTCGACCTCACCGGGCAGGTGTGCGCGGACAGCTTCGGCCCGCGTCTGTACAGCGGTGTGGGCGGGCAGGTCGACTTCGTGCGCGGCGCGGCCCGCTCGAAGGGCGGCAAGCCGATCATCGCGCTGCCCGCGACGGCGAAGGGCGATACCATCAGCCGCATCGTGTGGCAGCTTACGCCGGGGGCGGGCGTCGTGACGACGCGCAGTGACGTGCACTACGTCGTGACGGAGTTCGGCGTGGCGTATCTGCATGGCAAGTCGATCCGCGAGCGCGCGCGGGCGCTGATCGACATCGCGCACCCCGATTTCCGCGAGGAGCTTGAGCGCCGCGCCCGCGAGCTAAACTACCTGACGACCGTGCACGCGGGGGTGGGCGAAGGGGAATAAGCGAGAACCCCCTCCGGCGCGCGTCAGCGTGCCTGCCCCTGAAAGGGGGCAAAATCGAGCGCAGCGAGATTTGGAGGGGGTTGTAATGCGCGGCCCCGCCCGGCGTGGAGAAAGCGGAGCTTTCTCCCAGTGAAAAACGCCCCGCGTTTTTCTACATCGCAACCTGGCCTCACGACCCTGACAGGCGCACCTCACCTGACCGCCCGGCCACGAGTAGTTCATTCACCAAGTGAAGTTTTTCGCTGAGAAACGAACGCTCTGCGATTTCCGGCGAAAAATTGTCAAATCCTCACGCCCCCACTTGGCACTTTTTACTCGGCACTATTCAAACTTCCACCGCGTCGGCGTGTGGATAAACTCACTCTCCAGCCACGCGAGCACGGTTCGAGGCCTGACCGCGTAATAGACTGACTCCGGCTCATCCGCCGGATCGGGGCGGAAGGGCGGGTACTTCGCCTCGTAGGCGTCCGCGATGCGCTCGTATGGCGCATCGTCGCCGGTTTCCTCGACCGTGCCTTCGACGATCACGGCCTCGTCGCCGCTTTCCAGATGCACGACGACCTCCGGGCTGGCTGCGAGGTTCTTCGTCTTGCGGGCCGCCCGGCCACTGCCGAAATACAGCACGCCGTCCACCCAGACACCCCACACCGGGGCGGCGTGTGGACGCCCGTCCGGGCGCGTCGTGATGATCCAGTAGTTGCGCGACTTCTCGATCTGCCCCTCGACCCAGTCCCACGTCAGCATCCCCTCGTCTTCCGTGTCGACCCCGTATCCCGGCATGTACGGGCGGTCGCGCCGGGGCGAATCCGCTGGCATAGCGCTCTCCTTTTCCGTCGGCTGGCGAAACCCTGATTATACCTCCTCCCGCCCAGTGTGGAGAAAGCACCGCTTTCTCCCGGTGAAAGCGTTGCGCAACTGATGTTGCGCAACGCACGCTGAGCGTTTTTCACCCTCGACGGCCCGCCGCGCGCTGTGCTATAATCGCCGGGTATCCCCGGAAAAGGAAGCGACCGTATGACGACACTCAGCCTGGAAGAAGTCGAGCACATTGCCGAACTGGCGAAGCTGGCCCTCACCGACGAGGAAAAGGAACGCTACCGCGAGCAGCTTTCCGCCATCCTCGACTACGTTCAGAGCCTCAACGAAGTCGACACGAGCGACATCCCGCCGACGGCCTCCGTGCTGCCGGTCGACACGGTGCTGCGCGCGGACGTGCACCGCCCCGAACCGCCGCGTGAGGACCTGCTGGAAAATGCCGCCGAGCGCGAGGACGGGATGTTCCGCGTCGACGCCATTCTGGATTGAGGGAGCGCCATGACGGACGACCTGACAGGGCTGACCATTAAACAGACCGCTGCGATGCTGCGCGCGGGGGATGTCTCCTCCGTCGAGCTGACGCGCGCCTATCTGGACCGCATCAACGAGCTGAATGACCGCGTGAAGGCGTATCTGACCGTTACCCCCCACGCC
>CAZWUX010000055.1:0-16114 GCA_964637665.1 uncultured Anaerolineae bacterium
GAACTTCTTCTCCAACCCGACGTTGCGCCCCGTCGGGCCAAGCGTGGTGTTGACGGCGTTCGCCACCGTGTCTACGCCGTGCTCGAGCTTGCGGCGCGCATCTTCGGAAAAGGCTAACTGTTTAGGCATGGATGATTTTTCCTCCGTTTAAGTCGCTGGTTTTTGGTCGAACCGGCAAATAAGGGTGTGATCTACTATTCGAGAATGGCGAGGATGTCGCTCTCTTTGAGGATAAGCAGCTTTTTCCCGTCGAGCTTGACCTCGGTGCCTGCGTACTTGGCAAACAGAACGGTCTGCCCGACTTCCACATCCATCGCGATGCGCTCGCCATCGTCATCTTTGCGGCCCAGTCCTACGGCCAGCACGCTGCCCTGCTGGGGCTTCTCTTTGGCGGTCTCAGGCAGAACAAGCTGACCGTCTGCGAAGGTTTCCTCGCGCTCGATGGGTTCCACGACCACTCTGTCGCCTAACGGTCGTAACTGAAGAGCCATAGCTCGGTGCCTCCTTGTGCATTCCTTCAAGTTTTGGTGAGAGGTTTTGTTGAATACCACATTATTTATTTTAGCACTCATCGTCGATGAGTGCTAAAAGCCGTGCGTAGTATAAATCTTCTTTCAAGGGGATGTCAAGGGAAGCGGGGTGGTTTTTTATACGATTCTTACGGGGGCGCAGGGCGCGTAAGTGCAGCGCTAGTCCGGCGGTGTCTCCCCTCCCTCGCCCTCGTCGGGGTTCCGGCGTTCGTAAGGCGGATCGTAGCGCGGCGCTCCCCGTCCGAACACGTCCTCGCCATCTGCCCCCTGCCGGGGGAGCGGCATCTCCGGCGGCGATGGAGGCGGTTCCGGCGGTGCCGGTGCGAGAGAGCTTTCCAGCGTTTCGAGCAGGTCAGCGGCCTGCTCCGCCCATCGCGACGGCAGCTTGTCGAGCACATCCCGCGCCCGCTCGGCGTAGCGCCACGCCTGATCATACGTCTGCATGGCGTAATACAGATCGGCTAAGTTTAGCCATACGAGCGCCCGCTGGTGCATGCCGCCGGCCCGTTCGAGATCGCCAAGCGCCTCATGCAATAGGGACTCGGCCTGCCGGTAATTTCCCTGCTGCTTGAGCAGACCCGCCTGCTGCGCCTTGACGGCGGCCCCGCCCGCCGCATCCCCCGCTGTGTCGAACAGGCGCGCCGCGCGCTCGTAATCGGCCCCCGCCTGCCCCCAGTCGCCCGCATCGTCGTGGATCGAGCCGCGCGTCGCGAGGCACACCGCTTCGAGCCGCGTATCCCGCAGATCGCGCGCCGCGCTCAGCGCCCGCTCAATGGCGAACAGCGCTTCCTCCCGCTGGCCGAGCGCCCTGTGCGCCAGCGCGAGGTTGGCGAGCGTCGTCGCCGTGTCGGCATCCGCCTCACTCTCATCCGGGTCGAAGGTTCGCAGGCTGCGGCGGTACGTCTTGATCGCGGCCTGCGTTTTCCCGGCGGCGAGGTCGAGGTTGGCGAGGTTATTGTGCGCCCGCGCCGCGCCTCGCTCATCCCCCTCCCGCCGGAAGACGCCCTGCGCGGCCTCATAGGCGCTGCGCGCCTGCGCCCACGCGCCGCGCTCGCGCAGCCAGTGCCCCAGCATCAGCAGCCGTTCCGCGCCCTCCTGCATCCGGCCCTGCTTCACGGCGGCCCGCGACCATCGCTCGAACGCCTGCTGAACCGTGTCCGCATCCCCGGCGGCCCGCGCGACAGCTACCTCGATGGCGATGGCATCCTCATAATCGGGTTCGAGCGCCAGCGCCGAGCTGATCGCCGCCAGCGCGAGTTCGTGCCGCCCGCGCAGCCACGCCGCCTGCGCCTGCGCGGTCTGCCGGAACGCCGTGAAATTTGACGGGCGCGATACGTCCTTCACATTTTTGCGCAGCCGCTCGTCGATGGGATGCTGGAGCAGGTCGATTAAAGCCAGTGCCACCCGCTCAACGAACGATCCGAACCCGGCCAGCGGTGTGGAGGCCTCAATTGGGACGCGTGGCACGTCGGGCGCGTCGACTTCGAGCCGCAGGCCCAGCATCTTGCCGTCTTCGTCGAGCACGTAACGCCCGTGTATGAGCGCCCCGGCTTTCAGGTAGCCCCGCAGGTCAGGGGCCTCATCGTCGAGCGGCAGCACGTAGCCGCCCTCCACGACCGCCCGCGCCACCTCCCGCTGATCGGCTACACGCAGTCCCGCCCCTCGCAGGTGATCGCTCAGCAGCTTGGCGAGCAGCGCGCCGAGCGCGTCCGCCTCGTCGGATTCCTGATTTCCGGCGAGCGGCACGACGGCGATCATCCCCGCCCACGGTCTGCGCTGGCTCATCCCATCCCCCTGCCCCCGCTCAGATAATCTCGATCACCGATCCGCCCGGCAGCTTCGTGATCTCGATCCGCACCGGGAAGGCATCCTTCAGCTCCTCGATGTGCGTGATGACGAGAATCAGGTCGAAGTCGTCCCGGATCGTGTTGATGGCCTGTACCAGCCGTTCGCGTCCCTGCGCGTCCTGCGTGCCGAACCCCTCATCCACGATCAGCGTGCGGAGCTGCGCCCCCGCCCGCCGGGCGAGCAGCCTCGACAGCGCCAGCCGGATCGCGAAGTTGACCCGGAAGGCCTCCCCGCCGCTGAACGTCTCATAGTCGCGCGTGCCGACCCCGTCCGCGATCAGGATGTCGAGCGTCTCCTTAACGCCGCCCGTCACCTTCTCGCGCTGCGTGTCGAACCGGAGGTGCATCTGGCCGTTCGTCAACTGCGAGAGGATTTCGTTGGCCTCCGTCTCGATCTCCGGGATGGTCGCCTCAATGATCATGGCCGGGATGCCATTCTTTCCGAACGCCTCACGAAGCTGCTCGTAGACGCTCTCATCCTCGGCGAGCCGTTCCTGCTGCGCGATGAGCGTGGCCCGCCGCTCGCGCTGCTGTTCCAGCGCGTTTAACTGCTGTCGCACCGCGCCGACTCGCACCTGCGCCTGGGCCTGCGCATCGCGCAGCGTTTCGAGCTGCTCTTCCCAGCCCTGAAGCGTCTCAAGCTGCTCTTCGACGCCGTCCAGCTCCTCCTCAAGCGCGTCCAGCCGGGCCTGATCGACCTCGACCTGCTCCTGATGCTCCGCGATCCGCTCGCCCAGTTCCGCGATCCGGCTCTCCGTCTCCGGCATCGCCTTGAGCACGTGATCGAGGTCCGCCTTGCGTTCCTCAAAGAGGCGATAGGCGTCGGCGGCGTCGCTCGCCTCCTCGTGCGCGGCGCGGTCGTAGCCGAGCGCGGTCAGGTCGGCCTGAACTTCGGCCAGCGCGACCCGCGCCTCTCCGGCGAAGTCCTCCGCCTCCAGCGCGCCCTCGACATCGGCCAACTGCGCCTCGATCGCCTCTAACTCGGCCCGCCTGGTTTCGGCCTGCTCGATCTGCTGGCGCAGCCTCACGACCTGATCCCGGCGTGGCGGCAGGTTGCGCAGCGCATCGTCCGCCCGGCGGATCGATTTCTCTGATTCTGCGATCTCGCCACCCAGCGTTTCGATCTCATCCCGGTTGCCGCGCCACGTCTCGGCGAGCGTGCTCCCATCCTTTTCGAGCCGCGCCAGCAGGTCCGCCCGGTGCGCGTCGCTGAGTTCCTGCTCGCACAGCGGGCAGACCGGCTCCGTTGCCGCCTCGATCTGGTCTCGCTGATTGCTGAGCGAGTCCATCTCACTTTTCAGCCCGCGATTGGTGGCCTCCAGTTCGGCGCGCCGCTCGCGCCGCTCGGCAAGCTGCTCTGCCCACGCATCCCGCTCCTGCTGGAGCGCCTCAAGCTCTTCGAGCCGCGCTTCCGCCTCGGCGAGCATCTCCGAATCGCCCTCCCCCTCATCGAGGGCCTGAACCAGCACCGCGAGGCGTCGCACAAACCCATCGCGCTCCGCCTTGAGACGGGCCTGCTCCCCGGCGATGGTCTGCTGGAGGGCGTTGAGGCGCTCGCGCAGTTCGCTCTGCTCGCGCAGCCGCGCGCTGAAATCACGCTCCTGATCGCGCGCCTCCTGAAGCCTGCGGTACCCGGCCTCGATCTCATCCTGCTGGGCCAGCGTCGACTCGTAATCCGCCAATCGATCCTGCGCCGCCGCGTGATCATCCCGCAGCCGGTTGAGTTCCCCCCTATCCCGCTCGATGCGGCCCACCAGATCGTCCGCCCGCGCGCGCAGCGAATCGCGCTGCTGCCGGGCGTTATCCAGCTCCCGGACGTAGCCTTCGGCTTCCTGCACGTCCTCATGGAGCGCGTTCAGCCGGTCCTGCGCGTCGATCAAATCCTGCCTGTAATCGGCCTCGCGGCTGAGTTCCTCGTCGATGTGACGCATCTCAGCCTCGATCTGCCCGGCCCGCATCTCAAGCGCTTTCAGATATTGTTTGGCGCGATCCTCATACGTCTCCCACGCATCCAGCCCCAGAATCTCGCTCAGGATCGCCTTACGCTCGCCGGGCGTTTTCTGCGTGAATTCGTCCGCCCGGCCCTGCATCAGGAATGCCGAGTTGATGAACGTCTGGTAATCGAGGCGCAGCAGCCGGTTGATGCGCTCCTGCGTCTCGCGGATCGTCGGCTCGGAGATCAGCCGCCACGTCTCCCCATCCTGAATCTCCAGGTTGAGCGCGCTGCTGCCGCGCCCCTTGCGCGTCCGGTAGCGCTGCACGCGGTAGCAGTTGCCGTCCATCGTGAAGGTGAGCCGCACCTCCATCTCGATCTTCTCACCGTGAATCAGATCGTCGTCGCGGCGGGTGCGAGCTTTACCCCACAGCGCCCACGTGATCGCGTCGAGCAGCGACGACTTCCCTGCCCCATTCGCCCCGGCGAGGCAGGCTACATGCAGCCCCGTCAGATCGAGCGGCGTCGGGTTCTGGTATGCGAGGAAGTTTCTTAGTTCCAGCTTCAGGGGGATCATAACCGCCCCTAGATTCGAGAGATCGGCTTGACTGAGTCAGATGTTGATGGTGCAGCCCCGCCGGGGCCGGGAAAAAACATCGAACGCCCCATCACGGGGCGCTCGATTGTAACACACCGGATAAGCCGGGGGCTAGCTGAGGAACATCGGCATACCGGCCACGTGGCGGACCTTCGGACGGTACTGCTCGATGTCGTAAAGCTCGCCCACGTCGACGTGCTTGCGCCCCTGCATGATCATGCTGATCGGGATGTCGGTGTACACGCCGCCGCGCAGCGCGACCATCCTGCCGCTCTGCCCCTTCAGGATCATGTCCATCGCCATGTGCGCGTAGTTGAAGGCGACCATCAGGTCGAGCGAGTCGGGCGCGCCGGAGCGCATCAGGTAGGCAAGCTGCTGGTAGATGATGTTGTGATGCGTCAATTCCTTGATGATCTCGCCGGTCAGCATACCGACGCCGCCCAGCTTCTTATGCCCGTAGGCGTCTTCATTGCCGCGTTCCACAATGTCGCCGCCCTCCATCCTCGCTCCCTCCGAGATCGTCATCATGGAGTAGTTGGATGGATTCTTGCGCTTGTCCTCCAGCAGGAAGTTCGCCAGCTTCTCCGGGTCGAAGGGCACCTCGGAGATAATCGCCCGGTCGACGCCTGCCAGATAGGCCGCGATCAGCGACGTTTCCCCGGAGTTCCGGCCAAACAGCTCGATCACTGCGATACGCTCATGTGAGCCGGTGCTCGTCCGCAGATTGTTGATGAAGTTGACGCTGCGCGTGACTGCCGTGCTGAACCCGATGCAGTAGTCCGTCCCGAACACGTCGTTGTCCATCGTCTTCGGGATGCTCATCACCCGCACGCCCTCGCGGTGCAGCCGTTCCGCATAGCTGAGCGTGTCGTCGCCCCCGATGGCGATGATCACGTCCAGCCCCAGCGCCTCAATGCAGCGCAGCACGTGCTCCGTCAGGTCGTAGCGCTCCATCTCATTCTGCGGCCACTCCCTGTCCTGTAAGAACTCAGGGATGCTGCCCTCGGCGACGTTGCTGGGGTTCGTCCGCGACGTGTGCAGGAAGGTCCCACCGGTGCGGGCCACCGTACGCACGGCGATCTTGTCGAGCGGTATGAACAGATTCTCGTTGATGGGGTCGTCGAGGCCCACGTCCGGATGGAGGTTCAGCAGCCCGGCCCAGCCGCGCCGCAGGCCAACCGCCTCGTGCCCCCCGGCTACCGCCCGGTCAACGAGCGCCTTGATACATGGGTTGAGACCGGGAACGTCGCCGCCGCCTGTCAGAATACCGATTCGCATGGAAGCCTCCTTCACGCTGTCACAAGGGGAATGCCGAAAAAAGACCCGCCAGAAGCGGGGTGAAATGCAGCCCAAATCAGCACTATTTTACCGCGTTTTTGCGCTGCTGCCCTGCTTTTGAGCGAGGGGCGGACTCTACCGCGTCAGAATCTCCGCCAGTTCGTCATAATGCGGGTTCAACGGGCGCTGCTTGCCGATCACCTCCTCAAGCTCGCGCAGGACGATCGCGCTGCCTTCCAGCGCCACCATGACGCCCGATTTGTCATCGCGCAGCGCGTCGACCGCCTCCACGCCGAAGCGGGTCGCCAGCAGCCGGTCGAAGCCCGTCGGACGCCCGCCGCGCTGAATGTGCCCCAGGATCGACGCCCGCACCTCGAAGCCAATGTCATGCTGGTTGAGATACTTCTCTATTTCGAAGGTGGACAGGTTAGACCCCTCGGCTACGATCACCATCGCGTGCGATTTACCCTTCATATAGGCCGCCTCGACGTGTTCGCCAAGCTCCTCCATCGTCACCTTGACCTCCGGCACGAGCACGCATTCCGCCCCCGTGACGAGCCCGGCTGTGATCGCGAGGTAACCGCACTGCCGCCCCATCACCTCCACGAGAAACACCCGCTCGTGCGAGGACGCCGTGTCGCGCAGCCGGTCGATGGCTTCGATGATCGTGTTGAGCGCCGTGTCCACGCCGATGGAGCTGGCCGTCCCCCAGATATCGTTGTCGATGCTGCCCGGAATACCAACCACCTTCACCCCTCGCCGGTGCAGCGCCAGCGCGCCCGTCAGGCTGCCATCCCCGCCGATGACGACCAGCCCGTCGATGCCGTGCTCGTTTAACCGCCGGATGGCTTTGCGCTGATAGCTCTCCTCCGCGAACTCCGGCAGCCGCGCGGTTTGCAGCATCGTCCCGCCCTGCTGGATGATCCCCGCCACGTCCCGGCTGTCCAATCGTTCGAAGTCTCCGTTTACCAGCCCCCGGTACGCCTGCCGGATGCCATATACCTCCAGCCCATAATAGATTCCGGTACGCACCACCGCCCGGATAGCGGCGTTCATACCGGGGGAGTCTCCGCCGCTGGTCATCACCGCTATGCGCTGCAAGTCGCTCATATACCGGTTCCCCTCTGCTGGCAGTTAAGTAAGATACACTCAACCCACATTCTGGCAAATTATACTACCGATTCTCCACCTCGACGGCGCTGGGGCCGACGATCTGGGTGATCTGCTCCACAAGCTCGGCGCAGTAATGGATGTTCTTGCCGGGGAAGTCGATCTCGATGCGCTGGGCCTCACCCTGGATGATGACCGAGAAGCTGTCCTTGCCGGGGCGGCTGATTAGCGTGCCATATAACCGGTCGAGGCGGCGCTGATCGCGCTCCGGGTCATCACTGCGCTGCAAGATCAGCCGCACGTGGCAGGCCCGGTCGTCCGCTGCCACCTCCAGCTCGGATTTCTGCTCCGGTGTGGAGCGCTGAGGCGGCTCATACAGCGGTTCTTCCGGCGCTTCCGGGGCCCCCGGTGGTTCCGAGGCCCTCGCCTGCCCCTGCATCTGTTCGTCAGCCCTCGTCAGCGGAGACTCGGCCTGTGGCGGGGATTCGGCATCTGCCAGCGGCTCGACATCATTCCTTTTTTCACCCACCGGAGTCACTTCTTGTCGCGCCGCGCCCCCGTTTTCAGTTTCCTGCCCGCCACCATTGCTTCCCCTTGCCGGGTATGCTTCGACCGGCGGCGGCCCGAATTCCGGCTCTGGCGGCAGGTCCACCCCCGGATCGTCGTCGTACGTGTCATAATCATCCGGCGGCGGCGCTTCGTCATACGTATCATACGGATCATAGGCGGGCGACGTGTTTACCTTGCGGATCGGGTCACCGTTCGAGTCAATCGCCTGCCACAGGTCAAAGTTGGTCGTCGCCTCATCACACAGCAGTTTCGGCTCGCCGCCGCCTTTCGCATCGATCTTTCCCCTCACGAGAAGGATGCGATCCTCCTGCCACAATTCGCGCGTCTCATCCCACGTGCTCGGCCACACGACGACCTCGATGTTCCCGTACAGGTCCTCGATCCCCGCGAAGGCCATCGGCTTGTTGGTTTTGGTGACGTGCGGTCGGACGTACGTCACCAGCCCGGCCATCGTCACCGCCCGCTCGTTGTCGGCCTCCGTTAGCTCGCTGCTATATGCGTTGACAACTTGCTCAATCTTGTCCAGCACCCCTTCGAGCGGGTGCTCGGAGATGTACACGCCCACGAGGTCGCGCTCCCACTGGAGCATCTCACGGTGCGAGTACGCCGTCTCCACCTCGTCGACCAGCAGCCCACCCGTGCTCGTGTCAAGCTCGACGCCCGTCGCCTCGCCGAACAGACTCATCTGCCCGGCCTCTGCCGCCTTGTGCAGGCTGCTCGAATAACTCATCAGCCGGTCGAGCGATTCGAGCAGCTTCTCCCGCTCGGCCAGCGAGTCGAGCGCGCCCACCTTGATCAGGCTTTCCAGCGCGCGCTTGCCGACCGCCCGCAGATCGACCCGCTCACACATCTCCTCCAGATCGCGGAACCCCCCGCCGGTCCGCGCGTCGAGAATGGCCTCGACCGAGCCATCCCCCACGTTCTTGATCGCGCTCATTCCATACCGGATCGAGCGTTTGCCGTCCGCCTGCTGCTCGATGGTGAAGTCATGCTCACTCGCATTGATCTCCGGCGGCAGCACGTCGATGCCCATCCGGCGGCAGTCCATGATGTACCCACCGACCTTGTCTGTGTCCCCGCGCTCGATGGTGAGCAGGGCGGTCATGTACTCGTGCGGATAATGTGCCTTGAGGAACGCCGTCTGCACGGTCAGCACGGCATAGTCGGCGGCGTGCGACTTGTTGAAGCCGTACCGCGCGAAAAACTCGATGTCGTTGAAGATCTGCTCGGCTACGTCCCCCGGCACGCCGTACTTCGGCCCCTGCTTCTGGAACTTGGCCTTGTGCTTGTCGAGTTCCTTCTTTTTCTTCTTCGCCACCGCCCTGCGCATCAGGTCAGCTTCACCCAGCTCGTACCCGAACAGATTCGACGCGATCTGCATGATCTGCTCCTGGTAGACGATGATGCCATACGTCTCCGCCAGGATGGGTTCCAGCTTTTCGTGATGGTACGCAACCTGCTCCTCCCCGTGCATACGCCGGATGTAGCTTGGGATGTACTCGATCGGGCCGGGCCGGAACAGCGAGATGGCCGCGATGATGTGCTCGAAGCGCGAGGGCTTCATCTCGGTCAGGACGCGCGTCATGCCCGCGCCCTCCACTTGAAAGACGCCGCTCGTATCGCCCCGCGTCAGCAGCCGGAACGCCTCATCGAGCGCGGCATTGTATTCCTCATCGTCCTCAACGTGCCGGTAGGGGATGTTGTCGAGGTCATAGCGGATGCCATGATACTTCTCGATCAGCTCGCACGCCTTGCGCATAATGGTCAGCGTGCGCAGGCCGAGGAAGTCGACCTTCAGCAGCCCGATGGAGTCGACGATCTCCATCGGCCACTGCGACACCGACCCCAGCGGCGAGTCGCCCTGCGTGGTGGGCCGGTTGAGCGGCGTATACTCCACCAGCGGGCGGTCCGCGATCAGCACGCCCGCCGCGTGCGTGCTGGCGTGCCGCGCGATGCCCTCAAGCTGCATCGCCGTGTCCAGCAAATTTTTGACGTAAGGCCGGTTATCGTCCGAATAGGCCGATTTCAGATCAGGAACCTCATCCAACGCCCCCTTGATGGACACCGGCTTGCCGGGGATGGCCGGGATCATGCGGGCAAGCTGGTCGACCTCGCCCAGCGGGATGTCGAGCGTGCGCCCCACGTCGCGGATCGCCGCCCGCGCGCCCAGCGTTCCGAACGTGATGATCTGCGCGACCTTGTCCTCACCGTACTTCTGAACGCAGTACTCGATCATCTCACTGCGCCGGTCATCCGGGTAATCGAGGTCGATGTCCGGCATGTTGACACGGCCCGGATTCAGAAAGCGCTCGAAGATCAGCCCATTCCGCAGCGGATCGATGTTCGTGATGCCCAGCGAGTAGGCCACGACCGACCCCGCCCCGGAGCCGCGCACGTTCCACCAGATGTCCCGCTCTTTCGCGAACACACACAGGTCCCACACGATCAGGAAGTAATCGTCGAAGCCCATGTTGTGGATGATGCGCAGTTCGTGCTCCAATCGCTCCTGCACTTCCTGGCTGTCTGCGTTGCTGCCGTAGCGGTTCCGCAGCCCCTCTTCGCACAGATAGCGCAGGTAGCTCTGCGCGTCGTACCCCTCCGGCACGATGTACTCCGGCAGCTTGTACGACGTGTCGTCCAGATTGACGTTGCACATCTCGGCGATCTTGAGCGTGTTTTCGAGCGCCCCCGGCACCTCCCCGAAAATCTGCGCCATCTCCTCCGGCGAGCGCAGATAGTAGCTGTTATCGCTGAATTTCAGCCGGTTCGGCTCCGCGACGAGGCTCCCTGTGCCGATGCACAGCAGCACGTCGTGAGCATCTGCATCTTCGCGTCGCACATAGTGAACGTCGTTCGTCGCCACGAACGGGATTTCCGCGTACGGTGCGAGATCATACAATGCTTTATTAAGCTGGTGCAGTTCGGGGATGTCGTGTTCCTGCAATTCGATGTAAAACCGGCCCGGCCCGAACACCTCCGAGTACCATCCCAGCAGCTTCCGCGCCTCATCCCCCCGCCCCTGCACGATCAGCTGCGGAATCTCCGCGGCGAGGCAGCCCGTCGTCGCGATCAGCCCCTCGCTGTGCTCTGCCAGAAACTCCTTGTCGACGCGCGGCCTGTAGTAGAAGCCCTCAAGCTGGGAGGCGCTCGCGATCTTGAGCAAATTCTGGTAGCCGGTCTGGTTCTCCGCGAGCAGCAGCATGTGGTAGTTATCTTTGTCGAGCCGGGGATCGCGGTCCGTCATGCCGCGCATCGCGAGGTAGGATTCCATCCCGATGATGGGCTTGACGCCCTGTGCCTTGCACGCCCGGTAAAACTCGATGACGCCATACATCGCGCCATGATCCGTGATGGCGAGCGAGTCCATCCCCTGATCGATGGTGTGCTGGACGAGGTTTTTCATCCGGCTCATCCCGTCGAGCAGGGAGTACTCCGTATGCACGTGTAGATGCGCAAACGACGCCATTGTCCCTCTCTCTTTTCCCGTTGTGCGGCCACCCCTGGTTGAATGCTGGCGCTTAGTATAGCATGGATTGAAGTTCCGGACGGGCGATCCGGGCCGACTTCACGAAGTTTTAAGGTTAGGACGAAAAGCCTCTTGGGCCGCATCCCGGCCTCTGGTACACTCCCTATACGACACCGGGCCGCAGGCCGCTCGCACACCACCGGAGGCACACCGCCGCATGGCGCGCAAGCAGGAAACCAATCGGGGTAAAAAGCGCGGCAGCGCGAAGAAGCCATCCGGGCAATCCACCGGGAAGACGCGCACCCCGCAGCGCGATCCCTGGACCCCCTGGGGGAAGTGGCTCAAGGCCCGCCGCGAGCGCCGGGAGCGCAGGCAGCGCGAGCGGGAGGAGCGCCGCGCGGCGAAACGCCATGCGCGCCAGCAGCGCTGGATGCGCCGCCGACGCCTGACGGCGCGCGGATTCGTCTTCATCGGGCTGATCGTGTTCGCCTGCGGGCTGGGCGGCATCGTGATCGCGGCGCTGGGCCGCCCCTACCCCTGGCAGGTAATCGCCGACGTGGAGGCGATCCTGCGCCTGCCGCGCACGCTGTCCGAGCGCCAATCCCGCTGGGAGAGCCTCGCGGTCGATCATTATTCCGTGTCACTCGAATACATGGACGATCAGGGGACGTGGTGCGGGCCGGGCCGGATCGAGGTGGAGGACGGCGAGATCGTCGACACCCCCTCCCCCGGCGACACACACTGGTTCCCCGCCGGGGCCTGCAACGCGATGGTTCAGGCGCTCGTGTTCGAGAACGCCTACGGCTGGCTGGAAGATCAACTCCCGACCTATGTGCCCCGCGTCAACACGATCCACATGACGTTCGACCCGGAGTTCGGCTATCCGACCTACGCCGAGCGCCGCGTCTACGGTGAGGAAATGCCGGGCTGCTGCTGGCGCGTCACCTGGGAGGACATGCGCTCCCTGTACGACGAGGAACCGTAGTGTGAGACGCGCGGCGAGTAAGTCCGTTTTTCACATTGGCGTTTCCGCTATAAAATCGGACGTACATCACACCGGAGGCCGTAAGCTAGAAACCACCTATGCCCGAACTTCCCGAAGTTGAAACCGTCGTGCGCGGGCTGCGCGATGATGTGATAAGCCGCACAATTACCGGAGCCGAGGTCGACTGGTCACCCCAGATCGTCGGGATGCCGCCGGAGGCCTTCGCCGCCCGTCTGCGCGGCCAGCGCATCGAGCGGCTGTTCCGGCGCGGCAAGTACATCGTGTTCGAGCTGAGCGACGACGTGCTCATCATCCACCTGCGCATGACGGGCCGGTTGTACGTCGCCTCACCCGGCGAGGTCAGCGAGGCCGACCGCTGGCTGCGCGTCATGTTTCCGCTGGACGACGGGCGCGAGCTTCGCTTCTCGAACCTGCGCAAGCTGGGCCGGATCTACCTCGTCGCCGACCCGGACGAGGTGCTTGGCAAGCTCGGCCCTGAGCCGCTGGCAGACGATTTCACGCTCGACGCCTTCCGTGAGCGTCTCGCCCGGCGCAGCGGCGTGATCAAGCCCCTGCTGCTGAACCAGTCGTTCATCGCCGGGGTGGGCAACATCTACGCCGACGAGGCCCTGTGGCACGCGCGGATTGCCCCCACCCGCCCGGCGGATACACTGGAACCGGCGGAGGTCGAGCGCCTGTATGATGCCGTTCGCCTCGTGCTTCAGGAGGGCATCCGGCACGAGGGATCGACGTTTAGCTGGTACCGCAAGCCGGACGGCTCGCCAGGCGCCTACCAGCGGCATTTTAAAGCGTATGGCCGCACCGGCGAGCCGTGCCCCCGCTGCGGAACACCCCTGACGCGCATCACGCTCGGCCAGCGGGGCACGCATTTCTGCCCGGTGTGCCAGCAGTAACGGGAGGGAAACCTTATGTTTGGCAACGGCAATTTACTCATCATTATCCTCCCGCTTGTCGCCTTGATACTGGCGGGGCTGTCGGTCGCCGGATTATGGTTATGGTGGGATATGTCCCGCGAGGACAGGGATGAGCCAGCCGGGTCTGCCGGGAGGGCGGAAACCGGATCGCCGGAGCAGCGTTCAGACGTTTCACCGGGGGCCGCCATCCCTGCGGAGGGCGCATCCGGCGGCTGGCTGGGCAGGCTCATGGGGGGCGCTGAGCCGGAGCAATCAGACGCGCATGGAGAAAGCGCAGCTTTCTCCCAGTCGGAACGGCAAAGCCGTTCCGTACCGCCGCCTTCCCGGCCCGCCGAGCCGCCGCCCGCATCCCCTTCCCCGGCAGCGCCGCCATCTGCGCCGCTCGGCGATGCACTGCCCGGCGACGCCATCGAGGTGTTCCGCATCTACCGTGATCTCGCCGACGGGGCGCTCATCGTCGAGGTGCACGGCCAGCGCTACCGCAGCCTCAGCGAGATCACCGACGCACAGGTTGGGCGGCGCTTTCTCGGCAACGTGAAGGCGCTCGCGCACTTCGCCCGCCTTGGCGATGTCGAGATTCCCGACGAGTGGGGTGCAGAATCAGCCCCACCGCCGCGCGGAGAAAGCACAGCTTTCTCCCAGCCAGAACGGCAAAGCTATTCTGTACCCCCGCCCCCTCCGCCGACATCCGCTGCCCGCCCGCCTGAATCACCCTCACTGCTGGGCGGCCTGTTCGGGCGCGGCGCAAAGCCGACAGAGCCGGAGGAGGAAATCGACGTGCGCCCGATGGCCGAGCAGATCGAAGAGCTGCTCCAGCACCGCCTGACGGCCTCGCCCGATCTGCGCCATCGCTCGATTCACGTTCGATCGGCTGTGGACGGCGGCGTGCGGATCGAGGTGGATGGCCGCTACTACGACGGCGTCGGCGACGTTGAGGACGAAGACGTGCGCGAGTTCATCCAATCCATCATCCGGGAGTGGGAGGCGCGCCAGTAGCGCCGCGCACCAGCATGGTTAAACAGGGGGTTCGCCGTTTATGATCGACCCATCGCTGCCCGTTCGCTTCCTCCGCGCGCTGGAACTCCGTTCGCAGGTGTCCGACCACCTGATGCGCCGCCGCAACGTCGTCGCGTGCGGCGTCGGCTACAAGATTGTCGGCGATGAGCCGACCACCGAACCGAGCATCATGGTGTCCGTCACCCACAAGGAACCCGCCGAGGCGCTCGACCCTGACGATCTCGTGCCCCCGATGGTCGAGGATGTCCCCACCGACGTGATCGAGACCGGCCAGATCGTCCCCCAGTCCGTCGACCGCGAGGGGCGCGTCCGCCCGGTGCGCCCCGGCGTCTCCATCGGCCATCAGGACGGCACGGCGGGCACGCTGGGCGCGTTCGTCCGGCGCGGCGATCAAATTTTCATCCTCAGCAACAACCATGTGCTGGCGATGCTCAATCAGGCCGAGATCGGCGATGCCATCCTTCAGCCCGGCCCCGGCGACGGGGGCGGGCTGCTCGATCAGATCGGCAAGCTGGCCGAGTACATGCCGGTCCGCTATATCGACGAGGAACCCGATCCCTCCGACGGCGAGCCGGTTGGCGAGCCAAAAGGGTGCAGCGCGCCCATCGCCCACGCGATGAGCGCCATCCGGGGGTTGACCAGCACGGCGACCGCCCGCCCGGTGCCGCTCAGCGCGACGGTGAACTACGTCGACGCCGCCATTTCGACGCTGGCGGATACCGTCTCCTTCGACCCACGCATCGTCGACGTGGGCGGGCTGCCGCTCGGCATCGCCTCACCCGCGCTTGGGATGCGCGTCATCAAGAGCGGGCGGACGACCGGGCTGACGCAGGGCACGGTGATGCAGGTCGAGGTCACGGTCGACGTGACGTACGAGGACCGCGTCGCCCGTTACCTCAACCAGATCATGTGCTCCCCGATGAGCGACCGGGGCGATTCCGGCTCGCTCGTCCTCGACTTCGAGCGCAACGCGGTCGGGCTGCTGTTCTCCGGCTCCGACCTCGTGACGGTCGTCAATCCCATTCAGGCGGTGCTTAAGGCTTTCAAGGTCGAGCTGCTGACCGAAAGTAACCCCTGATCGCCTCTTGCGGCTGAATTCACCCGCCGGGCACGCTGTTCGCATGACAAGTCCGCCTCTGGCTGGTAAGCTCACAATAGAGACAATTCTAGCCAATTCAGTCCATATTTATTCCGCCAGCAAAAGGACACAGCTTTATGTCAGACGAGGAAATTTTTGACGTAATCATCCTGGGCGCGGGGCCGACCGGCCTGTTCGGAGCGTTCTACGCCGGGATGCGTGAGATGAGCACCAAGATCATCGAGGCCCTGCCGGAGCCGGGCGGTCAGCTTGCCGTCCTCTACCCCGAAAAATACATCTACGATGTCCCCGGGTTCCCCAAAATTCTCGCCAAAGACCTCGTTAAGAATCTGGTCGATCAGGTACACACGTGGCACCCGACCTTCTGCTACGAGGAAAAGGTGCTTGACGTAGAACGCCGCGAAGACGACATCATCGAGGTGACGACCGACCGCCAGACGCACACCGCCCGCGCGCTGGTGATCTGCGGCGGCATCGGCGCGTTCCGCCCCAACAAGCTCAAAAACGACAGCATCGACCGCTTCGAGGGGAACGGCGTCCACTACTTCGTGAAGGATAAGCGGCCTTTCTACCGCAAGCGGCTGCTCGTCGTGGGCGGCGGCGACTCGGCGGTCGACTGGGCGCTGAACCTCAAGGACTACGCCAGCCACGTGACGCTGATCCACCGCCGCGAGGGGTTCCGCGCACATCCGTCCAGCGTCACCGAGCTGATGGAATCCGAGGTCGACGTGAAGCTGTGGTACGAG
>CAZWUX010000056.1:0-16080 GCA_964637665.1 uncultured Anaerolineae bacterium
CGAACAGCAGCGCCAGCAGCATCGTCGCGGACATGTTCCACTGGACGACCCGCACGCTGTCCCACAGCGCGCCGGGCAGCGCCTTCTCGTGCATGAACACGCCGTGTATGGTGAACACGAGAAAGAGCATCAGCCACAGGATGATCAGCCGCCCGCCCCAATCGATCACCAGCCCGATGTAGGCCATCGTGCCGCCCAGCATCAGGAATCCGCCCGCCAGCACCATGAACGGGATGTACAGAACGGCGATCAGTATCGGCAGCAGCACGACGAACAACCCCAGCCAGAACACGTTGGCGGGCCAGCGGCGGAACACGTTCCGCAGGCTGAGTCCGCCCTTGCCTACCTGCTGCGCGATGAGCGCCACATAGAGGCTGCCGATCAGGATGCTCCCGGCCAGCGCGCCGATCCGCGCGCCGACCATGCCCAGCGGCGACGCGATCTGCCACAGCGGCGGGGTCAGCCCGAATGGAAGCGCGGCGGCCTCATGCCCCGCCAGCAGCACCGGCAGGCCGATGAGCGGCAGATTGACGAGCGGCAGGTACTGGATCACCCGGTCGCCGAGCGCGGTCGCCATCTCAGCGGAAAACTCCGGCCAGATGGCGGCCATTTCCGGGTTGAAGCTCACGACGAACGGCTCCCACAACTGGTCGTGGTAGGTGTTGATGACGGCGTCGATTGCCGGGGCAAACGACACGCGCGGCCCCACCCAGAGGAGCACATCCACGATGAGCGGTAACAGAATAAGTACCAGCCGCCCGGCGACCGTCTCAAAGCCAATGGACAGCGACTCAATAACGCCGACGGGAGGTGTCGGCGCGTCCGCATTCTCTACATTCATGACCATCCTATTTTACCATAAACGGGCGGTTTATGCGATCCGGATCGGGACATTTGTTCTATACCGGAACAGGTGGAGCGTCCGTCCGGGCGGAGGTCTGGCCGGGCCGGATTCATCCCGTTTCCGGCCCGATTTTCACGCCGCTGAGCGCCTCCAGCACGCCTAACACGGCGCTGTTGTCGAGTTCTTTCATCCCGGTCTGCTGCATCGCCTCGTAAAGCTGCGCGCTGATCGCCGTCAGCGGCAGGCTGACGCCATAGGCCCGCGCCGTGTCCATCACGATGCCGAGGTCTTTGTGCTGCATGTAAGACTTGAACCCCGGCGCGCGGTTCCCCTCGAAGATGCGCTGCGGCTTGTTGTCGAGCGTCCAGCACTGCGCCGCGCCGCCCCGAATGGCGGCGACGACGCGCTCCGGGTCGACGCCGGATTTTTTCGCCAGCACGAGCAGTTCGCCCATCGCCACCATCTGCGCGGCGACCATCACCTGATTGCACGCTTTGGCGACCTGTCCCGCGCCGCTCTCGCCCACGTAGGTGATCGTCTTACCCGTCGCCTCGAAATAGGGCATCGCCCGCTCGAACGCCGCACGCGGCCCCCCGACCATGATCGCCAGCGTCCCGGCCTGCGCCCCGACGTCGCCGCCCGAAACCGGCGCGTCGAGGCACATCACCCCGGCATCACCCATCTTTTTGGAGACGCGCCGGGCCGTCTCCGGCTTGATCGTGCTGTGGTCGACGTAGAGCAGCCCCTCGCGCGCCCCCGCGATGATGCCATCCTCACCGTCGAGCGCCACTTTCTCCACATCCGGCGAGTCGGGCAGGCAGGTGAACACCGCCGTGACCTGTTCTGCGACCTCGCGCGGCGACGAGGCGGGGATGGCCCCCTCACTCGCGAGCTGCTCGACGATCGCACGGCTGCGATTGTGCACGACGACCTCGTATCCGGCTTTCATCAGGTTGCGGGCCATCGGCGCGCCGATCAGGCCGAGGCCGATGTAGCCGAGTCGTTCAGGCATGGGTTTTCCTTTCCGGGTAGGTGCGCAGGGTATTGAAAGCACCCCTGATAGTAGCGGGTGATAGGTAGGTGCGGCAAGGAGCGCAACGTTTTCACCGGACCTGCGTAGAAAGGTGTGAGATGACATGGTTGAACCTGATACGATCTGTACTGTAAGATATCGGAAAATTGAGAGGGAAGACGATCCCCATGAGCGAATCAGATAGAGGCAGCATTCCGCCCGAAGAACTCCCGCCCAACGAACGCCCGGCATCATCGACGCCGCCACCGCCGCCAGCACCGCCTTCGATGTCGCGCGACGAGTGGAAAACCGAGTGGCGCTATAAGCATCATGGCCGGGGGTGGCATGGCGAGCGTAACTCGCTGTCCGCGATGACCTGGGGCGCGATGCTGATCCTCGCCGGGTTGATCTTTCTCGCGAACGCGCTCGGCCTGCTGCCCCAGTGGGGCGGCGCGGACGCGTGGAGCTGGATCATGCTGGGCGCGGGCGTGCTGCTGCTGCTCGAAGCCTTCCTGCGCGCGGTTCTACCCGACTACGGCGATCCGTCGTGGTTCAACATCGTCGCCGGACTGGTCCTGATGGCGCTGGGGGCGGGGCGTGTGTTCGCCCTCGACCTCTCGCTGGAACAGTGGTGGCCGGTGATCCTGATCGCCATCGGCCTGTCCACCCTGCTGAAGGGGTTCCGGCGCTAAGTCTACAATCTACCGGATGGCGGGTGGGGCATCCGTCCACGCCCACACCCGCCGATCACGCTGCACCCTGGCCGGGGCCGGTGTCTGACACCGCGCCCCGGTCGGGCTGTTTTTTTATTTACCGCCGGTTGGAGATGGTGTTGAGAACCTAGGGGGTCGTGCAGCGCACGTACACGTCGTCGATGTAGCTCTTGTTGCGGGCGTAAGGCCACATCCGCACGTTCTCGAAGAAGATCGTCGTCTCGTCGCCCGTCGCAGTGAAGGTATAGGCGATCTGCGTGAAATCATCGTACGCATTTTCGTAGTAGCCGTAGCCGGGGCTGATCAGCATGTCGTCCTCGACGTAGGCGTCCGTCCCACCGCCGAGGTCGACGCGGATCAACCACGTCGAGTTGATGCGGTCGTCCATCGTCGCGAGGTCCGAAGTCGTGCGTGAGGGGTTGTTCGTGCTGAGCGACTGGACCCACCCCCCGGCCTCACAGAGATCGCCCGGATTCGTCTCGACGACCTGATAAACCCCGCCCCTGCACGTCGCGTAATTGCACTTCCAGCTTTGCGAGCGCCCACCGCCGTGAACGTGCGACGGCGTGGTCGAGTCGTCGAAGTCGGGCCGCTCCATCAGCAGGCCCTCCGGGTTGCCCGTCCCCTGCCGCAGCGCGGGGCAGCGCGTCGACGTGTAGGGCGGCGCGCAGTAGAATGGCTCCCAGTCCTCGAACACCTGACCTGAGCTGCCCGTCTGCAAGTTGCGCTCGAACCCGGCGTTCGTGAAGAGGTTGGCCCCGCTGCCCGGCACGTCGTCGGCGGGCACGATCTGCGTCGGCGTCGGGATAAAGTCCGGGTCCTCGGTGGGTTCTTCGGTCGGCTCTTCCGTGGGCTCCTCCGTCGGCTCCTCAGTGGGTTCCTCGGTCGGCTCCTCCGTTGGCTCTTCGGTGGGTTCTTCCGTCGGCTCCGGCGTGGAACCCTTCCGGATGAGCAGCACCTGTCCGGGGTAGATCAGGTTCGGGTTGCTGAGGCCGTTAAGCTGGGCGATCTCCTGATATGTCACGCCGTAGCGCAGTGCGATGCCCGAAAGCGTCTCGCCGCGCTGCACGACGTGGGTGATGTCCTCGGAAGGCTCCTGCGTCGGCTCCGCGGTGGGTTCCTCCGTCGGCTCTTCCGTCGGCTCCTGAGTGGGTTCCTCGGTCGGCTCCTCGGTCGGCTCCGGCGTGGACGTGGCCGGGGCCGGTACGACGAGCACCTGTCCGACGTACAGCAGGTTCGGGTTCGTGATGCCGTTCAGCGCGATGAGCCGGTCGACCGACGTATTGAACCGCCGGGCGATGCTGTACAGCGTATCCCCCGATCGCACGGTGTAGGTCGTCGTGCCGTTGCCCCCCGGCTCCCCCGTGCCGCCGGGGATGACGAGCCGCTGCCCGACGTACAGCAGGTTCGGATTCGTGATGCCGTTGGCCGAGGCGATCTGCTGCACGCTCAGCCCGTAGCGCCGCGCGATGCTGTACAGCGTATCGCCGGGCTGCACGACGTGGATCTGCTGCTGCGCCTGCGCGACGGCGACGGTGGCAATCAGCAGCACGGCAATGATGGCGAACACGACTAACACATGCCTGATGCGCATCTCGTTTTCTCCACCTCTGGGCCAATCCCTCGGCTTACCGGCTACACGTTGCAGGGCCCGGCCCGGCCCCCTGCACGACGTGAAAACGTCGAAGTTCATCATACTCATATAGTGCCGAAGCGTCAAACCGGGGTCTAACGAACGCCCCGCCGCAAAACCACCGCCCTGATCGCCATGCCGCTATTTCTGGGGATACACGTTCCCATCTGCCGTCCCCGTTTGACTCCGGCACCGCGCAGGGCGATCATGTCTCCATGCGCCCGAACGTTTTTCCGGGCAAATTTACTACGTTGGGATGCGCCCTCCGCCGCCCCTGCGCGGCCCCGGCGCGTGATCGGGAGGTGAGAGATGAGTCCAACGTTAGCGGTGTGGCTGAATCGGGCCGGGACGGTGCTCGAAGTGTATGGCATCTGGGTCGCCCTGGCCGACTATCTGAAGGTCGAGGAGGTGAACTTCATGGTCGGGCCGGTGATGTGGATGCTCTCCGGGGAGCGCGTCGCCAACCTGCGCCAGCGCCTCGTGATGGCGGGCCTCGCCATGTCGCTGATGGGCCTGCTGCTTGAGCTTGCCGCGACGTTCGGATAAAAAGGGGGAAGCCTCTGCGCTCGATTTCATGACCCGACGGATGGCGGCGTCAGCCGCTTCTCGCAACGCCGGGCGCGATTCACGCCCCGCCGGGGCTGCGATGGCACGAACGCGGGCGTCCTGTTATGCTCGCGCGGGGGGTGCTGGTATGTTGATCGTCAACCGGGTATCGAAGTTTTACGGCGCAAAAACCATCCTCGACGGCGTGTCTTTCGTCGTCAACCCCGGCGACCGCGTGGCGCTGCTGGGGCCGAACGGCTGCGGCAAGTCGACCCTGCTCGACATCATCGCCGGAGACGAGCATCCCGACGGCGGCGAGATCGCCCTCGACTCGTCGGCGCGTCTCGGCTACCTGCGGCAGGGCATCGAGCCGCTGGCCGGGCGGACGGTCGCCGCGCAGGTGCGGGCGGGCATCCCCGGCTGGGAGGAAGCCCGGCGCGAGGTCGACGCGCTGGCGGCCCGCATGGCCGGGGCGGAAGGGGCCGCGCTCGACCGCCTGATGGCCGACTACGACGCCGCGCTGGCCCGCTTCGAGACGCTGGGCGGCTACGCGGTCGATCACCGCATCGACTCGATCCTCGCCCGGCTGGGGCTTGCGGCGGTCGATCCCACCGCGCCCGTCGAGCGCCTCAGCGGCGGCGAAGGGTCGCGCGCCCGGCTGGCAGGCGTGCTGATCGCCGAGCCGACTCTGCTCCTGCTCGACGAGCCGACCAATCACCTCGACATCGACGCGCTGGAATGGCTGGAGGAATATCTCGCCGCGTACCCCGGCGCGGTGCTGGTCGTCTCCCACGACCGCGTGTTCCTCGACCGGACCGTGAACCGCGTCCTCGACCTCGACGACAAGACCCACCGGATCGCCGAGTACGAGGGCAACTACACCGCCTTCGCCGAGCAAAAGGCCCGCGCCGCCGACAGGCAGATGGCGGCGTGGCGCGACCAGCGCGCCGAGATTCGCCGCGTCAAGCAGGACATCCGGCAGACCAGCCAGCAGGCTCTGCGCGTCGAGGACACGACCAAAAACGACCAGATTCGCCGCTACGCTAAGAAGGTCGCCAAAAAAGCGCAGTCGCGCAAGCGCAAGCTCGAACGCTATCTCGAATCCGAGGAGCGCGTCGAGAAGCCCGACCAGCGCTGGCACATGAAGCTGGAATTCGGCGAGATGCCGCGCGGCGGTCAGCAGATCGTCGTGCTGGACGGGCTGGGCCACGCCTACGCGGAGCGCGGCTGGCTGTTCCGGGGGGTGGACCGCACCCTGCTGCACGGCGAGCGGATCGCCCTGCTCGGCCCCAACGGCAGCGGCAAGAGCACGCTGCTGGGGATCATCGCCGGGCAGATCGCCCCCGCCGAGGGGAGCGTGAAGATCGGCGCGAGCGTGCGGTTAGGCTACATGCCGCAGAAGCAGGAGACGCTCGACCCCGCCGCCACGCCCCTGTCCGTCATCCTGCGCGCCGCGCCGATGAGCGAAACCGACGCCCGCAGCTTCCTGCACTATTTTCTATTCGCGGGCGACGAGGTCTTTACCCCGGTCGGCAGCCTGAGCTACGGCGAGCGCGCGCGCCTGCTGCTGGCGCGGCTGGTCGTCGGCGGGGCCAACTGCCGCATCCTCGACGAGCCGACCAACCACCTCGACATCCCCTCGCGCCAGCGGTTCGAGGACGCCCTCGACGCCTTCCCCGGCACGGTGCTCGTCGCCGTGCACGACCGCGCCTTCATCGACCGCTTCGCGACGGGCATCTGGGCGCTGGAAGGCGGGACGGTGCGCCGCTACCCCGACCGCCGGGCGATGCGCAAGACGCCGCAGCGGGCAGGGTGATCCTGCACCGGATCGTCACTCTCACGCCCGCCGAGTTCCGCCCGGCGGGTTCTGTCAGCTTTTCTTTTCCCGCCCGACGACCCCACACCCCAGACCGTCTCCCCGGCCCGGCGCATCCACGCCGGTGCGTTCATTCCTCGCCCCCACCGCCGCGCACATAACCACTTCCCGCGCATCAGCGATTCGCTGTTTCCGGGTGACTCCCCATCCACATGTCCTGCTCGGCGATCTCCTCTTTGCTAAGGGGGAGATGCCCGAAGGACGGAGGGGATTCTCGCCTGAAAAATCAGCGCACCTGCGCCCTTCGAAAAATGCTCGGCGTGGGAGGTTTACTGGTATACTCGTAGTCGACGATGTATCGAAGTTCTATGGTGCGAAAACCGTCCTCGACGGCGTGCCCTTCGTCGTCGACGCGGGCGACCGGGTCATCCACGGGATCGAGGTCGCCCCCTGTTTTCTTCCTCTGGTGGAGTGGAAACCCGTATGGATAAAAGTCGGTCACTATCGGCCTTCCTGTTGAGCGATGTGGGGATTCTGATACTGCTCGCGCTGGCGCGCGTTCTGTTGCAGGTCTTTACCAACGGGACGTACGGTTTCCATCAGGACGAACTGGTCACGATGGACATCGCGACACGTCATCTGGCCTGGGGATACGTCGCCTGGCCGCCTGTCACGCCCTTTCTGGCGCGCGTGTCGCTGGCGCTGTTTGGCCTCTCACCCATCGGCCTGCGCTCCTTCGCCGTTGTGGCGGAAGGCATCGTGATGCTGCTGGCGGGCCTGATGATCCGCGATCTGGGGGGCAGCCGGTGGGCGCAGGTTTTCGGTGCGGTGGCGGTTGCCACGTCGCCGTTGTCCATCGTTCAGGGCGGCCTGTTCCAGTATGAAACCCTGGACTATTTATGCTGGGTGCTGCTGGCCTTTACCGTCATCCGCCTGTTGAAGTCCGAAGACCCGCGATGGTGGCTGGCGATTGGCGCGGCTGTTGGCCTGGGGATGATGACCAAATATACCATCGCCTTCTCGGTTGCAGGCTTGATCGTAGGCACGCTTGCGACTGGCAACCGGCGCTACTTGAAGGGCTTCTGGCTCTGGGCTGGCGCTCTGCTGGCGCTGGTGCTGTGGCTGCCCAACCTGATCTGGCAAATTCAGAATCACTGGATTTCGATCTATTTCCTGTCCAGTATCCACACGCGGGACATACAGGCGGGCCTGACCCGTACCTTCCTGATAGACCAGTTCTTGTTCAATTTCAACCCGGCGATGTTGCTTTTGGTGATCGCCGGGCTTTATTACTATTTCTTCTCGCCTACCGGGCAACGCTACCGGATGATGGGTTGGATGTACGTCGTGCCGTTCACCCTGCTGCTGCTTGCCCGCGGAAAGGGCTATTATCTGGGGGCCGCCTACCCGATGCTTGCGGCGGGCGGTGCCGTGTGGTGGGAAGGACGCCTTACCCGCATGGCCTCCCAGCGCCGGGCGCGCGTCTGGCGGCGGGTAGCCTGGGGCATCTTGAGCGCATTCGCGGCGCTCTTAATCGCCACGGAACTCCCGGTTGCGCCGCTGGGTTCCGCCTGGTGGGATGTCGTCAGCCGGAGCAACACCGAGTTGAAGTCAGAAGTCGGTTGGCCGGAGCTTGTTCAACAGGTAGCGGAGGCCTATCATTCGATTCCGGCGGAGGAAAGATCCGGTGCGGCGATCCTCGCGGCCAGCTCCGGCGAGATCGGGTCGATTGACCTGTATGGCCCCGCCTATGGCCTGCCCGGAGTCATCAGCGGCTTTAACTCCTACTGGCAGTATGGCTACGGCGATCCGCCGCCAACCACGTTACTGGTGATTGGCTTCAACCCCGACTTTCTGGCGATTTTTCAGGACTGCACGTTTATCGCGCCGATTACCATGCCTTTCGACGTTCAGAACGAAGAAACAATCCATCACAGATCCATCTATCTGTGTCACGATCTACGCCAGCCCTGGCCCGAATTCTGGCAGCATTTTCAATATTTCGGTTAGCTCAAAACCAATACCCCGCCAGCGCACAGGCGGGGATGCTGCCAGCATATGAACCGGACGACGCCGATAAGAACATCGCCCGCCGGATACGGCGACGGTCGCTACTCCAGATCGCCCCCCGCGCCGGTGGTTGAGTCCTTAATTCCCCTTTGTTCGCCCCCCGCCCGGCGCAGCCCGGCGAAGAAGTAGATCACCCCGCCCCCGATCACGAGGATGCCCGCCCCGATCATGCCGAACGCCAGCAGGCCCCGCCCGATACCGCCCTCCCTATCCGCCACGTGCTCCGAGACGGCCTGCGTGGGCGTGACCGCCGGGGCTTCGGTTGGCGCGGGGGCCGCCGCCGCCCCGGTGGCGGCGAGCGGCGCTTCGGTCGCCTCGACCGTCTCTCCGGCGGTGGGGGCCGACGGTGTGTCGGTGGGCGGCCCGGTGGCGGGCGTCGCCGTCGCCGTGACCTGATCGCCCTCCGGCGTCAGCACCACACCCCCCGGCTCGACCGTTACCTCCGGCGCAAGCTCGTTGATCGGGTCGTCCAGACCTTCCTCGATCAGCATCCAGGGCACGCCGCCGATGGCGCACCCCTCCGGCGGATCGTCGCAGGCTGCCCCCGGCGCGGTGACGCGGTACACGCCGTCCTGCGGCGTGACGGTCTGCCGGGCGTTCGTGACCGTGTTGACCAGCGTCGCCCCCTCGCTGCGGGCCGGTATGACGAGCGTGGCCGTCTCCGGCGTCCGCGCCCACACGACGTGCTTGACCGTCGTCTCGAACGTGAAGCGCACGTAGTCGAGCGTCGGCCCGGCCTCCTCCTCGACGCGCCGCGCGAAGGTGAACCCGTTGAACTCGTTCACGACGAGCCGGTACGCCTCGTACGCCGGGCGCGACGTGCCGTCCACCCGTAGCAGCCCGAAGCCCTCGCCGTTGTCCGCCGCCGGGTCGTCCACCAGCCGGTAGTACGCGATGCGCGATCCACGATTCGCCGCGAACCCCAGCGCGTACGCCTGCACGACGTACGACGCCTGCTCTTCGAGCGTCACGTGGGGGTAGACCGCGAAGACGTGGTCCTCCGGGTACAGGCCGGGGTCGTCCGCCGGGCGCGCCCCGGCCCGGTTGACCCATACCTCCTTGAGCGGGATGCCCTGCGCCTGCATGACGGCGAACGGCGTCTGGATCGCCGTGTACAGCCGCTCCGGCGAGTACAGCGAGTGGACGGTCACCACGTCGAAATAATAGTCGCTGGCGGGCGCGTCCGGGTCGTCGGCGGCGATGTCCATGAACGCGTCGAACCACGCCGGGTTCGACCCCGCCCCGCCGAGGTGGATCACGACGTTCGGGTTGGCCTCCCGCGCCGCGACGTAGGCCACCTGCACCAGCCGGTAATAATCCTCCACGCTGCCGTCCCACGTCGCCCCGACCGTTCCCGGTGGGATATCCTGATCCGCCCACACGGCGATCCGGTTGACGCCGCGCGCCGCGTAATAGCTGGCCGCCTGCCGCACGAACCCCGCCCACTGGTTGCCGGGGTCGTCGACCGGCAAATAAAGCCCGGTCGGCACGCCGGAGCCGGGGGAGCCGTCCGTCGCCCAGGCTGGCGTGCCGACCAGCACGCCCACCACCTCGCGCCCCTCACTCACCGCCTGCGACACCCCGTCCTCGGTGACGGCGGTCGTATTCCACTGGCCGGGGCCGCCCGGCTGAAACGCATCCCAGCGCAGCGGCACGACCTCCCACCCCAGCGGCAAGTCCGCGACGGCCCCCGGCGCATCATATCCCCCTACGATCCCGAACCGGGGGTCCGATGGTGTCTCCTGCGCTGCGCCGCCGGGCGCAAACGCGAAAAACGCGCCCAGGGTGAGCGCGGTAATGAGTCCCCGCACGAGGCGGTTAAGCTGGTTCGGTCGTCGGTTCAAGCGCTGCCCCCGTTCTCCGCCGGTTTGATGTCCTGCACGTTGCATTGCAGCCGCCGCTGCCCGTTCCACGTGTTGATCTCCAGATGATAGGCCACGTCGACCCGCTCCGGCAGGTGCGCGGCCTGCTCCCCCCAGCGGAAGGCGATGCCCTCCAGCCGCGTGAACCCGTCGTCCAGCGTCAGCTTCAGGTGCTTGCCGTCCGAACCCACCGCCACACAGTCCGCGATCCGCAGATTGCGCGTCACGAACAGCGGTGCCGGGTTGGCCTCGCCGCACGGCTCCAGACGCAGCAGCGCCTCGGCTAACGCCGCCGTCGCCTCATTGAGCGGCAGCTCGATGTCGATCTCAAGCTGAGGCAGCAGCTCCTGATCGGCCAGCTCGTCGGCGGCGATGGCCCACAGCTCCTCCGCCAGCGCATCGATGTTCTCATTCCGCACCGTGAACCCGGCGGCGGCGGCGTGCCCGCCGAACCGCTCCAGCAGCCCCTCGCACTGTTCCAGCGCCTCGGTGATGTGGAACTCCGGGATGCTCCGGCACGATCCGTGGCTCTCCTCCTCGCCAAGCTGCACGACGACCGAGGGCCGGTAGTACTGCTCGGTGAGGCGGCTCGCCACCAGCCCCACGATGCCCTGCTCGAAACGCGCGTCGGCGGCGAACAGCAGCGGCTCGTCCGCCGGATCGCCGGGGAAGGACTCCGCCGCCATCGCCTGCATGTCCGCCGTTTTCTGCTGCCGGTCCCGGTTAAGCTGGTCGAGCTGAGCTGCCAGCCGCTTCGCCTCCCACGGATCGTCCTCGGTGAGAAGATTGTAGGCCAGCATGGCGCTGCCCAGCCGCCCCGCCGCGTTGATGCGCGGCCCGATCCCGAATCCGATCGTCACCGCGCTGACCTGCCCCGGCTTAATGCCCGCCTCGCCGTACAGCGTCTTGAGTCCGGCCCGTTCCGGTCTGTTCAGCCGGTACAGCCCGCGCTGTACCAGCATCCGGTTCTCCCCGACCAGCGGCGCGATGTCCGCTACCGTGCCGATCGCCACGAGGTCGAGCCAGTCGTCCGGGTGCCAGTCGTCCTCCGGCAGGTAGCCGCGCCGCCGGGCCTCCATGTAAAGCCCCTGCGCGATCTTGTAGGCAAGTCCCACCCCGGCCAGCATCTTTTCAGGGTAGGGACAGTTCGCCTGCTTGGGGTTGATCACCGCCAGCGCGGGGGGGATGGTCTTTCCGACGGAGTGGTGATCGCTCACGATCATGTCCAGCCCGTAGCCGATCCCGTCCTCGACCTCCTGCACCGACCGGATGCCGCAGTCGACCGTCACGACGACCCGCACGCCGTCGTCGGCCAGAGACTTCAGCGCGGGGCTGTTCAGTCCGTAGCCCTCATCCACCCGGTCGGGGATGTACGGGCGCACGTCCGCGCCCAGCCGTTCGAGGACCTGCGTCAGCAGCGCGGTGGCCGTCACGCCGTCGCAGTCGAAGTCACCGTAGACGGCGATCGGCTCTTTGTGCCGGATCGCCATCCGCAGCCGGAAGACGGCCTCGACCATGCCCTTCAGCCGGAACGGGTTATCGTCCTCCCCGTAGTGCCCCAGAAATTCGAGCGCCGCGTCCGCCGTCTCGAACCCCCGCCGGTGCAGCAGGTGCGCCAGCACCGGGTGCACGTCGAATTTACCCAGCCGCTCGACGTAGGCTTCCGGGGCAGGCGGTGCGATCCGCCAGCGTTTGGGTCTGGGATTCGTCACGGGTGCGCCTCGCGGTGATTTTCTCTGCGCGGTTGCCGAAAAGCTGGCTCATAGTACCACACCGCACCGGGCCAGAACAAAAACAGCGCGGGAAAATGTCCTCCCGCGCTGCCTGCGGATCGCCGGTTGTGTCCCGCCGCTACCAGCTCCACCCCCTGGCCTCGCGCCCCGAATCCGGCTCGGTGATGATCGCCCGCAGGAATAGTTTGCGCGCGTGCAGCCGGATGCGGTCGCGCGTATCCTCCAGCGTGACGCTCACCCGCTCGATCTCGCCCAGCACCGAGCCGATGATCTCCTCCGCGCCTGCCTGCGGATCGCCCAGATTCTCCTGCCGGGTGATGATCTTATCCGCCAGGCCCAGGATCGCACGGTGGCGCGCCTCGCGCGGGCAGGTCTGCTCCGTGCCGCTCGCCAGCAGCAGCGTGTCGACGAGCAGCGTCGCCAGTTGGATGGGATGCCGCTTGATAGGGTCGGCCATCTCCAGTATGTCGTAGATGTCCACCGTCTCAGGCAGCGCGCCCGACCAGCCCATATAATCCGTGATCTGCCGCTCCGCCAGCGTGATCGCGTCGTAGCAGCGCTTCAGGTGCATCTGGTTAGCCATGATCTGCCGGGTGTCGAGCTGCTTTTGCAGCCGCGCGGATGGCTCGCCGGTAAGCTGGTAAGATGCGATGGCGAGCGGGCCGGTGCTCGGCGGGGCCTGCCCCGCCGCCGCAGCCCGCTGCGCGGTGACGTTCGCGGCGTGTTTCAGCCACGCCGGGGGATCGTCAGTGGCGGGCCGGGCAGGCGCAGGGGCCTCGTCTGGCGTGGGGGGCCGGTGGGCGGCCTTCAGCCAGTCGGGCATATCGTCGTTAACTTGCGTCGACATGGGGTCGTTCCCTCAAAAATCCATCCCTTTTTACCAGCATACGACAAAATCAAGCGTCATGGCAATGGGTAAATGCCCGCACCCGCCGCCCTCCACCTGCTTGCGATCCCCGCCCCGATCCGGTATAATCCACCTCGAAATAGGGACCAGAAATATCCAAATTAGCGGTGCAGCCCGGCGTTTGGATCGACTCAGCCGGGCCTTTTTGTTGGCGTTATGCACATGCGGCGCGGATTAACAAATCCCCATTAATGACTACCCGAATCGACGTAAGGAGATGGTACGGCATGGCACGCAAGACTGGTATCGTGAAGTGGTTTGACGAGGATAAAGGGTTTGGTTTTATCAGCCCTGACGGCAGCGAGGAAGACGTGTTCGTGCACTGGTCGGCCCTGCCCACCGAGAACGGCTGGCGGATGCCCATCGACGCGCAGGACCGCGTCGAGTTCGCCATCGAGGCCGGGCGCAAGGGACCACGCGCGGTGGACATAGCCGTCGCGTAGACGCATCGCCACCTGACCACACGACGCCCCGCCCTGCGCGGGGCTTTTTGATTCCGGCGGCCCGTGCACTTTTTCAGGATCTATGCTTTTTCCCGGAAAACGGCGACATGCCGGTTTTTCCGGGAGGCCCCTCTTTCATCCGCCAGGCCCGGCTTTCTTCACGCGTGCCAGCCTCAGGAGGGGCCTTCCATCGACAATCAACCCATCATAAACCGGACGACAGGGCGCGCGGGCCAGCCGCGCGCCCCGTCTGTCGTCACTCAGTTGCAGTCCGCTGCGCAGGTGCCGTTGACCCATTCGGGGTCCGTGCAGTAGCCGTCCCCGCACCAGCCGCAGTCGTACGGGCAAAAGTTGCTGCTGTAGTAGTCTTCCGACGCGTCGCAGTAGCCGTCGCCGCACCCGGCGGGCACCGCCGGGGCGTTGCAGTCCTCCGGGCAACAGTCGTAGCCTTCGCCCGCCTCGCAGAAGCCGTTGCCGCAGCTCGACCCGGCGCTGGTGCTCGCGCCGCCGATCTCCTGCATGATGTGCCACACCGAGCCGGACTGGACGGTGTACGCCGGTTCGTAGGCGATGATCTCACCCTCCACGCCGCAGCTTTCGGCCTGAAGCGCCCACGTACCGGGCTCGACGTAGACGGTGACCTGCCCGCCGGGTGGAAGCTGCTGGTTGAGGATGTTGCCCCACCACTCGGAGTTAGGCTCGCCGATCAGGACGGTGCAGATCGTGGCCGAACTGTCGTTGATGATCGTCAGACCTTCATCGGCCCCCGCGCCCTGCTGCGCGCCGATCAGCTCCCACGTCCTATCGCCGTCGATGTATACGCCATACTCCTCGCCGACGACAATTTCCTGGCAGTTCTGCGCGAGGATGTCATACGTTCCGGTTGGGATGTTGCTGATCGTGTAGCTCGTGCCCGTCGGGATCGTGTCCGCGCCAAGCTGATCGTTACCCCAGTCCGTCGAATCGCTGGGCGAGATATACAGGTAGCAGATGTTGCCGCCCTCCCCGCCCAGGTTGTTGATGATCGTCAGTGAGCCGACGCCGGAGGTGCCGCCGCTGCTGCCGCCGCTGCTGTTCTGGCCGTCCTCCGTGAACTCCCACTCCATATCACCGGCGATCGTCACGCCCATCTGCGTGCCAATCTCCGCCCCGCTGCAATCCTGGATCGTCATGTCGTAGTTGCCCGGTACGACGCTGACGGTGTAGCTCGTGCCCGCCGTGATGATATCCGAGCCGAGCCAGTCCTCACCCCACGTGTCGGACGTGGTGGGCGAGATGTAGAGGTAGCACATGTCGACCCCGGTGCGGTTGATGATGTTGAGCAGCGCCATGTCACCGCCGGAGGAGCCGCCGGGGGCGTCGCCGATGGTCCACGTGACGCCATCTCCGTCGATGGAGATGCCGTACTGCTCGTCCAGCAGGTCGCCGTCACAGGACACCGCCTGGAAATCCCAGTTGCCCTGCTCGGCGTAGAAGGTGTACGACGTGCCCGCCGGGATCGTGTCCACGCCGAGCCAGTCTGAGCCCCACACGTCGGAGGTCGTGGGCGAGATATACACCCAGCAAATTTCGTAGCTGGACGTGTTCTCCAGCAGCACCGGCGCGCTGCCGCCCGCCACCGGCCCGCCCAGGCTGCTGCTCAGCGTCCACGTGATGTCCTCCTCGACATAGACGCCGAATTCGGAGGCGATCTCGTTGCCGTCACAGTCCGCTGCCAGCGCGTCCCATGCCCCCGTCTCGACGCTGAAGTTCCGCTGGCCCCCCGGCTCGATGACCTCCGTCGGGCCGAGCCAGTCCTCACCCCACGTGTCGGACGTGGTGGGCGAGATCAGGACGTAGCAGACCGTCTGGCTCGAGTCGTTGACGAGCGTCACCGTGACCTGCGAGCCGCCCAGCATCGAGGAGAGCAGCGCCTCGTTTCCTTTGTCGATGCCACCTTTCCCTTCGACCGGGACGGTCGTCCCTGACACCTTACCCTCTTCCGTCGGCGTGGGGGCCACCGTCGGCGGCTCGCTTGTCGGCGGCTCGGTCGGCGTGGCCGGTTGGGCGCCCGCCGGTCCGCAGGCCAGGGATGCGGCGACGAGCGCCACGAGAACGATCAGAATAACAGGTAACCCATGACGTCTGGATACCGCGTGCATAAATACATCTCCCTTTTTCACGAAGAAGACCCAATGGTGGAGGGGCACGGACCTGGCCGCCTTTTTTGCTCCCGGTGGCAGGGGGATGAGTCGCCCGGATGGCGACTCGGTTCATCAGCAGCCAGTTGATCTCTAGCATATAACAAATTTCACAAATGGGCTAGTGGGGAATCACAGTACGGATATGCAAAACCGCCGCCCTGCGTTGGGCGGCGGTCGGGTCTTCAGGGGGCGATGTGCTAAAGTGCGGCCACATTAATCCTGATGAAAAAAGCTGCACTTACAGGCAATCACAGAGGAGTAACACCCGTCACGACTTCTGTGATTGCACTAGCTCAGGTAGTCGCGAAGCTGGCGGCT
>CAZWUX010000057.1:0-16070 GCA_964637665.1 uncultured Anaerolineae bacterium
GCTGCGGAACATCTGGACGTAGAACTGATTGGCGATGACCTCCGTGCCGAAGTTGCCGCCCGTCATCGTGAAGACGATGTCGAATATCTTTAGCGTGAAGATGGCGATCGTCGTCGAGACGGTGACGATGGTGCCCTGTATGTACGGGATCATGATGCCCAGGAAAACCTGGGCTTCGTTCGCCCCGTCGATGCGGCCCGCCTCGATCAACTCCTTGGGGATGCCCTTGATGGCCGACGAAAGGATGACCATCGAATAGCCGGTTTGCAGCCAGACGAGGATGATGATGAGGAAGAAGTTGTTCCAGGGCTGCAAGAAAAGCCAGGCCTGCGGTTGCAACCCCAGCCCGGTGATGATCGCGTTGAGGATGCCGATCTGGGACGCGCCTGCCGGGCGGAAGGAGTAGACGAACAGCCAGATGATGCCCGCGCCGACGAGCGAGATGGCCATCGGCATGAAGATCAGCGACTTGATGACCGACTCGAACCAGGGTGCCGTCCGGTCGGACAGCACGGCGATCAGCAGCCCGGACCCGACGCAGAACGCGGTGCCGACCACCAGCCACAGCAGGTTGTTGCGGAAGGCCTGGAGCATCGCCCGGTCAGTGAAGGCATAGACGTAGTTATTGAGGCCGACCCACTCGGTCGAGTTGGCGTTGAACAGGCTGAGGTAAAACGTCCGCAGCACGGGCACGAACAGGTACCAGGCCAGGATGGCGAGGGCCGGGCCGACGAACACGAACGGCGTCAGCCGGTTGCGCCACACCACCGGGAGCTGTTCGATCACCAGATTGGCGACGAGGAACAGCGCCAGAACGCCCCCTACCCCCCACAGGATGGCGACGACGGCGATGACGCCCTGCGGGGCGTTGCTATCGCGCAGAAAGATGAAGACGCGCCACAGCACGACGAACGTGAGCAGCGGCACAAACAGCGAAACGAGTATCCGCCCGATGGTGGATGTGATCCAATCCAGAATACCGGGAGATTTTTTCGCCTCGGCGACTTCCATATCCATTCTCCCCTCAATATGTGACTCCGGGGGACAGGTGGTTGTATGTGCCCCGGAGAGTGCAGGTCTGCACAGGCAAAGCGTGGACTACGTACGAGGGAGCCGGTCTCGGCGGCTCCGGCGAATGATCGCAAAGAGCGGGGCAGGGCGTGTCGTCCCCGCCCCGCTCTGATGATCTTACGATAGGCCCGTCAGCGCGGGCAGCGCGTCATGCGCGGCTGGCCGCTACTGCTGGCAGGCGTCGTCGATCTGGCCCGTGACCGTCTCGATCGGCGATCCACCGACGTAGTCCGTCACACCGCGCCAGAAGGCGACGTTGCACTCGGACGCCATCGCGTCAGATGCGTCGAAGCGTGCTGCCTCGGCGCCCAGAATGGCCTCGGCCATGTTGGCTTCGATCTGGGTCGGGTACCATGCAAGGTCCTGATCCTTGTGCGGGAAGAGCGAGCCGCCCTGCGTGGCCCACGGCTCGACCGATTCAGCTGTCGTCAGGAACTCGATGAACTTGCGGACCTCCGGGCGGTCGTTCTTGCTGAACACGACGTACATGTCACCGCCGACCTCAAGCGTCCTGGGCAGGCTCTCGTCGATGGGCGGCAGCGAGAACACGCCGACATCCTCGTCGAGGTTGGCCTGGACATCCTCAGGGAAGAAGCCCGTCACGAACGAGCCCTGCATGTGGAGCCAGCAGTTGGGCGGGCTGGCGAACATCTCAAGCGGCGCATCCTGGAAGCGGGTCGTCGCGATGTAGGCCGGACCGCCATAGACGTAGTCCGGGTTCATCCAGATGCTGTCCATGATCTCCCAGGCATTGGTGACTTCGGGGGAGCTGAACGGCAGCTCGGCGGCGACCCAGGCGTCGTACATATCGACGGGCTGCGTGCGCAGCATGATGTTTTCCAGCCAGTCCGTGCCGACCCAGCCGGTCGCCGCGCCGGACTCGATGCCGATGCACCAGGGCGTATCGCCGTTGCCGACCATCTGGTCCTCAAGCGCCTGAAGCTCATCCCACGTCGTGGGCACTTCGTAGCCAGCGCCCTCGAATTCAGGCTTGTTGTACCAGACCCAGCCCTTGGCATTGACGCGGTGGAAGACGGCGTAGGGTGTGCCGCCGAAGGACGCCAGATCGAGCCATGCCGGTGAGTAGTTGGCTTCAACAGCCGCGATCGCCTCGTCCCACAGGGGGACGATGTCGCCGTTCTCTGCGAACCGGGCCACGAGGCCGGGCTGCGGGATGGCGGCGATATCGGGCGGGTCGCCCGCTTCGACGCGGACGTTGATCAGCGTCTCGAACTCAGCCGATCCGGAGTAGACAACGTCGATGTCGGGGTTCTGCTCCTCGAACGCGGCGATGACAGCCGAGAAGGCATCCTCCTCGACGCCCCGGAACGCGCCCATGATGAACACGGTGCCCGTGTCTGACATCGGCTCGGCGGGGGCGGGGGTGGCCGTCACGACCGTGGTCTCACCCTCCACGACCTGAGTCTGGACGACTTCGACCACCTGGGTCTCGACGACCGTTTCTGGGGTCGGGGCCGGGCCGGGTGCGCAGGCAGCCATCACCAGGCCAGCCGCCAGCACGGCGAGGGTGACGATAAATCTAGCGTTTTTTGACATGTCCTTCTCCTCTGGATAGGTATCTCGCGCAGCCACAACGCGTGGCATGTGCAGATGAGTAAGAGGGCAAAGCTGCCGCTCTGCCGGTCGGCGTTCGCGGAACTTTGCATCCCGCCCGGCGCGGACAGCAAATCCCACCGGGCGAGGCGTCAGGCCCACAGGGGCCTGCCGCTGCATTCAAGTGCCTCGTGCCCGTTCACCTCCTTTTTCAGGCGAGGTCACGCGGACCGCTGCCTTCTTCCCAATGATGACGTACTTCCTCACCGAGTTGATACTGTACCGATAAACCGGTGTTCAGAACTTCCAACCCGTACAGCCGCTCAGGCCCCCAGCGGGGCTGCCGTCTCACGGACGACGAGCGAAACCGGCAACGTCTGCGAGAGAGCAGACGGCGTCCGATCCTCGGCCCCGCTCAGGTAGGGCATCAGCAGCTCAACACTCTCCACACCGCTCTGGTAGAGCGGCTGGTGGACGGTCGTCAGGCCGACGTAAGACGCGACCTCGATATCGTCATAACCGACGACGGACACGTCGTCGGGAATAGTCAGTCCCATTTGCCGGATGGCCTCCAGCACGCCCAACGCCTGCGTGTCGCTGGTGGCAAAAATGGCGGTGGGCCGCGGATCGAGCGCCATCAACTCCTGAGTCAGCCGGTGGGCGGTGTGACGCCCGTGCTGGCCCCGGCGGTGATACGCCGGGCGGAAGGGGATGCCGTACGCCTTCATGACGGCGTGGCAGCCCTCGATGCGGCGGTCGCTCGTGCTGAAGTGGAAGCCGTTGTCCCACCGGTCGCCGACAAATCCGATACGGGTATGCCCCAGCCCGATGAGATACTCCGCGACCTGCCGGCCACCGTCAATGTCGTCGATGGCGATGCTCACGAGTTCGGGATGGTGCGAGTCGAGCAGGATCACAGGGATGCCTGCGGCCTTGAAAGTAGCTACGTTCTGGTCGGAGGGGGTGAGGGCGATGATGATCAGGCCGTCGACGCGCGGCTCATTCGGGATGCGGCGCAGCAGCGAGTCGCGCTTCTCAGGCGTTTCGACGTTGTAGAGGATCAGGTCATATTCGCTCTGGGCCAGAGCCGCCTCGATGCCTTCCAACCGCCCGACGAAGGCAGGCCGGGTGAAGAACGGCGCGACGATGCCGATGGCGAGCGTCCGCCCACCCATCGAAAGCTGGCGGGCCACCGGGTTAGGCCGGTAGCTCAACGTCTCGATGGCCTCTACCACCTTCTGGCGGGTCGATTCGCTCACGAGCGGGCTGTCATTCAGCACCCGCGACACGGTTCCGACGCCGACTCCGGCGCGGAAGGCGACATCGCGGATCGTGGTTTTTTTTGCCACGTGGTGCCGTCCTCTGCCTGCTACTTCACTGAGTGGAACCGGTTCCACTCGCCCAATCGCATTATAAGCGAGAATCAAATCTCGTGTCAAGCACCGAAACCGTAACGTCGGCGGGCGGCTGACGGGCAAACAGGTTTGCAAGCGAATCCGATATTCTGTACGACGTTCAGAACGAGTCGCCTGTGCGGACGCAAGTTTGGCAGAAGAGTGTGTGGTAATTTGACTATACTTTTGGCCAGGAGGTTTGTCAATCCGGGTGGAAAGGGTTCCACAGGGCAGCGGGGCCGACCGCTGCCCTGTGCGGTTTGTCGCCTACTGCGACCACTCCGTTGGCCTGCGGACCCAGCGGTGCGCGCGGAGTTCGTCGACGAGGCCGGGCGGCAGCCCCTCGCTGTCGGCAGCGCCGAGGTTCTCCGCGACGTGGCGGGGCTTGCGCATACCGGGGATCACCGTGCTGACCGCCGGGTTGGCGAGGATGAAACGCAGCGCCATCTCCGCCATCGACATCCCCGCCGGGATGAGCGGGCGCAGCGCCTCGGCGTGCTCGACGGAGGGGATCAGGTTTTCGGGCACGAAGTAGCTGTTGCGCCAGTCGCCCTCCGGCCAGGTCGACTCCTTCGTCAGGTTCCCGGTCAGCGTGCCCTCGTCGAACGGGACGCGGGCGATCACGCCGATGTCCAGCTCCTCGCAGACAGGGAACAGCTCGTCCTCCGGGTTCTGGTCGAAGATGTTGTAGATGACCTGCACGGCGTCGAGCGCGCCGGTCCGCAGCGCGGCGATGCCGTTCTCCGGTTCCCAGCGGTTGATGCTGATCCCCATCGCCCGGATCATGCCCTGCGATTTGAGATCGTCGACGGCGCGCTGCCAGCGCTCGTCCTCCGCCCACGTATCGCTCCACACGTGGAACTGCATCAGGTCGATCGTGTCGACGCCCAGGTTGTCGAGCGATTTCTCCGTCATCTCGAAGATGTAATCGCGCGGGAAGGTCTCGTCGAGTGTGTGATCCCGCGTGGCGGGCCACCGGCGATTTTTGGGCGGGATCTTCGTCGCAACGTACAGACGTTTGTCCGGGTTGGCGCGTATCAACCGGGAAAAAAGACGCTCGCTGTGCCCCTCGCCGTAGGCGTAGGCCGTGTCGAAGAAGTTGCAGCCGAGGTCGACCGATTGCTGGAGGGCGCGCATCGACTGCTCGTCCTCCGAGCCGGTCCACTCGCCCATGCCCCACATGCCGTAGCCGACCGCGCTGACCTGCCAGCCGGTGCGGCCAAACGTGCGATATTCCATAAAAATGCCTCCTTTTCTACCGGTAGTTTGGCGCAGAAAGAGGTGGTTGGCAAGCGCGTTTTTCGCGGCGGGCTGCCCCCGGCGATTCTTATATATCTTTTAGGTTTCATGAAAGATTTCTTAATGGGACAGTGCTAAACTGTGAGGCAGAAGGGTATATAAAATGCGGCTCACCCTGAATATGCACCGGTCAGGCATGGCGTACCTGCAACCGGACGGGGGGCCTTTTTGATCCCAACTTGGGCGTGTACGCATGTGAAAAGAGGATAATTGTGAATAAGCGATTTTTATGGATAGCCGGAGCAGGGTGCGCCACCCTGCTGGCGCTCGTCGTGGTGGCAGCCGCGCTGGTCGTATTCCTGCTGCCGATCGACGTAGCAGCTCTGTCGACCGGACAGACCACGCAGAACCAACCCGCCGTCGAGCAGGTGGCCGCTCAGCCGACCATCGCCGCCGGGCAGGCCGCCATCCCGACGCTGGCACCCGCGATGAACGGATCGAATCTGGACCTGGGAGCCGCCGGGCAGGCCGGAGCGGCGATCACCGACTCGACGTTCTCCGATCTGTACCGGGCGGTGGGCGACGGTGTGGTAAGCATTCAGGTGATCGTGTCGAGCAACGACGGCATTCCGATGGGCGGTGCGGGCTCAGGCTTCGTGATCGACGACGCGGGGCACATCGTCACGAATAACCACGTCGTGGGGGATGCTGAGAACGTCGTCGTCGTGTTCTACAATGGGTTCGAGGCCCGCGCCGAGATCGTCGGCACCGACCCGGACAGCGATCTGGCCGTGATCAAGGTCGAGGAGCTGCCGGAGGGCGTGCATCCGCTGGCGATCGGCGACTCGGACACCGTGCAGACCGGCGATATGGTAGTTGCCATCGGCAACCCGTTCTCGCAGTCGAGCAGCATGAGCATGGGCATCGTGAGTGCCACCGGGCGCGCCATTCCGTCCGGCGCGACGCCGTTTAACATCCCGCAGGCCATCCAGACAGACGCGGCCATCAACCCCGGCAATTCGGGCGGGCCGCTCATCAACATGGACGGCGAGGTGATCGGCGTCAACGCTCAGATCGCGACGAACGGCGTCAGCGCAAACGCGGGCGTCGGGTTTTCCATCCCGTCGAACGTCGTGCGGCGCGTCGTACCGGTGCTGATCGAGGAAGGCTCCTACCAGTGGCCGTGGCTCGGCGTGTCGGGCGGCGACGTGTCGATCTATCTGCAAGAGGCGGACAACCTGCCCAGCCAGCAGGGTGCCTACATCGCCTCGGTCGAGCCGGACGGCCCGGCGGATAAAGCCGGACTCCAGGGATCGGACGCCGAGACGCAGATCGACGGGATCGACTTTCCGACGGGCGGCGATGTCGTCACCGAGGTAGACGGTCTGCCGGTCGAGGACTTCAACGACCTGTTAGTCGAGGTCGCGTCCCGCCAGCCGGGTGATACGATGACGCTGACCGTGCTTCACAACGGGCAGACGGAGGAAGTCGATGTCCAGCTTGAGCCGCGCCCGGAGAACTTCGGGCAGGTAGGCACAACCGACTCGATCATCCCGTAACGTAAGGGGTTACCGGGGGGCGTGCGGGAAACTGCACGCCCCTTTTTGGTCTGGCGGCAGCAGACGCACCCTCCCCGGTTTTCCACCCCCGAAAACCGGGGGTTTTTCATGCGGCGGGCCTCGCCCGGTTAGGCGAGAGGGTGAAGCTGGGGTATAATAGGATGGGTTGATCGACGCGGCGGCATCTCCAAGCACCCACTGTGCTCATCCGGGGGCCGGCCCGGAACCACGTCGCAGCATCACCTCACAGATCGGACAGACACCCGCTTGACCACGCTGGCGCGGACGAGAGACGCCAGTTTCAGGATGGCCACACACACGACCCGGCTTACGACGGCGTCAGGGCCGCTCGCGCATGAATTCCGGCGGGTCGGGCGGGGCCGCGCCTTATACCAGAGGGACCACCAGCAACCCAGCGGAGGGCAACGTCATGACCATCCCACAGAACGAACTGCGGATCGCCGTACTCGGAGCGGGGCACGGTGGGCGCGCGATGGCCGCCGATCTCGCCGCGCGCGGTTACCACGTCAACCTCTATAACCGCACCTTCGAGCACATCGAGACGATCCACGCACGGGGCGGCATCGAACTCCAGCTTGAGGAAGAACAGCGCGTCTTTGGCGAGCTACAGGTCGTCACGTCGCGGGTTGAGGAGGCCATCGCGGGGGCGCGGCTGGTCATGATCGTCGTTCCGGCGTCGGCGCATGAGGACATGGCCTGCCGCTGCGCGCCGCATCTGGTGGATGGGCAGATCGTCGTGCTGAACCCGGGACGGACGGGGGGCGCGCTGGAGTTCCGGCGCGTGCTGAGCGAGCAAGGCTGCACCGCCGACGTGGTGATCGCCGAGGCGGGGACGCTGCTGTTCGCCAGCCGGGCGACCGGCCCGGCGGAGGCGCGCATGTTCCGGCGCAAGAACACCGTCCCGCTGGCGACGCTGCCCGCGACGCGCATCAACGAGGCGCTCGACATCGTGCAGGAGGTCTACCCGCAGTTCGTCGGCGCGCCGAACGTGCTGCACACCAGCTTCAACAATATGGGCGCGGTGTTCCACCCGGTGCTGACGCTGCTCAACGCGGGCTGGATCGAGCGCACGCAGGGTGATTTCCAGTTCTACATGGATGGCGTGACGCCCTCGACCGCGCACGTGCTGGAGGTCATCGACCGGGAGCGGGTGACGGTCGCGGCGGCGCTGGGCGTGCGCGCCCAGACGGCGCTCGAATGGCTGGCGACGGCCTATTCCGCGACGGGCAAGAATCTCTACGAGGCGATGCACGACAATCCCGGCTATCAGGGCATTACCGCGCCGCGCTCGCTGCGCCACCGTTACATCTTCGAGGACGTGCCGTACAGCCTCGTGCCCATCGCCGAGCTTGGGCGGCGTTTCGGCATCCACCTGTGGGCCATCGACTCGATGATCCGGCTGGCGTGCGTCGTCCACCGCACGGATTACTACCACCGGGGCCGCACGCTGGAACGGATGGGACTCGGCGGGCTGAGCGTCAGCGAGATCACGAACCTCGTGATGCACGGCACGACAGAACTACCCGACTTCGAGATGGACCGGGATATGACGGCGGGATTATCGGTGCGGTCGTCGGCCAGATCGTCGACAGAGTCATCCCTCGTCGGCGATTAGGGCGGTTTGGCTGAACAAAAAGCCGGGTTTTTTCCGCGCTCTTTGATTTTGTGGAATGAAACGCTCCGGGCCGGACGTTCAGGCCGGGGTGCGTCTGTCAGGGTCGTGTATTCAGGTGGCGATGTAGAAAAACGCTCCGCGTTTTTCACCAGGAGAACGGCTGCGCCGTTCTCCACGCTTTCCGGGCGGATCGGTCCGACTGAACAGGCCAGACAACTTCTCTTTCAGGTCATGTCGTTGATTTAGCGAAGACCCCCACCGGCCTTCGGCCACCTCCCCCATGGCTGGGGGAGGAACAGACCGAGCGCCTGCTCGCTTAACTCCCCCGGCTGTGGGAGAGGGAAACTGCTTCGCCGAGTTCCCGAAAATCCGAGCGCATCGAGATTTGGAGGGGGTTCTCGCGGAAAATAAAGAAAATTACGTAAGCCAGTCTGCGTAACTAGAAGTTAAAGGACGATCCACACATGCGTGTCCTCGGAGCCAGCCTCGGCGACTGCGTCCACGTGGCGGGGGTGACGCGCTTCCTGCGCGTCGCGGAGGAGGAGGGCCACGAAACGCACTTCACCGGCCCGGCCACCGACCTCGAATCGCTGATCGACGCCGCCGTGCGCTTCGACCCGGACGTGATCGGGGTCAGCTACCGGCTGACGCCGGAGAACCTGCGCCCGCTGCTCGTCGAGTTGAAGGCGATGCTTCAGGCGGCGGGCCTCGCGGATCGCCGTCTGTTGTTCGCGGGGACGCCGCCCGTCGTGCGCGTGGCGCGCGAGTTCGACCTGTTCGACGCGTTTTTTGAGGGCGGCGAGTCGGGGGTGCAGGTGCGACAGGCGCTCCGTCGCGAGCCGGGCGCGCCGACCGGCCCCGCCGCCTACCCGGATCGGGTCGTGGAGCGCATCAGGTGGAAGGCCCCGCTGCCCCTGCTGCGCCACCATTACGGCGAGCCTGCGCGCACCATCGAGCCGACAGTGGAGGGCGTCCGGCGCATCGCGGAGAGCGGCGCGCTGGACGTGATCTCGCTGGGGGCGGATCAGGACGCGCAGGAGAACTTCTTCCATCCCGCCGTGCAGAACCCGAAGTCGAAGGGCGCGGGCGGCGTGCCGATCCGCACGGAGGACGACCTGCGGCGGCTCTACGAGGCCGCGCAGTGTGGCAACTTCCCGCTGGTGCGCTCTTACTCCGGCACGCGCGATCACCTGCGCTATGCGGACATGCTCGTGCGCACGATCAATAATGCGTGGTGCGCCACGTCGCTGTTCTGGTTCAACGCGATGGATGGGCGCGGCCCCTCCCCGCTGGAGAAGTCGATCCGCGAGCATGTCGATCTGATGGCATGGCACGGGGCGCGGGATATCCCGGTCGAGGGCAATGAGCCGTATCACTGGGGGATGCGCGATGCGCCGGATGCCGTCGTGTGCGCGGTCAGTGCGATCTACGCCCGCGTCGCGAAAAAGGCGGGCGTGCGGGATTACATCACGACGTATATGTTCGAGAGTCCGCCCCACCTCAACAATCGCATGGACCTCGCTAAATGCCTCGCGCAGATCGCGCTGGCGGAAGCGTGCGCGGACGATGGTTTCCGCATCTGGCGGCAGACGCGCACCGGGCTGCTGAGCTACCCGCTCGGCGTGCCGGAGGCGCGGGCGCACCTCGCGCAAAGCGTCATGCTCCAGATGAGCGTCCGCCCGCACATCGTCCACGTGGTGGGGTATACGGAGGCGGATCACGCCGCCACCGCCGCTGAGGTGATCGAGTCGGCCCGCATGGCGGGGTACGTCGCCGAGGTGGCCTCACGCGGGAACCCGGACATGGCGGCAGACCCCGCCGTGCTGGCCCGCCGGGATGAGCTGATCGCGGAGACCGGAACCCTGCTGGATGCGATCCGCGCGCTCAGCCCCGACCTGGCCGATCCGCTGTCCGACCCGGCCACGCTGGCCCGCGCGGTGAAGATCGGCCTGCTAGACGCGCCGCAGCTCGTCAACAACCCGTATGCGCCGGGGGCGATCCGCACCCGCAGTGTGGATGGGGCCATCGTCGCGGTCGACGAAGCGGGTGAACCACTGGCCGAAGGGGAACGCATCGCCCGCGTGCTGGAGCGACCCAGGGCAGCCGCCGGGTCCTGAAATCGCGCTTTCCGGGCACTTAATCCCCAACAACAAAGAGGCACACAATCGTGCGCCTCTCGTTTTTTTGTTGTCCGGCAGCGATGCGCTCTCGGCCTATTGCGCCCCCCCCGCAGCGCGGAATATTCACCACCAGACATATACCCTATAATAAGGTGAGGAAAATCCACAGTATCAGCCGGGGGTAAATGATGAAATACGCGCTCGTTCTTCTTATAGGAGTAATGGTTCTTACCGCGTGTGGTTCCAGCACGCCGCTTATACCCGAACCAACGGAGACACCAGTCCCGACCTCGACTTCTGAGCCAACGAGTACGGCCACGCCGACGCTCACCCCGGAGCCGACGGCGACCCCCACCCCACGCCCCACACTGACGCCGACGGCAACCATCGACGCTGACCTCACTGTTTACGATAACTTCAACGACCCGGCATATGATGGCATCTACCGCTCGGATCGATGGTTGGACTGGAGCGGCCTTGTATATCATGCGATCGAGCAACACGACGGCGCTTTGAGCGTCATGCAAGAAGGAACAGCTGGGGAGGGGTCATCACTGGCCGCTAAGGAGTATAATCCCTTCACCCCGGATGAACCGATGTTCTTCGAATCGAGGCTGATGCTGGAACCGGGGGCGCGCGATGGCAACGTGCAAATGCACATTCACGCCGATTTTCCCGATGGGGAAGGGTGGTTCTCAGAATGCATCATAGGCACAATTCCGGGTTCTGATGTCTGGGGAGAAGCCTACTGCTGGGATACAGCCTGGCCCTGGCAGCCGGGGCACGACTATCATGGCGCTTCAATATGGGTGGAGAATGACACCTGGCATACCTTTCGTATCGAGCTAGACCCTGCGACGATGACGTTTTTCTACTACGTCGATGATCAGTTCACAGGTTCTCACGTTCCCCTCGATGCAGAGCAATTGCAGCGCGCTGACCTGACGTTTTCTGTTGGTGTATGGAGCGCTGCGGAGGATACCATTGTGGGCCACATCGACGACATTCGGATTGGTCCGCTCGCTCAATAGCGGGAAGCGGGTGAACCCCTGGCCGAAGGGGAACGCATCGCCCGCGTGCTGGAGCGACCCAGGGCAGCCGCCGGGCCTTAAAATCGAGCCTGGCGAGCGTTTCATCATCAAACAAAAAAGAGGCGCACGTCCGTGCGCCTCTTTGATTCTCGTGGTGTCGTTACTCCGCCCAGGTGACCAGCCCCAGGTGGAGCGTGCTGCGCATCTCCTCGTGGCGCGGGATGACGCGGATGGTGTAGCCGTGCCGCCCGGTGACGGTCGACGCGAAATCGACGTGATAGCGATACCAGCCGTTCTCGACCGGGCCTTCGAGCGTCATGTCGTGCGCGCGGCCCAGCTCGATCTGGCCCTCGCGGTCGAGCGCGCCCTCATAGAGCTGCACGGCGATGTCGTCCGGCGAGATGTCGTTCAGGTGGATGTGCGCCGTCACGCCCAGCATGTCGCCGACGCGCGCCTCCTTCGAGAAGGTCGACGTGATCTCCCCGATCAACACCTCGTCCCAGTGCTCGCGCAGGTGGGTCAGCCAGCTCGCGTAGGCCCGCCCGAGCGCGTGATCGTCCGCGCTCAGGTGGGCGGCCTTCTCCATCGCCGGGTAGTACATCCGGCGGGTGTAGTCCTGCACCATGCGGGCCGTGTTGTAGATCGGGGCGAGCTGCTGGAAGGTGGCCTTCATGCGGGCCAGCCAGTCGCGCGGCAGGCCGTCCGAACCGCGGTTGTAAAACGTCGGGATGATGTCTTTTTCGAGCAGATCGTACACCGTGTTCGACTCGATGTAGTCCTGCACGGCCTCGTCCTCGTACTCCTCGCCCGCGCCGATGGCCCATCCCACATCGCGGTTGTAGGCCTCGGCCCACCAGCCGTCGATCACGCTCAGGTTCAGCACGCCGTTGAGCGCGCCCTTCATGCCGCTCGTGCCGCTGGCCTCCTGCGGGCGGCGCGGCGTGTTGAGCCACACGTCGCAGCCCTGCACGAGGTAGCGGGCGATCACCATGTCGTAGTCCTCGAGGAAGACGATCCGGTGGCGACAGTCCGTCGTCCGCGCGAAGTGGACGATCTGCCGGATGAACTCCTTACCCTCGTTGTCGTGGGGGTGGGCCTTGCCCGCGAAGATGATCTGGAGCGGGTGCGGGCCGCACAGCAGCTCGACGAAGCGCTCCGGGTCGCGCAGCAGCAGGGTCGCGCGTTTGTACGTCGCGAAGCGCCGCGCGAAGCCGATGGTCAGGATGTCCGGGTCGAGCGCCTCCGCCGCCGCCGCGATCTCCGCCGGGGGCGCGCCGCGCTGCTCAAGCTGGCTGACGAGCCGCCTCCGCGCGAAGGCGACCAGCCGGGCGCGCCGCCGCTCGTGGGTGCGCCACAGCTCCTCGTCGGGGATGTCGCCCGCCCGCTCCCAGATGTGCAGGTCGGTCGGGTCCTCGCGCCAGCGGGGGCCGAGATAGCGGTCGAAAAGCTGCGCCATATCGCGCGAGACCCAGCTAAAGGTATGCACGCCGTTCGTGATGGCGGCGATCGGCACCTCGCGGATCGGCACGTTGGGGTAGATGTCCTCCCACATCTCGCGGGCGACCTCCCCATGCAGGCGGCTGACGCCGTTCGAGTAGGCCGACATGCGCAGCGCGAGGATCGTCATGCAGAAGTGCTCTTTGGTGTTGTCGGGGTTGACGCGGCCCAGCGCCAGAAACTCCTCGCGTGACAGGCCGAGCTTCTCCCGGTAGTCCTTGAAGTACTTCTCGACGAGGTCCGGCACGAAGTAGTCGTTGCCCGCCGGGACGGGCGTATGCGTCGTGAAGACGTTGCTGGCCGAGGTGATGGCCGCCGCCTCGACGAACGTCATGCCGAACTGTTCCATCAGGTCGCAGGCCCGCTCCACCGCCATGAAGGCGGAGTGCCCCTCGTTCATGTGGCACACGGTAGGCTCGATGCCGAGCGCGTGCAGCGCCCGCAGGCCGCCGATGCCGAGCAGAATCTCCTGCATGATGCGCGTCTCGCGGTCGCCGCCGTAAAGCTGATCGGTGAGGTTCTGCGCCCAGCGGGATTTGTTGGCCGGGGTGTTCGTGTCGAGCAGGAACAGCAGGATGCGCCCGACTTTCACCTCCCAGATTTGCGCGTAAACAGGCTCGCCGCGCATCTCGACGCTGATCAGCACCGGCTCGCCCTTGTCGTCGCGCGCCTGCCGGACGGGCATCGTGTAGAAGTCGTTCTCCGGGTACATCTCCTGCTGCCAGCCGTCGATGTTGAGATACTGGCGGAAGTAGCCCTGCTGGTACAGCAGCCCGACGCCGACGAGCGGCACGCTGAGGTCGGACGACGCCTTCAGGTGATCGCCCGCCAGCACGCCGAGGCCGCCGGAGTAGTTGGGAATGCTCTCCGTGAGGCCGAACTCGAACGAGAAGTAGGCGATCTGCGGGTATGCGACCGGACCGTACTCGCTCGGATACCACGCCTTGTCCGCCGTTTGCATGTAGGTATCGTACCGCCCGATGACCCGTTCGTAGTGGGCCATAAAGCCCTCGTCATCGGCCAGCATGTTGAGCCGCGCCTGGCTGATCAGGCCCAGCATCTTGATCGGATTGTGGTTGACCTGCTCCCACAGGTCCTCGCCCATCCGCCGGAACAGGTCGATCGTCTCGTGGTCCCACGCCCAGTGAAGGTTGTAGGCCAGTTCGGGCAGCCGGTGAAGCGCATCCGGCAGCGACGAGACGACTTCAAACGTTGCTACAGGTCGCATGAATCGATAACTCCCATTGTCATCAGACCGCGCCAGCGCGCGGCCAGAATCTTATATAAGTGCATATGATGCCGTAAAAAACGATTCAAAGTATAAAGCAAACAGAGGTGGTTGTCATCATCGGGGGCGGTTCTGGATGGGTGATTTCTCCCCGGTGCGTGGCAGTTATGGGGCGTTCCGGGCTGGATTCGCGCTTCGGGGGCATGTCAGTCCTCCCCGGTAACGGCCTCTTCGGCGGCTTCCTCGATCGCCTCGTGCGGTTCCTCGCCGAGGCGCATCACGCGGTAGAGTTCGGCGTACGCCACCCCGGCCAGCGCCCCCATGTCGCCGTTCATCTCGCGGATCCAGTCGCCCGCCGCCTCGTCGAGCTGCGAGGCGTGGTGCATCAGCGCTTCGAGCTTGCGGTCCATCACGCCGGAGATGTCGACGGCGTGGGTCGGGTGGAGGGTCAGCATCAGGTAAAGCTCCCTGACCTGGTGGGGCTCGTAGCCCTCGTCCAGCAGTTCGGGGAAGATCGGGCGGGTGACCGCGCTGGGGAACACGGCGTAGACCGCCGCCTCGCCCGCCGCGCGGTGATCGGGATGGTTGACGTAGCCGTCCTCCACGAACACGACGGTCGGGTCCTGCGTCACGACGCGGTCGGGCCGCAGCTCGCGGATGATGCGCGTCAGCGCGCGGCGCAGGTCGAGGGTCGGCTCCAGCGTGCCGTCCCGGTAGCCCAGCAGCCGCACGTCCGTCACGCCCAGCGCAGCGGCGGCGGCCCGCTGCTCGGCCTCGCGCGTGCGGGCCAGCGCGTCGATGTCCACGCCCGGCTCGTTGCTGCCCGCCGAGCCGTCCGTGATCACGCAGTAGGTGATTTCCGCGCCCGCCTCCCGCCAGCGGGCGACGCTGCCCGCCACACCAAACTCGATGTCGTCCGGGTGCGCGGCAATGACCAGCACGCGCTCCGGCGTCGATTCGTCGATCTGAAGGCCGTTCTCACTCCGGGCCATGATGTCCCTCAACTCCCTGTTTATGGTGATGAAAAGCTCGCATCCGTAAGTGACGTTCTGTGCGTCTGCCCGCCATTGATTGTATCAATCGCTTGCGATGCGTTCATCTGGCGCGCGCCGCGCAAAGATGGCAAGATCAACCGGACGACGCGCCGCATAAATCGGGGGATGGGAGCCATATGGACTTATTCGAGGCAGGCCGCCAGGAGCAGGTCGAGCGGGAAGCGCCGCTGGCTCACCGGATGCGCCCGCGCACGTTCGATGAGTTCGCCGGGCAGGAGCAGATCATTGGGGAGGGGCGGTTATTACGCCGCGCCATCGAGGCCGACCGCCTGACGAGCATCATCCTGTGGGGCCCGGCGGGCAGCGGCAAGACGACGCTCGCCAACATCATCGCCCATTCGACGGAGAGCCACTTTGAGACGCTCAGCGCCGTCTTAGCCGGGATCGGCGACCTGCGGGAGGTCATCGCCGACGCGAAGGAGCGGCGCAGCCTGTACGGCACGCGCACCGTGCTGTTCATCGACGAGATTCACCGCTGGAACAAGGCCCAGCAGGACGCCCTGCTGCCGCACGTCGAGCAGGGGCGGGTGATCCTCGTCGGCGCGACGACCGAAAACCCGTATTTCGAGGTGATCCGCCCGCTGCTCTCGCGCTCGCGCGTCTTCCGGCTGGAGCCGCTCTCCGACGACGACATCCGGGCGATCCTCGAAAATGCGCTCGCCGACCGGGAGCGCGGGCTGGGAAAA
>CAZWUX010000058.1:0-16070 GCA_964637665.1 uncultured Anaerolineae bacterium
CGCGGCGATCTGATCCGCACGACGTACGCCGCCCACTTCGTCGAGCTTCTGGACGCTTTCACGGGGGAGGCCGACGCCAGCCCGCCGCTGTACGCCCTGCTCGTCTCCGGGCTGGCGTGGATCGGCGTGACAGGCGATCTTCGCCGCGCCGCGCGCACCTACGAGCTTCGGCTGCTCGGCGGGGCCGGGTATCGCCCGGAGCTGTTCCACTGTGTGAACTGCGGGAAGGATGTCAAACCGGAGGATCAGTTCTTCAGCCCATCGGCGGGCGGGGTGCTGTGCCCGGCCTGCGGACCGTCTCAGGCGCACACGCGCCCCATCTCACTGCGGGCGCTGAAGGTGCTGCGCTACCTCCAGACGCGCTCGCTCGAGGTGATCGAGCGCCTTACCCTCAGCCCGGAGGTCCACGTCGAGGTCGAGCGCCTGCTGCACTGGACGCTCACCTACCACCTTGAGCGGCGGCTCAAATCCGCCGATTTTCTGCGCCGCCTGCGCCGCGAGGCGGCGGCCTCATCTCAGGATAACCCGGTCGGCGGCCAGGACCAGCCCCTCACCTGATCGTTCGGATCATGCTGGGGCGGGGGAAGGGCGGGCCGCTCATGGCTTCGCCTGCCCGGCAGCCTCCGGGGTCCATCGTACTGGGGCGCTGACGCCCCATCCTCCGCATCAGACTGCTCGACGGCGGCTGTCTCCATCGGGGGGGCCGGGTCGACCGCCCGCCGCCACCGCACGACGACGCGCCGCAGCGCCGCATTCGCGATGCGCAGCAGGTACGGCTGCATGAACGGCGTGACGCGTCCCCCCACCTGAATCCCACCCCTGATCTGATCCGGGTAATCGTAGAAATCCGGCGCGAGCGCCATGAAGCGGTCGATCACCTGATGCTCGACGTACGATCCGACCTGCCGGGGATACGCCAGCAGGAAGTGATCGTCCTGCGGGTGGCCGATGAACGTCATGTCGGCTGGCTCGACCTCTGACAGCAGGTCTGCGAGCAGGGTCGCGATGGCCTGCATCACGCGCACGGCGGCTGCATCTCCATAGACGTGCCGGTATGGCGCAAAATAGCGAATCTGCACGTTCAGGAAGGCGGTGTCCGGGTCCTCGACGAGGTCCGGCAGCCGCTCCTTGATCAGGTCGATGTTGGGCAGGCTCGTTCGCGGGTCGAGCAGCGGGGTCGTGTCCGTGCGGTTGACGATATTTCTCACGCGCAGCAGCAGCTCCTCGATATCGAAGGGTTTTGTGATGTAGTCGTCGGCCCCCAGCTCCAGACCGTCTAACCGGTCGCTGCGCTCGTCTTTCTGCGTCAGGAAGATGATGGGGATGTGCTGCGTCTCCCGGCGGCTGCGCAGGTCGCGGCAGACCTCGTAGCCGTCCGTGTCGGGCAGCATGATGTCCAGAATGATCACGCGCGGCTGGAGGTCCAGCGCCATGTCGATGGCCTGCCAGCCGGTCATCGCGGTCTGCACCTCGTACCCGGCCACCTCGAAGAAGCGGTCGAGCATGTCGGCGGTCATGGGTTCATCTTCGACGACGAGGATCGTGTTCATGGCTACCGGCGCTTTCAGCCAGCCGATTCGGGCGTGCGCGGCCTCGCGGCGCGGGCAAGGGTGGGATGGGCCTTGCGGCTGCCCCGTGAGGTGACGCCCTGCACAGCCGTGTGGGACTTAAAACTGCCGCGCGAACTGCGCGACGGTCCGTGCGAAGAGCGTCTCCGGGCGCGACACGACGAGCGGCTCACCCGCCGTCAGCGCCTGAACCTGTGCGGGTTCGTACGGGATGTTGGCCGCCAGCGGACGGTTGACGATCTCCATCACGTTGTCGAACGAGACGCCGTGCGGGCGCGTCCGGTTGAGCACGATGGACACCGTGCCCGGCAGGTTGAGCCGCTCGATGTTCGCCAGCGCGTCTGAGATGGTGATCAGGTTGGCGGGGTCATCCCCCACGACGAGCACGATGTTCTCCGCGCGGCGCAGCGCGGCGATGTTCATCGCGCTGAGGATGGGCGGCAGGTCAACCACGATGTGGTGGAAACCCTCGCTCAGCACGCTCAGCACGTAATCGAGCGTGTCGACGTTCAGCCGCTCCTCGACCGGGTACAGCGGCGCGGCGAGCACGCCCAGCCCGGCCTCATGGTCCATCATGAGCGCGCTGCCGATCAGGCGCTTATCCGCTTCCGGTTCGAGGTTGATCAGGTCCAGCCACGTCGCGCGCGGCGGCACCATCTTAAGCTGGACGGCCACCTGCCCGGACTGGGTTTGCAGGTCCACGATGCAGGTCCGCCCGCTGTAGGCCATCACGCGGCCCAGGTTGACGGCCAGCGTCGTCGCGCCGACGCCCAGATTCAGCCCCATCACCGCCACGAGCGGCAGCGGGGCCGGGGGCCTCTGGTCAAGATACGATTCCGGCGGATGGTACGGCTCGGAGAGCGGTCGGGTGCGCGGCATCGTCGCTCTTGCCTCCGCCGGGGCGGCGCTGGCGGTGTCAGCCGGGCCAAAGCCGGGCGGCGGCGTGGGCTCCTCATAATTGCCGTAGGCGTAATCGACATCCGCCATTCCGGCGGCGTCCTCAGGCTGAGCGGGGTAATTGCGCGGCCCCGTTTCGAGCAGCTCATCGACCCGGTTGACGAGGTCATCCCGTGTGATGGGCTTCGTGACGAACTCATCCGCCCCGGCTTCCTCGGCCAGATCGCGCTGCTCGTGCTGGGAGAGCGCCGTCAGGACGAGCAGCGGGATATCCGCCGTGTCCGGGTCCTCACGTAAGATGCGGCACACCTCATAACCATTGAGGTCGGGCATCATCACGTCGACGACGGCGAGGTCCGGGTGTTGGTCACGGGCAGTTTCGATCCCCTCACGCCCGTCGTTCGCCAGAATCGGCTGATGCCCCGCGCGCTTGAGCATCAGACTCATCATCTGAAGGAGGCTAGCGTCGTCGTCGATTACCAGTATGCGGGCCATAAGCCATCAGCCTTTGTGGACTTAACATGCGATTACGGTGGGAAGGTGAAGGTATGCGTACAGGGTCTTCCACTTATTGTACGTCAATTGGCGTAAACGGCAACCGCTGCCGCCCGCAGGGGTGTATTTCAGGATAATGGATTTGGTGGATAAACGTAGAGAAACGCGGAGCGTTTCTCACAGGAAGAAGGTGGAGCCTTCTTCACGCTCTGGGCCGGACGTTCAGCCGGGGTGCGTCTCTCAGGGTCGTGTATTCGAGTTGCGATGCGTCAAAGCGGCGCATGTTGACGCATCACAACCCCGGCCTGCCGACCGCCGCAAACGGTCGGCCCTTGCCCCGGCGAGCGAGCGGTTCATTCTCCATAACTAAAAATGGAAACTCGTAACTCGAAACTGGCAACTCGAAACTGACCGGCTAATAAAAAAACCGGCGATGTCTGTCGCCGGTTTCATCTCGATGCGAGCGGCGGGCAGCCCACCGCCTATCGACGCGATTACTCCTCTACGAGGGCGGTGCCATTGTAACCCCGCCCGAACCCGCGATACTTGAAGCCAAGCTCAGCCATCTCGTCCGGGTGATAGATGTTCCGCCCATCGACGATCACGTTGCCGCGCATCAGGTCTTTGACGCGCGCCATGTCAAGCTGCTTGAACTCGTTCCAGTCCGTCACGACGACGACCGCATCCGCCCCTTCCGCGACTTCATAGGGGCCGCTGCAATAATCGATGCCCTCGATCACCATCCGCGCATTGTCCATCGACACGGGGTCATAACCTTTGATGCGCGCCCCGGTGCTGACGAGCATCTCCGCGATGTTGATCACGGGCGCCTCTCGCATGTCGTCCGTGTTCGGCTTGAAGGCCAACCCCAGCAGCCCGATCGTCTTACCCCGCAGAACGCCGCCGAGCATGTCACGCAGCTTGATCACGACCTGCTTGCGCTGGAAGGCATTGATGTCCATCACCGCCTGAAGGAGCTGCGGGTGTTTGCCCTGCACGGTCGCCATGTGCTTGAGCGCCCGCACGTCCTTCGGGAAGCACGATCCGCCGAACCCGACGCCCGCTTCGAGGAAGCGGGGTCCGATCCGTGCATCCATGCCCATCCCGACGGCGACCTCCTTCACGTCCGCCCCCAGCGCCTCGCAAATGTTCGCAATCTCATTGATGAACGATATCTTCGTCGCGAGGAAGGCATTCGAGGCGTACTTGATCATCTCCGCCGTGCGCAGGTCCGTCACGATGATCGGCGCGCGCAGCGGCAGGTGAAGCTGCGCGACGCGGTCCGCCGCGTCCTGATTCAGCGAGCCGAGCACGATGCGGTCCGGGTTCATGAAGTCGAGCAGCGCCGAGCCTTCCCTCAGGAACTCCGGGCACGACACGACCGAGAACGGGATCGGCTCCGGCTGGGCTTCCTCGACGATCTCCGCCACCCAGTCGCCCGTGCCGACCGGCACCGTCGACTTGTTGATGAGGATCAGCTCGTGGTCCATCACATGGGCGATGCTCTCCGCCGCCTGCCGCACGTACTGGAGGTCAGCCTCCCCATCCACGCCGGACGGCGTCCCGACGCACACGAACACGAACTCCGCATCTTTGAGCGCATCCTCATACGATGTCGTGAAGATGAGCCGCCCCGCCTCGACGTTGCGTTCCACGACCTCGGCCAACCCCGGCTCGTAAATGGGCATGACGCCCTTCTCAAGCGAGCGGATTTTCTCTTCACTGATGTCGAGCGCCACGACCCGGTTCCCCAGGTCGGCGAAACACGTCCCGGTCACAAGCCCCACGTAGCCAACGCCAATCACGGTAATATTCTTCACAATGAATCAGACCTCGCTTTCCACAATGATCTCGTAAAAACGCGGGGCAGCGCCCCGTTCAGTAACATGGCAGCGTCGGGCGGCTGTTTTCGCCCGATTCGTGCGCGGTAGTGTACCGCAAATCGATCTCACTGGCGACACGCGACCTCGCCGTTTTTCCGCCGGATCGTCGACGCTTGCCACCACCCCGATTGCGGGTTTGGGCAAAACATCTCATAATGCGGGAAGGCAAATGGCGGTCTATCCGCATAAAAATAACACCACGAGAACTTCAGACTGGCATAATCCAAAACGAAGGGGTGGAATATGAAATACCGGATCAACGGCACCACGATGCAGGCGCTCGACATTCTGCTGCAAAAAGGCGAGTCGGTGTTCACCGAGATCGGCGGGATGGCCTGGTATCGCGGCGGCGTTAAGATGGACACCAACATGCCGGGCGGGCTGCTCGGCGGGCTGGGCCGCGCCCTCTCCGGGGAGTCGTTGTTTCTGACGACCTACACGGCTGCGTCTGATCTGGCCGAGGTCACCTTCACACCCGAAGCCCCCGGCTCGATCATCGCCCAGGAGCTGGCCCCCGGCGAGTCGCTGATCGCGCAGCGCGACGCCTTCATGTGCGCTCAGAGCGGCGTCGAGCTGGCCGTTCACTTCAAGCGGCGGCTGGGCGCGGGGCTGTTCGGCGGCGAGGGCTTCATCCTCCAGCGCGTGACGGGGCCGGGCGTCGCCTTCTTCGAGGTCGACGGCGAGGTCCGCGAGCTTGAACTCAAGCAGGGCGAGCGTATCCGGGTCGATCCCGGCCACATCGCGATGTTCGATGCGACCGTCACGCACGACATCGAGATGGTCAAGGGCGTGACGAACGTCCTGTTCGGCGGCGAGGGCTTGTTCCTGGCGACGCTGACCGGGCCGGGCCGCGTGTGGCTCCAGACGATGCCACTCAACAACCTGATCGCCAAGATCGCCGCGCGGCTGCCCAGCAAAAGCTAATTTATCCGCCCGCCGGGCTTGAATCTCAGCCCGGCGCGGCACCCCACGACAGGAGAATGAGCGATGCGCACGTGGCTGTCCTTCTACCGGCAGATGTTCTTCAATCTGGTCATGGCCCGCCTCGACGAGGGCGAGATTGGGGCGACCTCACCCTCCCCAACCGGCAAGCGCAAGCTCCCTGCATGGGCCATCATCCTGATCGTCCTGGTCGGCATCCTCGTGTGCGCAGGGGCAACCTGCCTGCTGATCCCGGTTATCCTGACCCTGATGGGGCCATCCATCGGCAACGTGTTCTCGAACATCATCGAGGACCTGGCGACGCCCACGCCCTAGTAGGGGTTTATGCCGACCGCCGCGCCCATTAGCCGCATCGACCGCCGCGTGGCTGCGTCGCAAGGACCGCCAACCGCCGCGCCGCACATGCCACCGCGCGGACAACAGCCTGCTCGCCCGTACCGTGCTGAATGTGGAGCGGCGCGCACGTGCAGGATCGCCATGATCGGACCGGCTCGACCCGGTCGGCCACGTATTTTTCAAACAGCCCTATGAGGATTTATGACCGCCGACGTTGACCTGCTCTACCTGCTTCAGTACGCCGAGACGACCGCCCGTCTGGCCGGTGAATACGCCCGGCAGGCGTTCGGGTCGTCCCACACGATCCGCCATAAGTCGACCCGGCAGGACCTCGTCACCGAGGTCGACACCGCTGTCGAGGAGCAGATCGTCTCCCGTCTGCGCGGCGCGTGTCCCGGCATCGGTATTTTCGGTGAGGAGGGCAGCCGCATCGCGGGGCAGGGCGATCTGGTCTGGCAGATCGACCCCATCGACGGCACGACGAATTTCGCGCACGGCAACCCTCCCTGGGCCGTGTCCATCGGCCTGCGCGGCGCGCGCGGCCCCCTGCTGGGCGTCATCTTCGACCCGGTGCGCGACGAGATGTACGGCGCGATTCGCGGGCGGGGCGCGCGGCTGAACGGCGCGCCGATCCACGTGTCGGACACCGCCGACATGCGCGACGCGCTGCTGACGACCGGCTTTCCCTCCGACCGCCACACCGCGCGCGACAACAACACCCCCGCCTTCGCACTGTTCACCCGCCGGGCCGGGAGCGTGCGCCGTCTCGGCGCGGCGGCGCTCGATCTGGCCTACGTCGCCGCCGGGCGGCTGGACGGCTACTGGGAGATGCGCGTCCACCCCTGGGACATCTGCGCGGGGATCGTGATCGTCGAGGAGGCCGGCGGGCGCGTGACCGACTACCTGGGCGCGCCACCCGCCGAGGGGTCAGACGAAGGCCAGCAAATCGTCGCCTCAAACGGTCACATCCACGACGATATGCTGGCCGTGCTGGCCGAGCTATATGACTTTCCCGGCGGCGCGATCCGCCTGAAAGACGCCTACGTGTCCTCCGGCCTTCCCTGATCCCCTTCTATCCCTGACAGGGGGATTGTGGATGCCTCGTGCCTCGCGCCCTGCATTTTTTCGGATGCGTTGACCACTTTGCACCCGGCATCCACCCCCGCAGGGGGCGCCGACTCAGTTCAGCGGCGCGCCCCGGTCGATCCAGTCGATGATGACCGCCAGCTCCTCATCCGTGAACTGGCCGAAGTGATTTCCGCTCTGCACCTCGACGAGCAGGCTATCCTCCGCATCGCCCGGCAGGATGACAGGCCCATCCGCTCCGCCCCTCATCGCGGCGTTATACGACGCGAGCACAAGCTGCCCGGTGGCGATGCCCTCACTATGGCACTGTGTGCATCGCGCCTCGAACAACGCCCCCACGCCATCATTCCACGTCGCCTCATCCGGCGCGGGCGCTTCTTCGCCCGCTTCCTCTCCGGCGGCGGGTTCTTCTGTGGCTTCGGCCATTTCCTCCGGTGCCTCAGCCTCCGCGACCTGTGGTTCCTCCGGCGCGGGCATCTGCGCCTGAATCAGGTCGGACAGCCCCGGCGCATCCAGCCCTGCGTACTCCCACGCCGTGCCGTGACACGCTGAGTTCGAGCAGAAGGACGTGTTATCCGTCCCACCGGCGTTCTCGACCGTGTGGCAGGCCTGGCAGGTCTGGTCGAACGCGAAGCGGTGCTGCGCGATCCAGTGCGTGCTGAAGTGCGATTCAGGCTGGTTGCCCGTCGCCAGCGGCAGCACCGGCTCGATGGTCGTCGCGGTCGCCACCTCCGGGATCGAGTGGCACAGGTTACATTCCAGCCGGACGGCCTCCCCCTCGCCTGAGACGTGCTGCCCGTCGTGGCAGCGGAAGCACCCCGGCCAGTCCTTGTGGCCGATGTTGTTGGGGTGCGTCAGCCAGTTGATATCCTGATCGCGGAACTGGATCTCGCCGTAGATCGATGTGAGGACCTCCACGGCCTCCTCAACCTGATCGCTGTTCTCCGAGTAATACTCCGGGAACTTCTCAGCGTAAAAATCGTTGAGCTGTTGGATCGCCTCACGGGCCGCCTCATCGCTCTCGTAGCCCGCCTGAAGCACGTTCACCGCGTTGACCCGGATGTAAGGGATGTCATCCGAGATTTGCTGGCGCTCCAGCGCGCGGGCGACGGCGTCCTCCGGCGGCATGATGTTGTGCGAGATGCGGTTGTGGCAGGTGATGCAGTCCATGCGCTCCTGCGGCATCGCACGGTACTCCTCCGCGCTGTACGGCGCGTCGAGCGCGACGTACTCCGTCTCGGTGCCATCCGACTGGACGACCCGCACGTAGGGGATGTCCTGCTCCAGATCGTCGGTCGCGACGAAGAACACCTCGGACTCGACGTGCCAGTGGATGCCCAGCCCCACCCCGACGCGCTCCGTGCCGCCGCCGGTTCGCATCGCGAGGAAGGTCGAGCTGCGCGAGTTGGACTGGTCGTTGCCGAAGTGGATGACCTCGCGCAGCGAATCGTCGGAGAACTTCGCGGGGTAGTGGCACTGCTCGCACGTCTCGCGGGCCGGGCGCATCTCGTCGGCGTAAATGGGGTACTCGTAGGTGGTGAATAACGTCGAGGTGACGTGCCGGATGTCACCCGCCTTGCGCGTGATCCGCTGGGCGACGAACCCGCGCCCGATGTGACATTCCACACAGTTCACCCGCGCATGGGGCGAAACCTGATAGGCCGCGTACTCCGGCGGCATCGTGTGGCAGGTGTCGCCGCAGAACACGGGCGAGTTGGTGTAGTCCCACGCGTAGGTCCCGCCTGTGATGAGCAGCAGCGTCACCACCCCCAGCAGCCCGTAGGGCAGGATGCGACGGGCGGTCGAAACGTTGGCGGATGGCAGGAAAAACTCCCGGATGCCACTGCCCACGCGCTTGAAGACCCCCTGCTTTTCCGGGCGGCCCTTCTCCGACTGATCGGTCATATCTCTCTCTCCCTGATTCAAAGTGGCCGGATGCTGCTGTCCGCTTCCTCCCTGATGAGATCGCGGCCCCGTAGCGGCACCCGTCCCTCATTGTGGGTCAGATAACCCATTTTTACAAGGTGCATGTGTCACCTATCATATGACAAACGTCACAGGTTTGTGACGAACATCCCACACAAATGTGATATCTGGCACTGCTGTCTATGGGCAAAATAGCCCATAGTGAGAGGGTATGCGCAGGCCAGCGGCGATTTTTGCCGTTCTACTCCCATCGCACCGGCCCGGCAAGATCGTCCCATCGATCTACCTGCTGCCCCTGCGCATCCTGTTCCCAACGCTATTGTTTAGCGGAGCGACATCGGCCAGGAGGAGACGAGGTGGGTTTCTCGCCCCCTCGTGCTGAGTTTCGGTCAGTCACGCCTCACCGTGAAGCTCCCGGAAGGAGTTGGCATGAAACCTAGATACATCCTTGTTGGGGCCTTGCTGCTGATGGCGCTGGCGCTTGCCGCATGCTCAGGCGGCGGCTCCGCCGCTTCTGGCGAGGAGGCGACCGCCTGCCCCACAGCGGAACCCTGTCCGCAGTGCCCGGAGGTAGAGGAATGCCCCGAGGCCCCGGCAGCGGTTTCCGCCGTCGAGAATGTGCCCAACGAAGAGGCATGGGCCGGATCGCCGCACGCCAGAGCAGAGGACGAGGCCTTTAATCACTGGAACGAGGACGGCGAGATCCAGACCGCGTGTGCCAAGTGCCACAGCACACCCGGCTATCTCGATTTCCTGGGTGAGGACGGCAGCGACTTCGGCACGGTCGACGCCGCTGCCCCCATCGGGACGGTGATCGAGTGTCAGGCCTGCCACAACGAGACGACCCAGAACATGACGAGCGTCGTCTTCCCCTCCGGCGTCGAAGTCACCGATAATCTGGAAGACTCGGCGCGCTGTATGCAGTGTCACCAGGGCCGCGCATCGACTGTTTCGGTGCTCGAATCGCTGGCCGAGACCGGCACGGATGTCGATCAGGACACGCCTAACGCCGATCTGGGCTTCATCAACATCCACTACTACGCGGCGGCTGCCACGCTGTTCGGCAGCGAGGTGCAGGGTGGATTCCAGTACGAGGGCATGGCCTACGAGCCGCGCTTCGACCATGTGGGCGGCTACGACACGTGCGCCGAGTGCCACGACCCGCATTCGCTCGAGGTCAAGGTCGAAGAATGCTCGGTCTGCCACACCAACGTCGCGAGCATCGAGGACGTGCACGACATCCGTATGATGGGGTCCCAGACCGACTTCGACGGCGACGGCGACATGACGGAAGGCCTCTACTACGAGGTCGAAGGCCTGCGCGAGATGCTCTATCAGGCCATCCAGGCGTACGCCGACGAGGTCGTGGGCACGCCCATCGCCTACAACGAGCACAGCCATCCCTACTTCTTCATCGACAGCAACGGCAACGGCGAGGCCGACGAGGACGAATCGGTCGGCGACAACGCCTATAACGCCTTTACCGGGCGGCTGCTCAAGGCGACGTATAACTACCAGGCGTCGCTCAAAGACCCCGGCGCCTTTGCCCACAACGGCAAGTACGTCGTGCAGCTTCTGTACGACTCGATCGCGTCCCTCAACGAGGAGCTTTCCAGCCCGGTCGAACTCGCGACCGCGCACCGGGATGCCCCCGGCCACTTCGACGGCAGCGCGGAAGCCTTCCGCCACTGGGACGAGGAAGGTCTCGTCTCCGAAACCTGCTCGAAGTGCCACACGGCTGAGGGCCTGCCCTTCTTCATCGAGCACGGCGAGTTCCAGGCGTTCGAGCCATCGAACGGTCTGGCCTGCTCGACCTGCCACCAGAACTTCGAGGACTTCTCGCTCTTCGAGGTGGCGGAGGTCACGTTCCCCAGCGGCGCGACGCTCGGCTTTGAGACTGACACCCCGAGCAACCTGTGCCTGAACTGCCACCAGGGCCGCGAGTCGACCGTCAGCGTCAACGCTGCCATCGCGGCGTCGGGCGCGACGAATAACGAAGTCAGCGACGCGCTCCGCTTCCGCAACGTGCACTACTTCGCGGCGGGCGCGACGCTCTTCGGCGGGGAGGCGCAGGGCGCGTACCAGTACGACGGCAAGAGCTACACGGGCCGCTTCCCGCACGTCGGCGGCTTCGACTCCTGCCAGGAGTGCCACAACGTGCACAGCCTCCAGATCAGGACCGAGGAGTGCCAGACCTGTCACGGTACCACCGATCCTCATACGATCCGGATGCCGGACGGCGATCCCGTCGACTTCGACGGCGATGGCGATACGAGCGAAGGCATCGCCGGTGAGGTCGAGACGATGCGAGAAGCGCTCTACGTCGCCATTCAGGAGTACGCCTCGACCACCGCAGGGACGCCCATCGCGTACAACGCGGCGGCCTATCCCTACTGGTTCGTCGACACGAACGAAAACGGCCAGGCTGATGCGGACGAATCGGATCAGTACGCCTCGTGGACGCCGACCCTGTTGCGTGCTGCCTACAACTACCAGTACGTGACGAAGGACCCCGGCGCGTTCGCGCACAACAGCAACTACATCATGCAGATCCTGTATGACAGCCTCGAAGCCACAGGTGGCGCGCAGGCCGTCAGCGGGATGACCCGCCCGCCCGCCGAGTAAGCACATCGGCGCGCGGCAAACTGCATAAACGAGAAACCGGGCTGGCATCGTCGCCAGCCCGGTTTTTGTTTGGTCGATTTGCGCGAAGGCCGGGATCAGCCCGCGACCGGAATCGTAAACGTGAAGGTGCTGCCCACGCCGGGCGCGCTCTTGACGCCGATCCGCCCGCCGTGCGCCTCGACGATGTGCTTGCAGATCACGAGGCCCAGCCCCGTGCCCTCGATGCCCGAATCCGCCACGCCCGCCCGGTTGAACTTCTCGAACAGGTGCGCCTGATACTCCGGGGCGATGCCGATCCCCTCGTCGCTAACGCTGACTTCGACAAAATCATCCAGCGCCCGGACCTGCACCGTCAAAGTCCCGCCCTCCGGCGAGTACTTGATCGCGTTCGACAGCAGATTGCGCACGACCTGCCTCAGCCGTTTCGAGTCGCCTCGCACGGGCGGCAGGTCCGGCGCGACATCGGTGCCGAAAGTGTGCCCCGGCGAGGTTTCCCGAAAGGGATCGACCGCCCTGTAAACGATCTTCCCCAGGTCGATCGGCCTGGGATCGACTGACAACCCGTTCCCGACCTCAAGCCGGGAGAGGTCGAGCAGGTCGCCCACCAGACCGCTGAGCTGGGTTGACTGCTCCTGGATCAAGCTGAGGAAGCGCCGCTGGCGTTCCTTGTCGAGGTCCCGGATGAGCAGCAGTTCGCTGTACCCCCGGATTGACGTGAGCGGTGTGCCCAGTTCGTGCGCGATGAACGCGACGAACTCATCCTTCATGCGCTCAAGCTCCTTCGCGCCGGTCACGTCTCGCAGCGTGCACACCATGCTGATCCGCTCGCCGTTCTCCATGATCGGCGCGAGCGCGAGAGAGGCGTCAAACCCCGTGTTGTCCTTCCGGCGGGCCTTTAGCTCCAGCCGCTGCACGCCGTCCCCTGACTTCGCCTTGTGCATCGCCTGGCTAAACCGATCAGCGCAGGTGGGACATATTAGCAGAGCCGGGTCGTGATCGTACAGTTCGTCAGGGGCATACCCGAACATCCCCGTGAACGCCGGGTTGGCGGATGAAATCGTCCCATCGGGTGTGAGCAGCAGCACGGCGTCAGGGCTGTTGTTCAGCACGGCCTCGACGCGCTCTTTCGTGCGCCGCAGTTCCGCCGTCCGCCGCTCGACTTTGCGCTCCAGGTCGACGTTGGCCTGCTCCAGTTCCTCATAAAGCCGCGCGTTCTGGATCGCAATGGCCGCCTGAGCGGCGAACGCGCTCATGGCGGTTGTGTCCGTCGCGCGCAGGTCCTTCCCGGCGACGGCGAGCAGGCCGATAGGATCGCCGTCCAGCCGCATCGGGGCGAAGATGCCGTGCCCGAACCTCAGCATGGCGAGCACCTGCCCGGTCATCGGCCTGACGATGCGCGGCAGCGCCTGACTCATCGGTTCGAGCAGCAAGTCGAAGAAGCGGGGTTCCTCACCATACAGAATGTCGTGATACAGGCTGTCCGGCTCGATCTTGATGCAGAATTCTTCCAGCACGATGCCCAGCAGTTTTTCGACGCGTCGCCGGACGGTGTCTCTCATCGAGACGTACGCCAGCCACAAATTTTGCCGTTCCCGGTCCAGAATCATGACGGTGGTGTGATACGCCATCGCGTCCAGCCCCCTGCCGATGGCGTCGTATACCTGTTCGGGCGCGCGCGCCTGCTGCACGCTCTGCGCTGCCCGGCTGAGCGCACGCATCATGTCGCGCTCGCGGGCGACATCCGCCGCCGTCTCGATCTCTGGCCGGGCGACGGCGAATTCGGCGGGCTGAGTGTCTACGGATGGGCCCGCATCTCCGTTGGTCATTCAACTTCCTTTGGGAATCTCGCTCACGCTCGTCGGGGTCAGAATCCTCCACCCTCAGGCTCATTGTCGCAGATGAACCCTTCTCAAACCATCGGGAGAACTATGTAGCCGCCCGCAGGCGCATAAAAAGCGCCCGCTCGATTGGAGCGGGCGCTCGTTCGCGCCGGTAGATCGCCGGATGCGCTCAGCCCAGCCCTGCCTCCAGCCGCCGCAGCCCGCCTACCACGTCACCGTCGAGGTCGAACCGGATCACACGCCGCCCGGCATCGAGCAGCGCGCGCCGGTCGCCGAGCGCCTGAGCCTCTTTCAGCACGCCGAACGTGATCGACGACCCGTCGGCACCCGCCTCGTCGGGGATCGGCGCGTCGGTCGGGTCGTCCGCCAAAAACTGCACGAACAGGCCGTTCCCCGCATCCCCCTTGTGAAGCTGGCCCGTCGAATGGAGGAAGCGCGGCCCATACCCGACCGTAACGGCCAGCTTCGTGGCATCGCGCAGCGCTGCCTGAAGCGACCGCAGGGCAGCGGTGGTCGCCTCCGCCGGTTCCACATAAGCTTGCAGAGCGATGTACGCGCCGCCCTGATCCACAAACGCGCGCAGCGCGCCCGGCGCGCCGTCCGCCGTGACCTCTCCGTACACCGTGATCGCGCCGTCGGCCAGCGTCGGATCAAGCTCCGGGAGCGAGCCCTCCTTGCGGTAGGCGTCCATCATCTCGCGGGCGCGCACCTTCGCCGACTCGACGTTGGGCTGGTTGAAGGGCTGGATGCCGAGGTGATAGCCCGCCACCGCCACCGCCATCTCCCACAGGAAGGTCTGCCCGCCGAGTTCGTAGGGATCGTTGATCGTGTAGCGGACGACGGGTTGCCCGGCGGCGGCCAGCGCGTCGACTGCCGCATCGTGCGTCGTGTCATTCGCCAGTTTGATGTACACGAACAGGCGATCATCGCCGTAGACCTCCGGCGCCCCGATCGGCTCCCCGACGACGGGCAGGATGCCCTTGCCGGATTTACCCGTACTCTCCGCGATGAGCTGCTCCACCCAGTCGCCGAAGGGCGCGATGGGCGGCGAGGCGATCAGCGTGACCTTGTCGCGGCCCTTCCCCGCCAGCACGCCCATGATGGTGCCCAGCGTGGCCGCCGGGTTGCGCGGGGCCTGGCAGGTGTGCATCATCTCGACGGCGTCATTCAGGTAGCGTTTGATGTCTATCCCGATCAGCGCGGCGGCCACCATCCCGAAGTACGACAGCGCCGAGTACCGCCCGCCGATGTTCGGATCGTTGCGGAACGTCTCGCGGAACCCGTACTTCGACGCGAGGTCGTCGAGGTGCGTCCCGGCATCCGTGACGGCCATGAAGTGATCGCCCGCCGCGTCCGCGCCGACCGCCGCCGCCGTCTGGTTGTAAAAATACCGAAAAAACGACAGCGTCTCCGCCGTCTTGCCCGACTTCGTCGCGACGACGAACAACGTCTCCGCCGGATCGATGCGCTCCGCCTCCGCCAATACCGCTCCCGGCACGGTGCTGTCCAGCACGTCGAGCCTCATCCGATCCGCCGGGAAGATGCGCGCGAACACGTCCGGCGCGAGGCTCGATCCACCCATCCCCAGCCACAACACCTGACGGTATCCCGCGTCATAAGCGGCCTTCGCCCCCGCTTCGAGCCGGTCCGCATCGTCCAGTGTTTTCTGCGCGATGTGCAGCCAGCCCAGCCGGTTCGTGATCTCGTCCGGCTCCGGCTCCCACACGGTGTAATCATGCTCCCAGATGCGCAGCATGATCTGATCGTCGACCATCTTGTCGAGCGCCATCTTCACCGCGCCCTGATAGTCGCCCAGTTGTAACGATTCCGCTCCGTACGCCATTGACCTGCGTTCCTTCCCTGCTCTGGTATCAATACATAGAGTTTATCTTCTAATGATCGGGAAGTTTAAATTCTGCGCCGAATTCCCTGTGAGCCGTGCGGCTCACCCGTCGCTTTTTGCTGTGGGGTAGAGCGCTAATCCTCGTCCTGCATCGCGCGTTTTTGCAGCTCGTACAACCGCGTGATCGCGTCGATGGGCGACATCTCCTCGATGCGTATGGCCCGCAGCTCCTCGATCACCGGATGCGGCCCCGTGTCGAACAGCGCGAGCTGCGGCGGCGCATCCGGGTCGGGCCGCAGCGACCAGATGTTGTGCTGGGCCTCCAGCTCCTCCAGAATCTCTGCGGCCCTCTCGACGACGGCATCTGGCACCCCCGCCAGCTTCGCGACGTGGATGCCGTAGGATTTATCCGCCTTGCCCGCCGTGATCGTGTGCAGGAACGCCACCTGCCCGCCCTGGTCGGCCACCGCGACGTTGTAATTCGCCACTCCCGGCAGGATGTTCTCAAGCTCGGTCAGTTCGTGGTAGTGAGTCGCGAACAGCGTCTTGCCACCCATGCGGGGATGGCTGTGCAAATACTCGATCACCGCGCGGGCGTTGGCGAGCCCATCATACGTGCTCGTTCCGC
>CAZWUX010000059.1:0-15904 GCA_964637665.1 uncultured Anaerolineae bacterium
TGTCGGGGCGGCCGGACTCGAACCGGCGACCTCTGCGTCCCAAACGCAGCGCGCTGTCCGTCTGCGCCACGCCCCGCATCGGGCTCAGTATACCCTCGCCGGGCGCGCGCATCAAGACGTAGGGGTCGGCTCCTCGGTGGGGGCGGGTTCGTCCGTCACGTCGGGGATGCCAAACTCATCGTCCGGCGGCGGTGTGCCGTCGGATTCGCCGCCGGGTGTGCCGGACGGTGTACCATCAGGCGTTCCGCTCGGCGTCCCGTCGGGCGCAACGCCGCCCTCCGGGGTAGGCGTCGGGTTGGCGCAGGCCTCCTCCGCCTCGCCGAGCTTCTGATTCACCTCGTCGTCGGCGCTCATCTCCAGCGCGGATCGGTACTGATCGACCGCCTGACAGGGGCCGCCCTCCTGTGGCATAAGCTGATCGCCGTAGGCCGTGTAAGCCTGCCGCAGCCGGTCGCGCACGTCCTGATAATTGGGCGCGACGAGGTAAATCTCCTCGAAATTGCGGATCACGATCGACCAATTGAGGCCCCAGTACGTCCGACCGGTCGTGTAAAGCGTCGCCAGCAGGCGCTCGCCTTCGGCCAGATCGTCGAGCGGGCGGATGGCCGCGGCCTGATCGAGCAGGATGATGCCCTCTTCGAGGCGGTCGCCGCGCACGTACTGGAGTCCGAGCGTGACGAGCGCGTCATACAACATCTGCTGGACCTCGCCGGAGCGGTACGAGGGATCGAGCGCGCGAAGCTCCTGCAAGCGGGTGATGGCCGCCTCCCACTGCTCGTCGTCGACGAGGGTCTGCGCCTCCTCGAAGCGCTCGTCGAGGCTGTCGGCCTCGCTGGGCGGGATGGGCGTCGCGGAGGACTCGGCGGCGGGCGGCTGCTGGCTGAGGCGCTGGGCCTCGGCCAGATTCTCCAGCGCGCCGGGGTAGTTCGGGTCGCGGTCGAGCACCCAGACGAAGCGCTGCGCGGCAAGCTCGTAGCGGCCCGACTCAAGGTCCTGCACGCCGAGGTTGAACTGGAGGGTGATGTCGGCGGCGGTCGTCTGCGTGGCGCGCGCGCCGCGCTCCTGCCGCCCGGCGACCACGCCGCCGTAGGCGGCGACGCCCAGCGCCGCCGCGACGACACACACGACGATGGCGATCAGGGCGGCCCAGGGTGAAAGGCGCTTCCACACGCGCCCCAGGCGCTTCGTGACAGGGGCGGGCGTGGTTAAATCGGGTTCAGCGTTGGGGGAAGATGGCTGGTTCATACATGGCTCAAGCGGCTGCGGGCTGGTGTATCACATCAACATGATCGCCCCGGATGGGGCGCGCGGGCATTATAGCGAGAGTTCGATGGGTTTGTCCACAGGGCGGCGGGGTGACGTACGACGATCGCCCGGATGCGCGGGGTTACTTGATTTTTGATGGGCGAGCGCGGAAAAGGCTTTCGAGGAAAACCACACCGCCTGGAGAGCGTGGAGAACGGCTGTGCCGTTCTCCCAGTGAAAACGCCCCGCGTTTTCTACCATCGCAACCTGAATACCCGACCCTGAGAGACGCACCCGCGCCGAACGTCCGGCCAAGAGCGGTTCATTCACAAAAAAATCCATCAGGCCCGGATGCGGCCCTGTTGCCCAACGGTATAACACACCTATAATAAATGCTGGACTAAAAACAAGTGAGGGAGGAGACACCTCGATGGACTTTTCGCGCGCGTTAACTTACCCATTCGACGACGACGAGTGGCTGCAAAAGCTGGGACTGGCGACGCTCATCCAGTTCATCCCGATCGTCGGGTCGATCGTGCTGCTCGGCTGGTCGTTGGAGATCAGCACGCGTGTCAAGCGGCAGGACCCGACCCCGCTGCCTGCATGGAGCGACTTCGGCGACTATCTGCGCAGGGGATTCCTGATCTTCGTCGCCTATCTCGTCTACCAGCTTCCGACGATCATCTTCCTGTGCGTGGCGTCTTTCATCTGGGTGCTGCCCGCGATGGGCGCGGGCAACGAGGACGCGATGGCGGCGCTGGGCGGCGCGGCGGTCTTCATCGTGATCTGCTGCTCCTGCCTCGTCGTGCTGTACGCGCTGGCGGCGGCCATCGTGTTGTTCGGCGGGTACGTGCGCTTTATCAACCGCCCGGAACTCAGCACATTCTTCGAGTTCGGCGACAACATCGCCATCGTGCGCGAGAACATCGGCGAGTTCGGGATGGCGCTGCTGTATGTCATTCTGGCCGGGGTGATCGCCAGTGTCGTGTCGAGCCTCACTCTGGGGCTGGGCGGCCTGATCTCAACGCCGTTTATCACGTATTTCACGGGCTATTTGCTGGGTGATCTGGCGCGCTCGGTTGCGCCGGGGGAGCCTGCTGTCTAGCTGCTCTCCATCGCATAGAATCAACACGGCGCGTTCCCCGCTGTCAGGGGGCCGCGCCGTCTTTTTTCTGCGTCGATGGGCGTTTCAGGGCTGCTTGTCCATCGCCTGTAGCGCATCATAAGCCAGCCGCGGCGTGCCGCCCGGCGCGACGATGCGGTAGTACATGAGCAGGACATCGTCCGTTTCGGGTTCCGGCGTGTAGTCGAGGTTCACGAGGAACGCCATCCACACGAAATCCCACTCGCGCATCAGTTGGAACGCCTTGACGGTAAAGGCCGCCTGTTCCTCCAGCGTATTGTCGTACACGAACTCGGCGACGGGCTGGCGCGGCATCGCGCCGATGGCCGCCCAGCCGAACTCCGTCACGCACAGCGGCGTCTCCCACCCGGCGGTGACGATCATGTCGTTGTAGCCGCGCAGCGTCGAGAAAAACGACCAGCTGTGATGGGGATTCTCGTAGGGCTGCTCGAACATGGCCGTCAGGTCAATGTCGTCCGTGTCGTAGGGCACGTCGGGCGCGAGGTTGTAGCCCTTGTGATGCACGCCCACGCAGTCGACGACGCTCAGCAGGCCGCCGTCGATTAGCTCGCGCAGGTAGCGGAAATCGTCCACCGCCATGACGCCGTCGTCGATGCCGGTCGGATTCAGCCCGCCGCTCACGACGATGATGCCGGGATCGACCGCCCGGATGGCTGCCGCCGCTGGCACGAGCAGATCGAGATACGCCTGCGAGTTGATCCCCCCGGCGACGTACCACTCGTGCTCGTAGTTCATCTCGCTCCATACCTCGACGGCGTGGATTGCGCCGTGATAGCGCTGGACAAGCTGGGAGACGAACGCGACATAGGTTTGCGGATTGTCGGGCGGGCCGTCGCGGCCCTCGGCGGTGACGGAGCGCGTCCAGTCGGGCGCGGCGTAGACGGTGACGAGCACCTTCAGGTTGCGGGCGTTCGCGGCGGCGATGGCCGCGTCGATGGCCGTCCAGTCGGGCGCGCCCGGCTGCGGCTCGATATCTTTCCAGCGGACCGGCAGCTTCACCCAGCCCAGCCCAAGCTGCTGCACGTCGTCGAGACGCGTCACCGCGTCGTCGAGCGGCTGCACCTGGATGCCGTACCCGAACGCCCGGTTGGCGACGGGCAGGGGGGTCGGGGTGGGCCGGGATGTCTCGGCGGGGCTGGTGGGGGGCGGCGTCGGGGTGACGGCAAGCGCGGCGGCTGCCGCCTCGGTGGCGGCCTGATCCCGCTCGGCCTGCACGGCAGCCGTCTGGGCGGCGGCGGCGGTCGATTCCGCCGCCGCCCGTATCCGCCCGATGTTCCACCGCATCGCGAGGAAGAGGCACAGGCCGACGACGAAGACGATCCCCAGCCAGATGGCGGCCAGACCCCGCCGCAGGCGCGGCGTCACGTGCGCGGGGTTGTGATCGGCTTGCGTCATCGGCGCGATTCTCCTTCAGGCGGGATGAACCGCCTCAGCTGGCGAGCGCCTGGCTGAGCGTCGTACAGGCCGGGCACGTGCCGTCCGGGCGGATGATGGCGTAGCCGCCCTGCGGGTCGTCGTCCCAGCGGGTGAAGTCGACATTCCAGACGATGACCAGCGACACGTAGCCGAGGTCCTGCGAGATGTCGACGGCCTCGCCGAGCCATTCGGCCTGCTCCTCGACGGTCGTGTCCGCGCCCCACGCGAAGGTCTCAGGCAGCGGCGTGCTGAAACCGTCTGGCGTCAGGTAGCCCAGCTCGGTGATGCATACCGGCAGCGCCTCGTTCATGCCCTCGTAGTAGATCTCCACCGTCGGCAGGAAGTACCAGCTATAGTGCTCGCCCTCTGGCCGCCCGGTGCGTGCGGAGGGGGAGACCGTGCCGGAGTTGTGGTGAACGCCGATGCAGTCCGCGTACTGAGCCGCGCCCGCCGCCGCCAGCCCGGCCACGTAGTGATCGTCGCTCCACGCGTTCGTGCCGTTGTCGAAGCCGGTCGGGGCCAGCGCCCCGATGATCACATCGGTCGTGGGGCTGACCGCCTTGATGGCCGTGTAGGCAGGCTGGAGCATGTTGTCGACGTAGCTCGTCGGGTCGATCTGCCCGGCGGGCCATTCGCGATCGAGGTTCATCTCGTTCCAGACCTCGATGGCGTCCGGGCCATAGGCCGCCACATCCTCCAGAAAAGCGATGTAGCTCAGGTAGTCGATCGTCTCCTGCGGGTAGGGGTCGCCGGAGATGCTGATCAGCACCTTGAAGCCGTGGCGATGCCCGTCGTTGACCATGTCGAAGGCCAGCGAGGAGCCGAGTGACGGGTTCCACTTGATCTGGTATTTGACCCACGTCATCCCGGCGCTGTCCAGCACGTCCGGCTCGGTGATAAAGCTCGCGATCTGCCCGCCGAGTTCGAGCTGGCCGCCCAGCCCCGGATTGGCGGGCGTGTTGGCCGGTGTGACGGTCGCCGTGCCGCCCTCTCCGGGGGCAGGGGTCTCCGCCGTCCCCTCGGCCTCGTCGACGGTGGGAGTGATGGTGACATCCCCGGCGACGGCAGCCGCCGTCGCGGTCGCCTCCGCGAGACGCCGGTTGCGGTTAGTCAGGGTCAGGAGAATCACGCCGAAGACGATCAACGCGATCAACAGGATCGCGCCGCCCCAGACGAGGGCCATCATGCGGACCGTCTTCGAGTCGAGCTTGCCTTTGCCCAGACCGAGGTCGAGGTCCAGGCCCTTCTTCCCCTTACCCTTGCGCGATTTTGACATATCCTTCTCCTCATAGCCGCCGCCCGCGCGGCGGAAGGTTCACTAATCTACCACGTTCACGGAAGCAGGTCACATGCGGGGCATGTGCCGTCGGGCCGGATGATGGCATACCCGGCCTGCGGATCGTCCGGCGCCCACGTCGGGAAGTCGACGTTCCAGATGATCATCAGGCGCACGTAGCCCAGCGAGCGGGCGATGTCCGCGCCCTCTTTCAGCCACGCGGCCTGCTCGGCGACGGTGTTATCCGCGCCCCACGAGAAGTTGCCCGGCAGTTCGCCGTAGCCTTCGGGGCTGACGTAGCCGTACTCGGTGAAGCACACCGGAAGCGCGCCACCCATCCCGCCATAATACACGTTAATGGTCGGCTGGAAATACCAGCTATAGTGCCCGCCCGCCGGATGGCCGCTCGACGCGCTGGGCGACGTCGCGCCCGCGTTGTGATGCACGCCGATGCAGTTGGCGTAGCGGGCCGCCCCGGCGGAGGCCAATCCCTGCACGTAGCGCTGGTCGCTCCAGACGTTCACGCCGTCGTCGACGCCCGTCGGGGCGAGCGCGCCGATGATCACCAGCGTGCCGGGGCTGGCGGATTTGATCGCGTTGAACGAGGGGGCGAGCATCCGGCTGACGTAGTTCACCGGGTCGATCTGGCCGGAGGGCCATTCCCGGTTCAGGTTCATCTCGTTCCAGACCTCGATGGCGTCCGGAGCGTAGGCCGCCACCTGCCCGACGTACGTCACGTAGGCGTCGTAGTCGATGCTCGACGGGTAGAGCGGCCCCTTGATGCTTAACAAGACGCTGAAACCGTGCGAGTGCCCCTCGCCGACCATGCCCCCCGCCGCAGCGGGGCTTGCGCCGGGCGTCCACACGACCTGATACTTGACCCACGTCATCCCGGCGCTGCGCATGTAATCCGGGTGGCCGATGTAGCCGGGCACCTGCCCGCCGAGCGCGAACCCGCCGCCGTCCGAGCCGCCGGGAGCAACCGGGGCGGGGAGATTGGGCACGGCCTCGGTGGGGGTGGGCGTTGCGGTCGCGTCGGGGTTGGGCGTGCCGGTGGGAGCGGGCGTCGTCGTCGCGCCGGGCGTGATGACCGTGCCCGGCTCGATGCCCGCCACCTCCTCGTCGCCCACCTGCACGGCGATCGCGCCGAGATCGGTCGTGGCGGCGCTCACGGCCTGCCCCTGCACGATGTACCCGCCCGCGGCGTCAGGCCGCCACGCCCAGGGCGTGCCCGGCCCGGTCGTCTCGCTGAGAACCGCGCCGCTCGTGTCGCTGACGGACCACAGGATCGCGAACTCGCCCGGCTCCGCCGGGGCGCTGTTGACCTTGAAGGCGGTGATGGCCTGTACGGTTTCGGCGGGCAGGCCGAGTGGTAGATCGTCCACCGCCATGCCGCCGACGTGGTAAAGCATCATCGTGTCGAGGCGGGTGCGGATCGCCGCGGGGGTGACGAGCCAGATGCGCTGCCCGTCCGCCGAGAAGGTGTAGGTAGCAGTCGGCTCGTTCGGGGCGAAGTCACCCACGTCGCCGCTCAGCGAGAAGGTCAGCTCCGTGCCCTCGTCGACGATGACGCCCGGTTCGACGGTCGGCCCGCCGAGCAGGCCGACGGCCTCCGCGTAGGAGAGGGCGGCGTCCGCCGTCTCGTCGTAGCTGGCCGCCGACGATGCGACGTGCAGCTTGTAGCGGTTGACCTCGCCCACCGCCCAGTCCAGCAAGCGGATGGCCGAGCCGTCCGCCGCGTAATTCGCCGGGTTGGGATCGGGACGCACGACGACGATATCCGATGCCGCGCCGATGGCCCGCCAGTCGTAGCCCGCCGTGTCCCAGCCGTCGCCGGTATCCGCCGGGGCGGGGAGCAGCACGACGAGCATCCGGTTGGCCCCGGCCAGCGCGTCGCTGAGCCGCTGCACGAAGGTGGTGAACTCCGCGCCGCTGGCGGGATCGAGGTCGCTGTAATCAATCGCGATGCCGCGATAGTCGCCGGTGGAAGCGGTCGCGACCAGGGCGTCCACATGCGCGGTCAGGGCGTCGGGCGTGGCGAGCAGCGCGGCCAGCGTATCGGCATCCGGCGTGCGCACCAGCGGGATCAACGCGAAGCCCGCACCGCCCGCGGGGACGGCGGCAGGCTCGCCCACGAGCGATCCGTCCGCGCTGGCCTCCAGCCCGGCGGCCAGCACGATGTTGAAGGGCGACAGGTCGATGTCCTCAAGCGGCTGGTCCGGCTCGGCGACGGTGCTGAGGAGGGGCGTCGTGGCCCCGGCCTGAAACACGGCGATGTTGGACGGGACCTCGTCGGTGCGGATCACGCCCGCCGCCACGTCGACGTGGCCGGGCACGAACACCCACGCGCCAAGCGTCTCATCCCAGCGGTACAGGTCGAGCGTGCGGTAAGGCTCGGCGTCGTTGGGGATCACGATCTCGACGGTCGCCTGCCCATCGCCCTCCGGGTTGACGACGTACAGCGGGCTTTTCATGGTCAGCACGGGGGGGATGGCCCCCAGCGCGCCGGGGTAGTCGCGCTCCGCGCCGCTTTCGAGGAACACCTCACGGGGGATCGAGGCGAGGCGCACGCTGAGCGGCGCGTCGCCCCGCAGGGTCACGGTGATCCCGTCGGGGTGCGACGCGGCGGCGCCCGGCTCGTTCAACGTCTGCTGGCTGGCCGCGCCGAAACGTGAGGCAAGCTCAAACGGCGGCAGGAATAATGCCGCGAGTGCCAGCGCGGTGATCGCCAGACAGGCGATCACGCCAATCACGACGAACAGAGTCGGCCCGTTCCCCAGCAGGTCGCGCAGTCCGCGCTTTTTTTTCGGGGGCTTGTCGCCGCCCGGTCCCGACTGGCGCTTCAGGGGGCGTGGTTCGTCGAGCGGTGGGATGGCGTTCGGTTCCGGTGTAGACATAGATGATGATTCCTCAGCCTGTGTTACGCATGACGCGGCCCAGCATCTCGCACGCCAGGCAGCTTCCGTCGGGGCGAATGATGGCGTATCCCGCCTTCGGGTCATCCGACCCCCAGTATTTAAAATCGACGTTCCATACGATCATGAGGCGGACGCGCCCGCTCTGCTGGGCGACCTGCGCCGCCTCGGCCAGCCACGTGGCCTGTTCGGCGGCGGACGTATCCGCCGCCCAGTCGAAACTGCCCGGCACCCCGCCGTAGCCGTCGCCGCTCAGGTAGCCCAGCTCGGTGAAACACACCTTGTGGCCGAACGTGTCGCCGTAAAGCTGGAGCATACTGCCGAAATACCAGCTGTAGTGCTGGTAGCCCGGATCGGCAGGGTGGCCGGATGCGGCGGTGGGCGGCGTCGCGCCTGTATTGTAGTGAACGCCCACGCAGTCCATGTAATTCGCCGCGCCCATCGAGGCCATCTGCTGGAGGAACAGCCAGTCGTCGCAGCCGTAGCCCTCCGCCGAGCAGCCGCCCTCGCTGTAGTACAGGCCCGTCGACAGCGGCGCGCCGGAGATCACCATGATGTTCGGGTTGACCCCTTTGATGGCGTTGTAGGCCGGGGCGAGCATCTCGCGGACGTAGTTCCCGCCGTCGACCTGGCCGCGCGGCCACTCGAAATAGTAGTTCGGCTCGTTCCAGACCTCGATCGCATCCGGCCCATAGTACGCCACCCCGCGCAGGAATTCAAGATAAGCCGGGATGTCGATCTCGGACGGGCGCTTCTGCCCGCCGACGATGCTCAACAGCACCTTGAACCCGCGCTGCCGCCCCTGCTCGATGAGCGGCCATGCGCGGCTGGCCTGCTGGCCCGCCTCCCACGTAAGCTGGAACTTCACCCAGCGCATACCGGAGACCTTCATCTGGTCGGGGTGATCGATCACATGGTTGACCTGTCCACCCAGCTCGAACCGCCCGAACGAGGCGTCACCGGGCGGGTAGATGGGGGCTGGCATCCCTTCCGGCAGCGTGGTCGCGGTGGGGATGCTCGCCAGCACGGTCGGGTCGATGGTCGGCGTGACGGTGGCGGTCGGCGTCGGCGTGGGTGTGGCGGTCGGCGGTTGGGTTGGAGCAGGCGTCGCCGTTCCGGTCGGAAGGGGCGTCGCCGTCTCCACGCGGGCGACCTGCGTGATGGCGGGAATCGGCGTCGGCGTGGGGGCGGACGCGCGCCCCCCGGCCCCGATCCGGCCCAGCCGCGCGATACCAAGCCCCAGACCCACGCCCAGCGCGATCAACACGGCGAGGGCGAGCGCCGCCTGCCACAGGGTCAGACGGCGGCGGGCCAGCGCCGCGAGCCACGCCCGCAGGCCGGTCGGGCGATCGTCCGGGGGGTGGGGGGCCGTCATGACTGTACGGCGCGCTCGCTGTGCGCGCCGGGCCGGGTAGTAGACGTGCTGGGTGTCATCAGGGTTGTTTCGAACCGTCGTGCAGCGAAAAGGCGGCCTGAGTCGCGCTGCCGCCTGCCGCCGTGTCTCCTGTTTTTGTCGCCGGTATTTCAGCGCCGCATTCTAACGTGACGGGGTGAGATTCGCAATAAAGGCGCGATAGCGGGGGCGGCGGAAAGAACATCGCAACCTGAATACACGACCCTGTGGGATGCGCCCAACCTGAACGTCCGGCCTAGAGCGGTTCATTCCCCAGCATCCATTACCCTGACATAGACCCGGACGGCTTGCCACCGGGCGCGATCCGCGCTAACGTTGCCGCAGTGTCGACGGCAAGGAGGCGGGCATGGCCGATCAGAACGGCCCCGAAATCTGTGATTACGAAGGCTCAACCTACCGCACTGACTTCTGGGAGGGGCAGGGGCGCGATTATGAGGACCGGGTCGAGCGGATCGCCGTCCGGCGGCTGCTGCCCGGCGGTGGGAAGCGCCTGCTGGAGCTGGGCGCGGGGTTCGGAAGGCTGACGCCGCTGTACGCCGGGTATGACCTCGTCGTGCTGCTCGATTACTCGCGCTCGCAGCTTGAGTTTGCCCGCCAGCGTTACGGCAACAACGGTTACCTGTACGTCGCCGCCAATCTGTATGACATGCCCTTCGCGCCGGGCGTGTTCGATGCGGCGACGATGATCCGCGTGCTGCATCACATGGGGGACCCGCCCGCCGCGCTTGCCTCTGTGCGGCGGGTCATGGCGGAGGGCGGCGTGTTCCTGCTCGAATACGCCAACAAGCAGAACTTAAAGGCCATCGCGCGCTGGCTGCTGGGGCGGCAGGAATGGAGTCCGTTCGACAGGGAGCCGGTCGAGTTCGTGGAGCTGAACTTCAACTTCCACCCGGATTACGTGCGGGAGACGCTGGGTGAGGTGGGGTTCGAGCCGGGCCGGGCGCTGACCGTGTCCCATTACCGGGTCGATCTGCTCAAACGGACCATACCGACGGGGGCGCTGGTGGCGCTCGACTCGATGGCCCAGTGGACGGGCGATCTGTGGAAGCTCTCGCCGAGCGTGTTCGTGCGGAGCCGGGCGGTCGGCCCGGACGGGGACGCGCCCGCCGGGGCCTTCTGGCGGTGCCCGGCCTGCGGTTCGCTCTCGCTGGAGGGGACAGATGAGGGCCTGCGCTGCGCGGGGTGCGGCGCGCGCTGGGCGAAGCACAACGGCGTGTACGACTTCAAAGAGCCGGTCGGGCCGTAGGCCGGATAATTAAGCGAAGAGGGCGGCTTCCTGCCCGGTCAGCCGCCCTCTCTCATGCACACGTCCGCGCGCAAAACGGAGCGGGGGCTAATCTTCGACAGCGGCGGGTTCGAGGACCATGCCCTCAAGAACGCGCTCCATCGCCATCGTGTGGCTGCATACGCCGCGGGTCTTAAAAAAATTGCAGTCACACTGCCAGCTACCGTTATCATAATGGACGACATGCGGGCCGTGATCGCCGTCAAGCCTTACGCTAAACGCCTCAAACTGGATACGATCCTTCTCCTCGGCATACCGACGCGCCTTCTCGATCTTTCCAATCATGCCATAGTCCATGTGGGCCTCCTCATCAGCCACTACGCCATTCAGGGTGGCAGCTAAACAAAAAGACACGCGGGGAACTTCCCCAGCGTGCCGGTGTGTGGGCCTTGTGTAGCGTGTGTTGAATCGCACAGCTTAGCCACCCTCATATTGGCTACAGTATAGGCAGAATGCCCTGCCGAGTCAACCCGACACAGCCCCCGGTTCCCCACCGCTTACCGGGCGATCCCCGACCGGGCGGACGATCAACCGCATGTGCCCGGCTTCGACCACCTCGACCTGCGCGCCGACCGGGATGAACGCATCGCCCACCGACTGCGCCTGCCAGCGCTCGCCGAACACCTGAACCATACCGGTCGGATCGAGGGACTGCGTCACGCGCCCGATCTGCCCGATAAGGCCCGGATAGCCCGTCGTGGGGCGGCGGTGCTGGGCGCGGATCGCCATCGTCATCAGGAAGACGAAGAGGCCGCCCATCAACAGCGACCAGACGATGACCAGCGGGATCGACAATTCACCGAACGGCGCGACCGCCGGCTGGTTGAACAGGATGATGGCCCCCGCCGCGAGGCTCACCACGCCCGTTGCGGCGAGCGCCCCGTGCACCGGGGCCTTGATCTCCAGCACGAACAGCACGAAGGCCATCAGCACGAAGATGATCCCCAGCCAGTTGACGGGCATCACGCCCAGCCCGTAGAGCGCCAGCCCCAGACAGGTCGTGCCGAAGACGCCCGCGAACCAGCCGCCGGGGGAGCGAATCTCGACGAGGATGGCAACCGGGCCGATGCTGAGCAGCAGAAAGACGACGTTGGGGTCGGTCAGGACGAGCAGGACGCGCTCCAATGGCGACATGGGCAGGGGGATTTCGACCGCGTCTGCCGTGTTGAGCGTGCGCTCCCGGCCATTCACTTCGACGGTGAGGCCGTCGGCCTGCGCGAGCAGGTCGCCGACATCCTCCGCGATGAAATCGATCAGGTTGGCGGACAGCGCCTCGGTGGCGCTGACCGCCCGCGCGTCGGTCACGGCCTGCTCCGCGATCTGGATCGCCTCGTCGCCGCGCCGCTCGGCGAGGGAGCGGGCTTGCGCGCTGAGAAATTCGACCTCTTTGCGGAAGGCGGTTTCGGGCAAATCCTCGCCCCCCGCGCCGATGGGACTCGTCGCGCCGATGGCCGTGCCGGGGGCCATCGCGGCGGCGTGCCCGGCCAGCGTCACGATCAGCCCCGCCGAGGCGGCTTTCGCCCCACGCGGCCCGACGTAGACGATCACCGGCACGTCGCTGGCCTGAATGTCCTGCACGATGGTGGAGGTCACAGTAACAGAGCCGCCCGGCGTGTCGAGCATCAGCACGACGGCCTCCGCGTTGCGGCTGTCGGCCTCCGCCAGCCCACGACGAATGTACTCGGCCAGCGCCGGAGCGACGGGGCCAGCCGCCTCCAGCACGACGACCTCCGGCGCGCCGCTCTGCGCGGCATCCACAGACGGAGCGGCCAGCAGGAAGCCCGCCAGCAGCCCGGCCACCCCGATCATACCCATCACCCGCACCAGCCGCCTCATGTTGTGAACCGCCCTCCGTGTTAAACGTCTGCACCCTGACTGTACCGCACGGGTTGGGTTTTGCCATCACACGCCGATTGACCGCGCGCACGAGCCGGGTATCATCATCATACATCACAGATCGCGCCCTGCGCTCCAGAGGAGAACGCCCATGCCTGACCCCGACCGCCGCTTCCGCCTGACGATGTTCGGCCTGCTCTACTTCGTGCAGGGCGCGGCCCTCGCGTATTTTCGCAACTTCCAGAAGCCGTATCTGGACGCGGTCGGCATCGACGCGGACGTGATCGGCCTGCTGACCTCCATCCTGCTGCTGCCGTTCGTGCTCAAAATTTTCATCGGGATGCTCAGCGACCGGGTGCCCCTGCTGGGGATGGGCCACCGCAAGCCGTACATGCTGCTGGGGCTGCTGCTGGCGGTGCTGGCCTTCGGCGGGGCGGCCTTCGTGCTGCCGGATACGAATTTTACCCTGTTTTCCGGGCTGATCGTGCTCGGCTCGTTCAGCGTGGCGCTGTTCGACTCGACGACGGACGGCCTCGCCATTGACACGACGCCGCGCGCGGAGCAGGGCCTCGTGCAGGGCACGATGGTCGGCGGGCGGGCGGCGGGTTTCATCGTGCTGTCGCTCGTGTTCGGGGCGCTCGTGCAGGGGGCGGGCTACCGCGTCGTGTTCCTGATCATCGCCGCCGGGATGCTGCTGCCGCTGATCTGGGTGATGCGCGTCCGGGAGCCAGCCGGGCGCGCCGAGACGCACCGCTTCGAGTGGGCGGCCTTCCGGGCGATGGGCAGACCGCGTTTCCTGCTGTTCGCGGCCTATGCGGTGGCTTATTCGGTCGTCTCGTTCGGCGTCGACGGGCTGGTGACGTTCTACATGAGTGAGGCGTTCGGCGCGCCGGAGACGTTGATCGGCGCTTATGGCGCGCTGCGCGGGGTCGGGGCGGCAGTGGGCGCGCTGGTGGGCGGCCTGCTGCTGGACCGCATCGGGCGGCGCGCGGGCGCGTTCGGGGCGGTGGCGGCCATCTCGCTCGGCGCGGCCCTGATCGGCGCTGCCGGGGGCGCGCCCGTGCTGCTGGCGCTGGGCGTCGTGTGGGGCATCGCGTGGGGGTTTCAGGAGACGGTGTTCGTCGCGCTGGCGATGGACCTGGCGGATGCGCGCATCGCGGCGACGATGTTCGCGATCATGATGGCCGTCTCGAACATCGGCACGGCGGTGGGGGAGGGCGTCGCCACCGGCCTGACGGACGACATCGGCTTCACGGCGGTGTTCTGGCTGCTGGCCGGGCTGAACGTCGTCACCGTTCCGCTGCTGTGGGCGCTGTTCCGGGCCGCGCCGGAGATCGCCGCGCCGCCCGACCCGGCTCAGGTCGAGGCGGCGGCGGGATAGGAGTCCGGTTGCAGTTGTTGACCCCCCAATGTTTATCTGTATAATCTAATTACTACGAATAAGGTTTGTAGAGATAACGTACAGAGAAACGATGAGCGCCATGTGGACACATGGCAGCGCCGAGGGGGGAGGCCGTCTGTGATTCTGACGCCAGAGGAGCGAATTAAAGCGTACATCGCGCGGGGCTGGTGGGGGGAAGATACGATCGACGACCTGTTTGCCCGCCACGTCGCGGAGCGGCCCGGCGCGCCCGCGCTGGTCGATCCGCCCAACCGCGCCGACCTCGCCGCCGGGGAGCCGCTGCGCCTGACCTATGCCGAACTCGACACGCTGGTGGACCGGCTCGCGGCGGCGCTCGTCGGGATGGGCGTCGGCAAAGACGACGTGGTGATGGTCCAGCTTCCGAACATCGCGGAGCTGATCGTCGTCTACCTCGCGGCGGCGCGCATCGGGGCGATCGTCAGCCCGCTCGCCGTGCAGTACCGCACCCACGAACTGCGCCAGATGGCCGCGCTCGCGGAGCCGAAAATCTTCATCACCGTCGATCGCTTCGAGGATTACGATTACCTGGGGATGGCGCGGGAGATTCAGGCTGAGTTCCCGTTCATCGAGGCGATCCTTGCGGTGGGGGATGATCCCCCGGAAGGCGTGCGCCCGCTGCGGGCGATCCTCGACACGCCGCACGATGCCGCCGCGCTGAGCGCCTACCGGGCCGGGACGCGCTGGACGGCCAACGACGTGTACACCATCTGCTGGACCTCCGGCACGGAGGCCGAGCCGAAGGGCGTGCCGCGCAGCCACAATCTGTGGATCGCCATCGCGCGGTTCACCACCGACGGCGCGGGCTTCGAGCCGGGATACCGGCTGCTCAACCCGTTCCCGATGGTCAACATGTCGGGCATCGGGGGGATGCTCGTGCCCTGGCTGCTGGTGGGCGGCGTGCTGGTGATGCACCACCCGCTGAACCTGCCGGTGTTCCTCCAGCAGATCGGCGCGGAGCGCATCCAGTACACTGTCGCGCCGCCGGTACTGTTGAACCTGCTGCTGCTGCGCCCGGCCCTGCTGGAGCAGGCCGATCTGAGCAGCATCGCGTGTATCGGCTCCGGCTCCGCGCCGCTCTCGGCGTGGATGGTGAGTGAGTGGAAAGAGCGGCATGGCATCGACGTGCTGAACTTCTTCGGGGCCAACGAAGGGACCTCGCTCGTCGGCGCGCCGGGCGACATCCCCGATCCGGTGGAGCGCGCGGAGGTGTTCCCCCGCTTTGGCGTGGAGGGCTTCGAGTGGTCGATCCCGCTGGCGAATGCGATCCGGACGCGGCTCGTCGATCCGCGCACGGATGAGACGATCACGGAGCCGGGGCAGGTGGGGGAGCTTGCCGTCAAAGGGCCGACCGTGTTCGACGGCTACTGGAAGCGCCCCAACCTGACGGAGAAGGCGTTCGACGACGAGGGGTATTTCCGCACGGGTGACCTGTTCGAGCTGGCCGGGGAGGGCGATCCGCCCGACCGCTACCGCTTCGTCGGGCGGTTGAAGGACGTGATCATCCGGGCGGGCATGATGATCTCGCCGGAGGAGTTGGAGGCGCTGGTTTCCGGCCACCCGAAGGTCGGGGAGGTCGCCTTCGTCGGGTACGTGGATGGGCGCATTTTGCAGGAGGAGCAGGTCGCGGCGGCAGTCGTGCCCAGGCCGGAGGAGGCGATCACGCTGTCGGAGATCACCGCTTACCTGCGCGAAAAGGACATCGCGGGCTACAAGATGCCGAAAAAGCTGCTCGTGCTCGACGCGCTGCCGCGCAACCCGGTCGGCAAGGTGCTCAAGCGCGACATCCGCGAGCAGTTGAACCGCGAGCACGGGGGATAGATCACGCGGATTCACCAGCGCCCGATGCAAAACCACCTGCGCCGTTCACTCCGGGCAGGTGGTTTGTGTTTCCTCCGGCTTGCAGATTCTAGTCCAGCTCGTCGAAGGGCGTCGTCAGGCCGAGGATGTTCC
>CAZWUX010000060.1:0-15805 GCA_964637665.1 uncultured Anaerolineae bacterium
TACTCATATAAGTTTATTTGTTACAATGTTCACAAATTAATTTTTGATAGGCTGCGCTAAAGACTATGGCCTTCTTGCATCGGTGTGGCTTATGCTGAACATTCATGAAATGCAGGTCTTTTTAGTCGCCGCTGAGACCGAGAACTTTTCTGAGGCGGGCCGTCGCCTCAACATCTCCCAGCCCGCCGTGAGTATGCAGATCCGCTCGCTTGAGCAAACGCTCGGCACGGACCTGTTTCACCGGTCCGGGCGGCATATATCGCTAACGGAAACCGGCCACGCCCTCGTTCCGATGGCGCGCGAACTCGTCAACCGCGCGATCCATATAGAGGAAACGATGGCCTCGATGCAGGGGAAGGTCATTGGCCTGTTGAAGCTCGGATGCAGCACGGCCAGCGGCAAGTACATCCTGCCCAAGCTCATCGCGGGGCTGCGCGAGCAGCATCCTGCGGTCGATGTGGTGTGCCACGTCAACACGCGCGATCTCGCGTTGCAAATGCTGTTGGAAGGTGAGGCGCACGTTGCCATCACGAGCCTCCGCGAGCCTTATAAGGACATCGAATACCGGCCTTTTGTTCAGGATCAGATTGTCCTGGTCGTTCCGGCGGGCCATCCCTGGGCGTCGAAGGGCGCCATTCAGCCCGCCGATCTGCTGGGCGAGAACTTTATCCTCCGCGAGGAAGGGTCCGGCACGCGTGAGGCGCTCAAAGACGGCCTCACCCAGCACAACCTGAGCCTGGATTATCTGAACACCGTCATGGTGCTCGGTAATTCGGAGGCCATCGCTATGGCCGTTCAGGAGGGCATCGGAGTTGCCTTCATCTCCGGGATGGTCGCCGCTGACGAGTTTCGTTCGGGGGCGCTCGTTCCGGTCGCGGTTGAAGGCATGGCCCTCTCGCAGACGCTGTACATGGCACGCCACACCGGGCGTCCGGCGACGAGTGCGCAGACCGCTTTCTGGGAGTTCGCGTTTGCGCCCGAAAACGAAGACCTGCGGGAGCTTCCCAGCCGTGTCCTCATCGAGGGCTATATGGCTTGATAAGCGCCCGGACTTATCACGAACGATGAAGGGAATTTGAGGGACCTCCATGAGCTATTTGCGCCGCTTAACCAATCACATCCGACCGGTGTTCGTCGCCCTGATCCTCGCCTTCATGCTCGCCGGCAGCATGGTCGGGCTGGCGATGGCGCAGGACCCCGACGATACGCCGGATGAGCCGCCTGCCGATACGCAGCCGCAGGAGGACCCATCCACATGTGGCGAATGCCACCCGGATGTCGTCGCCTCCTGGCAGGGCGGCCCGCACGATCAGGCATTCAGCAACCAGCATTTCCACGAAAGCTGGGAGAATGTGGATTTTCAGGAATCGTGCCTGGACTGTCACACGACCGGCTTCAGCCCGGCCACCGGCCAATACGAGGCTGAGGGTGTCCGGTGTGAGGCCTGTCACGGCGAGACGCCCGCCGATCACCCGCCCGCCCCGGTAAACCTCGACCAGGCCAACACGGTCTGCGGCCAGTGCCACACTGTGACTCAGGCGGAGTTCCGGGCCAGCCATCACGCCGAGGTTGGGCTTGCGTGTACGAGCTGCCACTATGCGCACACCAACGGCCTGCGCATGGGAACCGAGCTTCAGCAGTGTCTCAACTGTCACGGTGACGAGCTGGGCGGCTTTGTGGCCCACACGACTCACATCGAGAACGGGCTGACCTGCCGCGACTGTCACGGCTACGTCCGGCCCGGCCAACCGATCCCGGCTGATGGCCTCGCGCCGACCGGTCACGACTTTCAGGAGAACATCGTCGCCTGTCTGGACTGCCACGAGGATATCCGCTTGGAGGCGGTCGACGGCACAGGGGAGGGCGGCCCGAGCGAGCTGGCGCCGGAGGATCTGGCCGAGCTGGACGGGCAGCAGGCTGTACTGCGCGCCAGGCAGCTTGAGGGCGCCGTTCAAACCCTGCTCGTGCAGAACCGCAACCAGAGCACGATGAACATCATCGAGGGGGCCGCTGGCGGCCTGCTCGTCGGCGGGGTCGTCGTCTGGCTGCTGGCCCGGCGGCGGAACGGTAGCGGAATGGAAGTACAGATGGACGACGAGACGGATGATGAGGAAGAAGAACATGAAGCCTGATGACAGGCTGGATACTGAAAGTGCCGTCGTCAGCCGCCGGAAGTTTCTCGGCATTCTGGGGGCGGCAGGCGTCACGAGCGCGGTTGCGTCCGCGCTGGCCTGGCCGCTTGGCAAAAACCGCGCTCAGGCCAGCGGACCGCAGCAGCACGGCGGGGTCGAGAGCGAACACCACTGGATTATGGTCGTCGACCTCAGTCTGTGCATCGGCTGCCAGTACTGCGTCTACGCCTGCCAGGCCGTCAACGACGTGCCTGACGAGATGCGCTGGAACGTCTACATGCTCGACAAGGTCGCTACCGGCAAGCCGTTTCACATGACCCGGCCCTGCCTCCACTGCCAGAACGCGCCCTGCGCCAGCGTATGCCCCGTTGGGGCGACGTACCAGCGCGGCGATGGGCTGGTCGTGATGGACTATGAGCGCTGCATCGGCTGCCGCTACTGCATGGTCGCGTGCCCTTACGACGTTCGGCGGTTCAACTGGTCGGCCCGCACCGACGAAAACCACTACGAGCCACAGTGGGGATCGGCTGAGGTCGAGCGCCGCCCGCGCGGCGTCGTCGAGAAATGCACGTTCTGCATCCACCGCATCGATCTTGGTCTGGAGTACGAGCTGATCCCAGGCGAGCATCGGAGCGCTACCCCGGCCTGCTGCAACATCTGCCCGGTTGGCGCGCGCAAGTTCGGCGATCTCAACGACCCCCGTTCCGAGGTCGCGCAGATCGTCGCCTCAACGCCGACCTTCCGCCTGCGTGAGGAGCTTGGCACCGAACCGAACGTCTACTACGTACCCGCCGAAGGGATGGTGATCGAATGACCACCGCAACCCTGCAACCCTCTCGCGAGCGGCGGCCCATGCCGACCGCGCTGATCGTCTGGATCGCCGTGCTGGTCGTCCTGCTCGTGCTCGGCGCGGTTTCGGGCGGAATCGTCTTCCTGAGAGGTCTGGGTGAGACGAATCTCACGAATCAGATTCCCTGGGGCCTGTGGATCGCGCTCGACCTGTCGGCCATCAGCCTGGGCGCGGGGGCCTTCATCATGTCGGCGGTCGTCTACCTGCTCAACATCAAGCGATTCGCGGGCGTCGCCCGCGTCGCCGTGCTGGGCGGTTTTCTCGGCTACACGTCGGCGATGCTGGCTCTGGCGCTCGACATTGGCCGCCCCGACCGCTTCTGGCACCCGCTCATCTTCTGGAACGTCCACTCGGTGCTGTGGGAGATCACGATCTGCGTGATGTTCTACTTCTCGGTGCTGGCGCTTGAGATGGCCCCGCCCATCTTCGAAAGCCGCCTGTTCGCGTGGTGGCCCGCCGCGCCGAGGGTTGGGCATTTCATCCACCGCTTCACACCCGTGTTCGCCGTCATCGGGCTGGGCCTGTCGCTGCTGCATCAGTCCTCGCTGGGCGCGACCTACGGCATCGTCGCCGCCCGCCCACTCTGGTACAACCCGTCGATGCCCGTGCTGTTCATCCTGTCGGCGGCGGCGGGAGGGCTGTCCGCCACCCTGCTCGTGACGCTGGTCGTCAGCCACCTGCGCGGCGCGTACGTCGTCGCGCGTGATGTGCTGCGCGATGTCGCCATCATCGCGGGCGCGGCGATGGCCTTCTATGTGTACCTGAAACTATGGAACTGGGCCGCGCAGAACTACTACAGCAGCTTGCCCGCGCGGGAGAGCGGTCTGGAGCTTCTGTTCCAGACCTCGCCCTACAGCACGACGTTCTGGCTGGTCGAAGTGCTGCTCGGCGGCATCGTCCCGATCATCATCTTCTTCTGGCCGCGCCTGCGCCGCAACGACTGGATTCTGATGCTCGGCTGCGCGCTCGCCATCGCGGGCGTCGTCATGCTGCGCTGGAACACGACCATCTCTGGCCTCGTCGTGCCCATCGACTGGTCGCCGGGCACGGCCTACCTGTTCCCGCGCATCAGCTACACGCCCAACCTGATCGAGTTCGGCGCGTTCTTCGGCATCATCGCCTACGCGCTGCTGGGGCTGACGCTCGGCATCCGTCTGCTGCCCATCTACCCCACCGAGGATGAGGCGAAGGAGCATCACTAGCCTATCCCATTTCGCAAGCAGGTCTTTCAACGGGGGCGCTGAGCCAGCGCCCCCGTTTCGTTTGGGGGCAGGGTTCTGGCGCTGGTATAATGACTCGCTCTCCTTTTTCAACTGGTATAAGTGAGGATCGCATGGCCGATCACACAGGCATATCCGGTAAGACGACGCTCATCACCGGCGGCGCAGGCTTCATCGGCAGCAACCTCGCCGGTGCCCTGCTGGAACGGGGCGAGCGTGTCGTCGTGCTCGATAACTTCAACGACTACTACAGCCCGGCCCTGAAGCGGGCCAACGTCCGGCCCTATCTCGATAACCCCGCCTTCACCCTCGTCGAGGGGGATGTGCGCGACCGCGACGCCGTGATGGGGCTGTTCGAGGCGTACCGCCCGGCGCGTGTGGCGCATCTCGCCGCGCTGGCAGGGGTGCGATATTCCATCGAGCGGGCGGCGCTCTACACCGCCGTCAACGTGCAGGGCACGATCAACCTGCTCGACGGGGCGCGCGAGCACGACGTGGAGAATTTCGTGTTCGCCTCCACCTCCTCGATCTACGGCGCGACGGACGAGGTCCCCTTCACGGAGGATCAGCCCACCGACCGCCCCCTCGCCCCCTACCCCGCGACCAAGAAAGCGTGTGAGGTGATGGCCCACGCCTATCACAACATGTTCGGGCTGAACGTCACCGCGCTCCGCTTTTTCACCGTTTACGGGCCGCGCGTCCGCCCCGATATGATGGCCTTCGTCGTGATGGATCGCATCGTGCGCGACGAGGAGATCGTCCTGTTCGACGGCGGTGAGATGCACCGCGATTGGACCTACGTCGAGGATATCGTGCAGGGGGTCGTGCTGGCGCTCGATAAGCCGCTCGGCTATGAGGTCATGAACATCGGACGCGGTGAGCCGGTCAGGCTGGGGGATTTCGTCGAGATCATCGAGAAGCTGGTCGGCAAGCCCGCCCGCATCAAAAGCGTCCCCGCCCCGGCCAGCGAGCCGCCCATCACCTACGCCAGTGCGGAGAAGGCCCGGCGGCTGCTCGGCTATCAACCCACAACGTCGATTGAAGAGGGCCTTGCCCGTACGTGGGAGTGGTATCAGGCCGTGATGCTCGAATCCTGAACAATAGTGGGATGGGATGGCCGGGGTGGGACGCTAGTTGATCTGCTGGATGGCCTCCAGCGCGGCCAGCAATGTTTCGGGCGGATCGCCCTTGCTCACGAAGGCGTTGCACCCGGCGCACAGGGCCGACGAAGCCACTTCGGGCCGCCCGCTCAGCGCGATGATGTGGATGCCGGGGTCTGTGGCCCGCAGATCGGCGATAAGCTGCGCGGTGTCCGCGCCGGGCAGATTCCAATCCAGCAGGATTAAGTTCGCCTGTGTGGACAGCGCCGTGTCGAGCAGGTTCCGTGCGTCGTCTACCTCAGCGGCGATGCTCATCCCGGCCTCCTGTTCGAGCAGAAGCCGCAGCGCCGAGCGTACGTTTTCCTGTCTGTCGGCCAGCACGATCCGCAGCATATCGTTCCCGGTTAGTAACAAACTACATCGCCTTTAAGCCCGTTTAAACGGGACGCTTTCTCATCAGCCTGCCTGATACGCCGTCGGCGTGGTCAGACACTCTCCAGCGCGAGCGTGCAAGCGGGCACGTCGTTGATGACGAACTGCCCGGCCAGTTTCTTGCGCGCCCGGTGCAGGCGGCTCTTGACCGTGCCCTCCTCGATTTCCAACGTCTCCGCGATCTCTTTGCAGCTCATGTCATACCAGTAATAGAAAACCAGCACGGCCCGGTACTGCGGGGTCAGCTCTTCCAGCATCGCCTGGAAGGTATCGCTGCGTTCGTGCTTCATCGCTGCGCTTTCCGGGCCGTCACTCTGGCTCGTCAGCGCCGGGTGCCAGGGCAGCAGGTCTTCGATGGGCAGCTTGGTCATTCGCCGCCGCCGCAGCCTGTCGATGCAGTGGTTCGACGCGATGGACAGCAGCCACGTCTTGAACGAGCGGCCCGGATCGTAGCGGTCGAGGTAGCGGAAGGCCCGCAGGAAGGCTTCCTGTGCGGCATCTTCCGCCTCGTAACCATCACCCAGCATCCGGTAACAAACGTTATAGGTAATCCGCTGGTGACGGGTCACGAGCGTGGCAAAAGCCTGATCGTCGCCTGCGAGCGTCTTCGATACGAGGTCTGGGTCGGTCAGCGCTTCCAATTCCATTGTCATTCCCCGGCTCTTGCTTGGGGCGGTATCCAATCATCCACCCTCCACTATCAGGATAGGATCAAAAGCCCCCAGACGCGCCCGGCATCTGGGGGGATCGATCTCTGGGCAGTGGTTGGGGCTTGAAACTGGTCAGTCGACCAGGTTGTGCTGGAGCGCCAGCGCGACGGCCTCCGTTCGGCCATCCGCGCCCAGCTTGGAGAGGATGCTGCTGACGTGGAATTTGACCGTCGACCGGCTCACGACGAGCCGCTCGGCGATCTCCGGGTTGCTCAACCCCTCGACCATCAACTCGAGCACCTCGTGCTCGCGCGGGGTCAGGTCATGGCCCAGTTCAGGCTCGCGCGTCGCCGCATGGACGAGCGCCTGCGCCGCCTCCGGCGCGAGAGTCGATTTCCCGGCGTTCGCCGCCCGGATGGCGTTCGCCAGTTCGTCCGCCGAGACGTTTTTCAGCAGGTAGCTGATCGCCCCGGCTTGCAGCGCGGTCTGGACGAGGTCTTCCTCCGGGAAGCTCGTCAGCGCGATGACCTGCACGTCCGGGCAGGTCTCCCGGATGCGCTCCGTCGCCGCCGCGCCGTCCATCTCCGGCATGACGAGGTCCATCAGCACCACGTCAGGCTGGATTTCCTCACACATCCCGATGGCTTCCGGCCCGCTGGCTGCCTCTCCCACGAGTTCGAGGTCATCAAACGCCAGCAGAAACGCGCCCAATCCGCTCCGCACGACGGCGTGGTCGTCCACGATGAGAACTCGGATGCGGTCTTCGCTACTCATAACTCATTCCCTTCCTCTGCGCGGCATCCAGGTCACGGCAACGCGCGTTCCCCGTCCGCTCTCGCTTTCGAGCGTGAGCCGGGCGTCGATGGCCTCCGCCCGCTCGCGCATGATGCTTAATCCGAGGCTGTCCAGCGCGACTTCCTCCGGGTCGAAGCCGCGCCCGTCGTCCTCTACCCTCACCTGCAAGGCCCCATCCTCGCACCGCAGCGCGACGAGCGCGTGTGTCGCCCCGGCGTGTTTGGCGACGTTGTTCAACGCCTCCTGTGCGATGCGGTAAAACGCGATTTTTACGTCTGGCGGTGGGTTGCACGATCCCTCAACCCGCGCTTCGATCGGGATGCGCGCCCGCCCGGTGATCGCCTCGGCTAGCTGCTTCAGCAGATCGCCCAGCCCGACCTCGGTCAGCGTCGACGGGCGCAGTTCGAGCAGCAGCGTCCGCATTTCGGCCAGCGCCCCCCGCGTAAGCTCGCGCAGCTCGGCCAGCCGCGACATGCCCTGCTCCGGGTTCGTTTCCCACAGGCGCGGCAGCACCTCGGCGATCAGGCTGGCCGAGAACAACGTCTGCGTGACGGCGTCGTGCAGCTCGCGGGCCAACCGCTGCCGCTCGTTGAAGGCCGCCAGCTCCTTCGCCTGCTCGTAAAGCTGTGCGTTCTCGATCGCGACCGCCGCGTGGTTGGCAAACGCGAGCGCGAGTTCGGCGTCATGCTCGGTATAGCGGTTCGGCTGGCTGTGGTCGATGCTCAGCATCCCGATGATCCGCTCCCGGATGCGGAGCGGCACGCCCATCCACGAGCGGATGTAGCCGAACGTCGTGTGAAGCTCTGCCCCGGCGGTGGCCCGGAACTCTGCCGCGAGCGGCGCGTCCCCCCGGACATCCTCGATGAGGATCGGCTGCTGCCCCTCGATCACCGCCCGGTTGGCCCCCGCCTCCGCCAGCGGGAAGCGCTGCGCGAGGATGCGCTCCCTGGGGATCGGCCCCCGGTGCGCCAGCACCACCAGATCGCTGCCCTCCAGCAGGAACAGCGTCGCCCCACTGTAATCGACGACGACCCGGAGCTGGTCGAGAATCAGCCCCAGCAGCGGCCCCATTTCGAGCGTCGATGTCATGTTGTGCGTCATCTCAAGCAGCGTCGAAAGCTCGCGCGTTCGCGCCCCGACGCGTTCCTCAAGCTGCTGGTAGGCCATCACGCGCTCGGTCGCGTCCGCCGACACGTTCACCACCCCTGCGACCTCGCCTTTCTCATACAACGGGGCGAACACCGAGTCCCAGTATGAGACGATCCCATCGATCTTCAACCGCATCGCGTCCACCGCCACCGTCTCGCCCGCCAGCACCCGCCGGAAGATGTGCGCGATGCGCAGCTCCTCCCCCGGCGTGAGTTCGTAGAACGTCACGCCGGGCCGCACGTCGTCCGCCGTCAGCGGCGAATAGCGCTCCACGAAGTCGGCCCACGTCGGGTTCGACCGCTTCAGCCGCGCCCTGCGGTCGAAGACGGCGATCCCCATCGGCATCCGGTCGAACAGGATTTCCAGCACGTTAAGCTGGTGGCTGAGGACCGGGTCCGGGTGATAGGAGACGGTCGATCCATCCACCGCCTCGCCCGATGGCAGCAGCTCGAACCGGCAGATGTCATCGCCCCGGGCCTGACAGGTGCGCTCGATGCACACCACGTCCTGACCGTCACTCAGCGCGCTCGCGAACCCGACGAGCACCCCGGCGGTGTAGGCGCAAACCGGATCCTCGCTGCGCCTGCCGTGACGGCGCATCATCCACGCCTCGAAAGCGCCTTCCGCGTGGATCGTGGCCCGCCCGTTCGGCCAATCCATCTCCTCGACCGTGAAACGACCGAACCCCGCGGCCTGATACGCCGCAACGCAGGCCGCCATCGCCTGCGCGGGCGGCAGATCGCCCTCCCCTTCTTCGAGCGCCCGCGCGATGGCCGCGCCGCTGCTCGTCCCAGCCCGCTGCAGCACGGTTCTCGCCAGCCGCGCCCCGGCGAGCGCTTCCAGCCCCCGCCGGATCGACCAGAAACCCGCCTCGACTTCCACCAGCGCCGCACGCACACCGCCGAAACGAAGCAGGCCGGGTCGTTCTTCGGAAAGATGCAGGCCGGGGACAGAGTTCATTGCCGCAAAATCCAACGAGGTAGCCGCCGGGCGCTGCCGCCCGGCAGAATGTAAGCGCTCTCGCTATTTTACCAGCTTATTGTTAAGGACGTTATATTTCCTTTAAGCCTTTTTCCATCCGAGCGCACGCATTGCTGAGCCTACCCGCACGGGCTATAATTTGCTCCTTACCGGGTAGAATAGATGAGCCGGATGCTGCTTCCGGCCTTTTGCACGCCGTACATACGGATTTCCCACATGAAACGACAATTTACCGTTATCCTGACCGCGCTCGTCGCCGCAAGCCTGCTTCTCAGCGCCTGCGCCGTGCTCGACCTCGCCGCCGGGGGGGCGGATACGCCCTCGCCATCGGATACGGCCAACCCGGAGGCCGAGCCGACGCGCGACCTCGGCCAGCCGGACGGCGTCGGACAGGCGTTTCTCGACGCGTGGATGGCCGGTAACTACGAGGCGATGTACAGCTACCTGTCGTCCAACAGTCAGGCCGAATACCGGCTTGAGGAGTTCGTCGACACCTACGCCAGCACCGCCGACACGATCCGCCTGATCGATCTGGAAGCCAGGCCGCAGTCGGTTCGCCTCTCCGAGGCCAGCAACACGGCTCAGCTTGCCTTCGGGGTCGTCTATCACACGCTCGTCGTGGGCGACATTCAGGAAGATCTGACCATGCAGCTCGTCTACGACGGCGAGCGCTGGGGCATCGTCTGGACGCCTGCCCTGATCTTCCCCGAACTGGCCGGGGGCAACACGCTCCAGCTTGAGATCGAAAGCCCCGCCCGCGCCAACATCTACGACTATAAGGGCCAGTGGCTCGTCTCGGCCAACGCCGAGACGGTGACGATCACCATCGTGCCCGGTCAGGTCGGCGAATCGTACGAGGAGGACATGCTGACCCTGCTCAGCCAGGTGCTCCGCATGACGCCGGACGAAATCCGCCAGCAGTATGCCGGAGCGCCCGCCGACTGGCAGATCCCGCTTGGCGACGCCGATGCCGAGGTCGTGCAGGAATACTGGAACCAGCTTCGCACCTACCCGCCCCTCGGCTTCACGGAGAAAAGCGGTCGACGATATTACAACGTATTAGCCCCGCATGTGATGGGCTACACCGGCCTCATCCAGCCGGAGCAGGTCGATTACTACAACGAGCGCGGCTACCGGGGCGATGAGGTCGTCGGGCAGGCCGGGCTGGAGTTGTGGGGTGAGGAATATCTCGCCGGACGGACCGGCGGCACGCTGACTGCCTGGACGCCTACCGGGCAGTTCTACGGCGAGATCGCGGGCCGCGACCCGGAGCCTGCCCAGAGCATCTACACGACGATTGACCGCGACCTTCAGGCCATCGTGCAGGACGCCATTGCCGAGGCGTACCGCGTCAGCGGCGATACGTGGGCCCCGACAGCGGGCGGTGCAGCCGTCGTCGTGCTCGACGTGAACACCGGGGCCGTGCGGGCGATGTACAGCTATCCGCACTTCGACCCCAACGTCCTTCACCCGAACAACGCCCACCCGCTTTATACCGAAAACTACCGCAGCGATCTGATCAACGGCGCGCTCAGGCCCCTGTTCAACCGCGCCACGCAGGGCCAGTACGCGCCCGGCTCGATCTTCAAGACGATGACGATGGTCACCGCGCTTGAGAGCGGCGTGTTCAACATCGATTCGACCTACACCTGCACCGGCTCGTGGAACGGCATCGGCAACTTCACCCGCTACGACTGGCTGCTGGAAGGGCACGGCACGCTGACGCTCGCCCAGGCCCTCACCGCCTCGTGCAACCCCTGGTTCTACGAGATCGGGCTGCGCACCGGCCAGGTGGACTTCGATCTCCTGCCGCACTACGCCCGCGAGTTTGGGCTGGGTCAGGAGCTTGGCATCGAGATCGCCGAGGACTCCGGATTGATCCCCGACCCCGACTGGCTGTGGCAGGAGCGCGGCGAGGAATGGGGTCTCAACGACAGCGTGAACACGGCGATCGGGCAGGGTGCGGTGCTCGTCACGCCGCTCCAGATCGCGACGATGATGGCGACCATCGCCAACGGCGGGACAGTGTACAAGCCCTATCTCGTCGATCACATCGGCCTGATCGGCGAGGACCCATCTGTCGTGGTCGAGCCGGAGGTGCTCCACGAGGCCGATGTCTCCGGCCAGACGTTAGAGTACGTCCGCGAGAGTATGCGCGGCGTCGCCTCCAACCAGCAGATCGGCACCGCCGAGTACCGGCTGGGCAGTATGCAGATCGCCGTCGCAGGCAAGACCGGCACCGCGCAGGTGTCGGGTGCAGGCTACCCGAACGCATGGTTCGGCGGGTTCGTCCCCTACGATGAGCCGGAGCTGGCGATCGCCGTGCTCGTTGAGAACGGCAACCAGGGATCGGGCGTCGCCGCGCCGATCTTCCGCCGCATCATCGAGGAATACTACGGCCTGAGCGTCCTGCCCTACCCGCCCGACTGGGGCAACCCCGACGACTTCGACTTCGTCGAGGAGGACCAGGTCGGCGAGTAGCCGTTTATCCCCCCTCATGAGAATCATCAGGGCGCGGCAGAAGCCGCGCCCTGTTTTTCTCACCTTTGGAAGGCACATAAACGCCGATTCTCACTGAGAATCCACTCCGCTTCGCCGAGTTGGGCAGTCTCCCCCTTGCTAAGGGGGAGATGGCGATGCGAAGCATCGGCAGAGGGGGTTCAGGCTAAAAAGGATACCTACATCCCGCTGATCATCTCCTCGCGCACGGCCTGATAGAGCATGTCGGCCCGTAGTTCTTGCAGCGCGTAGCACGGCCCGCCCAGATTGTCCGCCAGCTTCTGCGCCAACCCCTGATCGAAGCTCACGTGCTCCATGTTGATCACCGCCGACCGGATGCCTGAGGCCCGGATATGCCGGGCGATGGTGTGCGCCTCGTCCTGCGGCGGCATCCGCCCTATCGAGACGTTGCCCGCGCCATCCGTCAGCAGAATCATGAGCGGCATCACGTCCGGGTTGCTGAGTTGCTCCCGGCGGATGACGTTGTAGGCCAGCATCAACCCCGCCGAGAGCGGCGTCTTCCCCCCTACAGGGATGTCCGCCAGCGCCTTCCGGGCAAGCTGCACGGAGTTCGTCGGGGGCAGCACTTCGGTGGCGCGGTTCTTCTGGAAGACGACGAGGCCCACCCGGTCGCGCTGCTGGTAGGCATCCGTCAGCAGCGACATGATCGCGCCCTTCGTCGCCGTCATGCGCTCCGCGACGGCCATGCTCCACGAGGCATCGACCACGAACAGGATCAGGTTGGCCTGCTTTATGACGCGTACTTTGCGCTGGAGGTCTTCCGAGCGCACGGCGAACGCCATGTCGCCGCTGTCGCGCTCGCGCTGGTGAGGGGCCGCCGCGCGGATCGTCGCGTCGAACGCGATGTCGGAGGTCTTGCCGTTGGCCGGGCGCGCCTGAATGTAGCGGCCCCGCTTGCGGTCCGTGCGGGATCGGGTCCGCCGCCCGCCCTGACGCCGCGTCATGCGATCTAACGTCGAATCAGGCCGCCGCGCGACCTTGAACTCCTGCCCCGGATCGACCTTCTGCCCGCCCTCCCACCAGTGCGCATCCTGGTGGTCGAATACGTCCTGCTTCGTGGGCTGCATCTGGTCGATGTCGGGCTGTTTCTCGACCTGAGAGTCGTCGTCTATCGCCTGGTCAGGTTTTTTTTTACACTCTGGGTGCTTTCGGGGGCGGCCTCGGATTGCTCGGCGGCGTTAGCCTCGGCGCGCGCCTGCTCGACGCGCTCGTCAAGCTCCTGCATCGAGACCTGCGTCTCGCGGAACGGCGTCCGCTTAAGCCGGTGCGGCAGAGCCAGCTCGGCGGCCAGCAGAATGTCCTGCTCGGTGATCTCCAACCGCCCCTGGAAGGCCGCGTGCGCCCGCGCCGCTTTCAGGATGACGAGGTCGGCGCGGTGCCCATCGACCTGAAGGCCCGCCGTCAGGTTGGCGATGGTCGCCAGATCGGTGTGCCGGTATTCGACATCCCTGATGATCTCCCGCGCCTGCTCGATCTCGTGCGAGAGTTCCTGCTCGCGCGGCAGCCATTCCTCGCGGAAGGCGACCGGGTCTTCCTCGAACGCGATGTGCCGTTCCAGAATCTCCATCCGCGCGTCCGGTTCTTTGATGCCCTGCACGTCCACCGACAGCGCGAAGCGGTCGAGAAGCTGCGGGCGCAGATCGCCCTCCTCCGGGTTCATCGTCCCGATCAGGATGAAACGCGCCGGGTGCGTGAAGCTGATGCCCTCACGCTCGACGACGTTGACGCCCATCGCCGCCGAGTCGAGCAGGATGTCGACGACGTGATCGTCCAGCAGGTTGACCTCGTCCACGTACAGGATGCCCCGGTTAGCCGCCGCCAGCACCCCGGCCTCGAAGTGACGCTCACCCCGCTGGATAGCCTTCTCGATGTCCAGCGTGCCGACGACGCGGTCCTCCGTTGCGCTCACCGGCAGGTCGACGACCCGGATGCGCCGGTGGGTGATGGGCAGTTCGCCCATTTCTGCGGCGCGCTCCCGGCACTCATCGCACCAGGCTTCAGGCCGTTTCGGGTCGCACCCAAAGCGGCAGCCTGCCACGACCTCGATGTCCGGCAGCAGAGCCGCCAGCGCGCGGGCCGCCGTGCTCTTGGCCGTGCCGCGCTCGCCGCGAATCAGCACGCCGCCGATCTGCGGGTAGATGGCGTTGAGGATCAGCGCGCGCCTCATGCGCGCCTGTCCGACGATGGCGGTGAATGGGTAGATAACAGTTGACATCAAGAAAACCTGCCCCGATTGGTTGAGCGGATATCTATCAACTTCATTATAAGAATTGCGAGTGAATTATACCGTAGCGAGCGGGGGCATCCCAACCTGCGGGCGTAAAAATGCCACAAAAAAGGAGCGGGACAGCCGTCTGCCCCGCTCCAACCCGGAAAATGTTGGGAAAAGCGCAGCTTTCTCCCAGTTGAGGGACGCCTTGCGCCTCTCATACCGCATCACAGCGCCGTTTATACGACCTTCGCCCTCGCCATTTCGGCCTCGATCACGGCGGCGAGGCGTTTCATCCCCTGTTCAATCTGCTCCGGCAGCGCGTTCGAGAAGTTCATCCGCAGGGTGTTGCGCCCCCCGCCCTTCGCGTGGAACGGCTCGCCGGGCACGAAGGCCACTTTGCTTTCCACCGCTTTCTCAAGCAGCGACGCGCTGTCCATCGTCGGCGGCAGGCTCACCCACACGAACAGCCCACCCTTCGGGCGCGTCCACGTGACCCCCGGCGGGAACAGCGCCGCCATCAACGACAGCATCAGCCGCCGCCGCTCGTCGTACACCCGCCGGATCGTCTCGACGTGCTCGTCCACGAAGCCATCGCGCGCCGTCTCGTACGTCACCATCTGCGCGTATGTTCCGGTGTGCAGGTCCGAGCCTTGCTTGGCCTGCACCATGCGGGTGATGACGTGCTCTGGCCCGGCCATCCACGCCACCCTGAACCCCGGGCACAGCGTCTTGGAAAACGTCGTCAGGTACAGGACGTTGCCATCGTCCAGATTCCCGGCCCCCGCCGCGTCGAGCGCGATGAGCGGCGGCTCGTCCACTCCCTCGTAGCGGAGCCGCTGGTAGGGATCATCCTCAATAATGGGCACGCCGTACGCCGCCGCCACCCGCGTGAGCGCCATCCGCCGTCCATGTGAAAGGCTGGTGCCCGTCGGGTTGTGGAAATTCGGCTGCGCGTAGATGAATTTCGGGCGCTTGGTCTGAAGGGCTTCTTCGAGCTGATCGATGCGCAGCCCCTCTTCATCCATCGGCACGATGAGGAAATCCGCCTCGTAGGCCATCCATGCCTGGAGCGCGCCCAGGTAAGTCGGGTTATCGACGACGATCTGGTCACCGGGATCGAGCATCATCTTGCCGACGAGGTCCAATGCCTGCTGCGACCCGGCGGTGATCAGGATGTTGTCTTCCGTGCAGGGCACGCCCATCCGGGCCATCTGTTCCGCCGCGTAGGCGCGCAGCGGCGGATAGCCCTCGGTCGTGCTGTACTGGAGCGCATCGCATCCCTGTAACCCCAGCACGCGGCGCGAGGCTTCGAGCACGCGCTCCGTCGGAAACAGCTCCGGGGCGGGCAGCCCTCCGGCGAACGAGATGATGTCCGGGCGCTGGGTCAGCTTGAGCAGATCGCGGATGGCGGAGCTTTTCATGCCCTGTGTGCGGGTCGCGTAACGCTCGGCCCAGGAATCCGTCATAGTCTATTCGGCTCCTTTCGAGCGGAGACACCGGAAGGGCATCCAATAATGCTGTGTTCGCGAGCGCTTCCGGGTGAAGATGTAAGAATGTCCCACCGGGGTAAATTTGCTTGCTCCCATCCTCAGCATGGCACGTTCCGCGCCCACAAACCAGTAATCTTTGCCACCAGCCGGGCGTGATGGAAGTCACCGCAGTAGGGGAATGAACTGCTCTGGGCGCGGAGGCGGGGTTGGGCGCGGTAGGGCGACGGTCGGCAGGGCGAGGGGGCGATGGGTGAAAACGCGGGGCGTTTTCACT
>CAZWUX010000061.1:0-15633 GCA_964637665.1 uncultured Anaerolineae bacterium
GATGGATTGGCTGTGCTGGGCGGGCCTGCCGTGCAGGACGACGGCTGGACGCTGACCGTCGCCATCGACCGCTATACCTGGCTGGCGGTCCAAAAGCTGCCGACCACGCTCGTGACCGTGCACCGGGTGGGCCATGCGGCGGAGGACGAGGCGGTTTTCCGGCTGACGGACCTCGACGAGAAGCGCACCATCGGCGGCGATCCGCTGCCCGGCTGGGCGGAATATATAGCGGGCGTCGCATGGAGCTTTCAGGAGGCGGGGCAGCCCACGCCCGGAACGCGTCTCGCGCTGGCAGCCAGTCTCCCGCCGGAGGGCGGTCTGGGCGCGGCGGCAGCCATCGAGGTGGCCTGCGCGACGGCGTGGGCGCACATCACAAGCTGGGACCCCGCGCGCATGGCCCTCGCGAAAGTCTGCCAGCGGGCCGGGACGGCCTACGTCGGCGTGGAAAGCGGCCTGTATGAGCACGTCACGGCGCTGTTTGCGCAGGAGGCGCAGGCCCTCGTGCTCGACGGGCAGGCTGAGGAGTGGGGGAGCTTCCCCTTCCCGAACGACGTTTCCTTCGTCATCGCAGAGACAGGCCAGCGCAGCCACATTGACCTGCTGGCGCACCATGACGCCTGCCACGACGCGTTCGAGGCACTCCGGGAAGTGCTGCCGCACATCATCACGCTGCGCGATGTGGCTCTGGAGGAATACGAGCAGCACGCCGGTGTCGTCGCGCCGGAGGCCCGCCGCTGCGTCCGGCACGTCATTAGCGAGAACGCACGCGTGCTCGATGCGTCGCGCGCGCTGCGTGACTTCGAGCCTGCTGAGCTGGGCAGCATGATGGACGAATCGTACCAGAGCGCCCGGTCGGCGCTGGGGGTTGACGATCCGGCGCTGTCCGCGCTGTGGCAGGCCTCGCAGGGACACGGCGCTCGGCTCGGCGGGCGGCCCGTCCATCTGGGCTCCACCGGGCAGATGGCCTTTCTGGTGAAGGCCGGGGGCGCGGTCGATTTTGCCGAATATACCGCCCGCGAATACCGGGAAGCGACGGGCCAGGACGCCGTTATCTACCCGGTGGAAGTCGTCGGCGGCACGCAGACGCAGCCCGACCGGAGCATCTAACACAGCGCAACGCCAACATCTACAGCGGATGATCGCCGCAGGAGAACCGACTTGAAACTCTTCGTGCCGGGGCGTGTCTGCCTCTTTGGGGAGCATTCTGACTGGGCCGGGGGCTACCGGCGCATCAATGCGAACGTCGTGGAGGGTTACGCCCTCATCGCAGGCACCAACCAGGGCATTCACGCCGAGATCGAGCAGCACCCCAACGCGCTCGTCCTGACCTCGACGACCAACACGGGCGAACGTCTCGGTCCGTATGAAATCCCGATGGAGCCGCAGGCATTGTTAGCCGAGGCCCAGAAGGGCGGCTACTGGAGCTACATCGCGGGGGTGGCCTATCAGGTGCTCACCCACTATCACGTGCGCGGCCTCGTCATCGACAACTACAAGACCGACCTGCCGATCAAAAAGGGGCTGTCGTCCAGCGCCGCGATCTGCGTGCTGACGGCGCGCGCGTTCAACCGCGTGTATGACCTCAAGCTAACCGTGCGGGGTGAGATGGAGCAGGCCTATCAGGGCGAGATTACGACCCCGTCGCGCTGTGGCCGCATGGATCAGGGATGCGCCTTCGGCACGCGCCCCGTGCTGATGACGTTCGACGGCGACCGGCTCGATACACAGGAGCTTCAGGTCGACGATCCGCTCTATTTCGTGCTGGTCGATCTGCACGCCGAGAAGGACACGCAGGAGATTCTCGCCCGGCTCAACCGGGCGTATCCTTTCCCCGATAACGAGGTCGAGCGCGGCGTGCAGGAGCTTCTTGGCCCGATCAACAAGCGCCTCGTGCATCAGGCGGTCGACGCGCTCACCCACTCCGACGACGAGCGGATCGGCCTGCTGATGGGCGAGGCGCAGGGCTTCTTTGACCGCTATGCGACGCCCGCCTGCCCGGAGGAACTGACCGCGCCTGTGCTGCACGACGTGCTGAGCTACGAGCCGCTGCAACCGCACGTGTGGGGCGGCAAGGGCGTCGGATCGCAGGGGGATGGCTCCGCGCAGTTCATCGCCCGCAGCGAGGCCGATCAGCAGGCCATCGTCGAGATTCTGGAGCGCGACCTCGGCATGTCGGCCCTTGAGCTGACGCTCATGCCGCTGCCGCGCGTCCGCAAGGCCGTCATCCCGGCGGCGGGGTTCGGGACGCGGCTCTTCCCGGCGAGCAAGGCGACGAAGAAGGAGCTGTTCCCCATCATCGACCGGGACGGCATCGCCAAGCCCGCCATCCTGCTGATCGTCGAGGAGGCGCTCGACGCCGGGATCGAGGAAGTGAGCATCATCGTGCAGGAGGACGATCTGGACGATTTCCAGTCGTTCTTCAACGTGCAGGTGTCGATCGAGAACTACAACAAGCTGCCGCGCCAGTTTCAGGAGTACGCCCAGCACTTGCTGGAAGTCGGGCGGCGCGTGCGGTTCATCATCCAGCAGCACCAGCACGGGTTCGGGCACGCGGTCTACGCTGCCCGCGAGGTGATTGGCGATGAGCCGTTCCTGCTGATGCTGGGCGACCACCTCTACCGCTCGAACGGCGAGATGTCGTGCGCCCGCCAGCTCGTCGACGCTTACCAGCAGCACGGCACGAGCGTGCTCGGCCTGCGCCGCACGCCGGAGGAGGAGATCGCCAACTTCGGCACCGTCACCGGGGTGTGGTTGGACGAGGATAGGACGCTGCTCAACATCACCGAGTTCGCCGAGAAACCGACGCTCGACTATGCGCGCACCTGCCTGCACACACCCGGCCTGCCGGACGACGAGTATCTGACCGTTTTCGGGCAGTACATCATCAAACCGGAGATATTCGATACGCTGTCCGAGCACATCCAGCACAACGTGCGCGAGCGGGGCGAGTTCCAGCTGACCTCGGCGCTCGACCGGCTGCGTCAGGAGGACGGTTTTCTGGGGCTGGTCGTCGACGGGCGGCGTTTCGACATCGGCCTGCCGGAGCACTACCTGGAGACGCTGCGCACCTTCCGCGCGGATTGATCCTCACAGACACCCGGCAAAGGGGCGTCCGGCGGACGCCTCTTTTGATTCCCGGCGGGTGGGGCTGCGCTCGCGAGTGGAGCGGCACCCTCGGCGACGGTATAGTGAATACAAACCGTGATGATAGAAATTCCAGAGCGAAAGGATTCGGTATGGGGAACAATGTTGGGTTTGTCGCGCTGTCGGTCGACGACCTTTACGCGGTGAAGGAGTGGTATGAGACAGAGCTTGACCTGCTCGTCGTCTCCGAGGGGCACGACTCGTTTGTGCTGGCCGGGCCGAACGGCTTCGCCCTCGAACTGCGGAAGGGCAAGCCGCTCGACTACCCCGAACGGGTGGTGGTGGGCATCCATTCGGAGAAGATCGACGTGCTGTTCACACGGCTGAACGAAGTCGGGGAGGTCGAGCTGCTGACAAACCCCGAAAAAACCGAGCATGGCCGCCGCGTTGTCCGCACCAATGACCCGGCGGGGCACACCGTCGAGCTTTTTGAGGTGATCGAGGATGAAGCCACTCAGGACCTCTCGCTGGAGAACCGCTGACCGATGACCCCGGCGATCTTCAAGCGCCTGTATGCCCATAACGACTGGGCAAACGGTCAGGTGCTCGACGCGGCGGCCCGCCTCTCGCCGGAGGCGTACACCCGCAAGGTCGGGCCGGGCTGGGGATCGGTGCGCGCGACGCTCGTTCATCTGGCCGACACGGATCGGATGTGGCTGCGCCGCTGCAAGGTCGGGGAAGGGGTGTTCAACCCGGACGACGAGCGCTATGCTACGCTTGCGTCGCTGCGGGCGGCGTGGGCGGCGACGATGGCCGAGCGGCAGGATTTTCTCGACGGTCTGACGGAGACGAGCATCCGAGCGCCCATCGCGTACCGTAACAGCAAGGGCGATGCGTTTTCCCAGCCGTTGTGGGAGCTGCTGTATCACGTACTGAGCCACAGCACCGACCACCGGGGCCATCTTTCCGTCATGCTGACCGAACTGGGGCAGCCGACCGAGCCGCTGGACTTCGTGTTCTGGGCGCGGCGCGGCTTGTGATCTTGCCGGGCAGGCAATCGTAGGGCTTCCGCCGGGCGGACGTGGGGACTATGCGCGGGGGGTGGCGTGGTATAATCGGGCGCTGCCGGTCCGGTCAGCGCTTGTGGCATCCATCAGGAGGATGCGCGTGAACCATCGCCCCCCCACGCCCTATGTATCCCTCGCCGCCCTGCTGCTGATCGTGATGGCGGCCTGCCGCCCGCAGCCGCCCGTGACGCCGACGCCCACGCGGACGCCCGGCGGCCCGCTCGACGCGAGCAGCACGCCCACCGCGACGGAGACGCCGCCCCCGCCGACGCCCATCCCGACGGCCACGCCGCCCGCGTTCGGCCCCTACGGCCCGGACTCGTACCCGGCGGACGTGAACCCGCTGACCGGAATGCCCGCCGGTGACGCATCGTCGCTGGCCCGCGCGCCGATGGCGGTTAAAGTGGCGAACGCGCCGCTCTCGCGCCCACAGTCCGGCATCAGCATGGCTGATCTCGTGTTCGAGCACTACGCGGAGGGGAACGCGACCCTGCTCACCGCCGTATTTTACGGCCAGGACCCGGAGATCGCCGGGCCGCTGGTGCGCGGGCGGCTGATCGATCTGGAAATCCCGCCGATGTTCGACACGCTGCTGGTTGCCTCCGGCTTCAGCGCGGGCGTGCAGACCCGGATGGAGGCGGCCCGCTGGGCCGAGCGCAACTTCTCCGGCTCGTTCGGATATGGGGATGAGCCGTATGTGCGGCGCATCCGGCGCGAGGGATTGGCGGAGGAGTACACGCTGTTCGCCGTCCCGGCGGCTATCCGGGCGGCGGCGGATGAGGGAGGCGTGGACGCGCCGCCCGACCTGACGCCGGGTTTCCGGTTCGATGGCCGCACGCCGTCGGGTGGAACCCCGGCGGGGGTTGTATCGTTAGATTATGGAGCGCCGTCATACCGCGTCGAGTGGACGTACGATGCGGTCACGGGGCGCTACACCCGTGCCGTCGGCGGGGAGCCGCACGTCGACTACCTGACGGGCGATGTGCTTTCGGCGGCCAACGTCATCGTGGTGGGGGCGATGCACGTCGAGACGGATATCTTAGAGGACAGCTACGGCGGGCTGTGGTCGGTCGAGATTCAGGTGTGGGGCGAGGGGCCGCTCACGGTTTTTCGGGATGGGATGCGCTACGAGGGCGGCTGGGCGCGCGACGACCCGGAGGTGATGCTCCAGCTTTACGACGAGGCGGGCGATCCGCTGGCCCTGAAGCCCGGCCCATCGTGGATCGAGGTCGTGCCCACCGGCTTCGACGGGCTGTCGACCGCCACGCCCTGACGCACGCGGGGGTACTGGATTCTGGAACAGAGGTTTAACGCGCGATGAAACGTCATCACATAACGGCGCTGATCACAGGGATCGTGCTCGTGGGGCTGCTGGCGGCCTGCGGCGGGGGCAAACCCGTCGCCGTGCCGCTCCAGACGATGGTGCCGGGTGTCGTCCCGGAGACGGAGACGCCCGCCCCGACGGAGACATCCCCGCCGACCGAGGCTCCGCCCACCGCCACGCCGACCGAGACGCCGGTTCCCGTCTACGGCCCCGATACGTACCCTGACGACGTGAACCCGCTGACCGGGTTGCAGGTCGACGATCCGACCGTGCTGGACCGCCGCCCGCTGCTGATCAAGGTGTCGAACGAGTCCGAGCAGGTGCGCCCGTGGAGCGGGCTGGCCTTCGCCGACCACGTGTGGGAATACCAGATGGAGGGCTTCGCGCAGACGCGCTTCACCGCCGTGATCTACAGCCAGACGCCGGAGCGGGTCGGCTCGGTGCGCTCCGCCCGGTTGATCGACGTGGAAGAACTCGTTGACATGTACGGCGGCATCCTCGTCAACTCCGGCGCGAGCAGCAACCGCCACGAAGGCGGCCCGCCGCGCATCAACGAGCTGCTGCGGGCCGCGCCCTGGACGAGCCGTGTCGTCAACGCGGATTTCGGCTTCGGACCGCCGTACCTCGTGCGGATTCAGGGCGTGCCCCGCGAGGGCATCGCCTCGTGGCACACGCTGTTCGCCATCCCTGAGGCGATCTGGACGTGGGCGGCGGAAAACGGCTTCGACCAGAAGCAGCCGCTCGAAGGGCTGGCGTTCAGCCCCCTGACGCCGGAGGGCGGCACGCCGACGGTGGAGGCGGTCGTCGATTACCCCGGCTCCGGGCCGAAACATACGTGGCGCTATGACGCGGCGTCCGGGCGCTGGGAATCGTACACGAACGACGTGCAGGACGGCGACACGCTCACCCCGGCGGGCGAGCCGCTGGCCTTCGACAACGTCGTGGTGCTCTACGCCGAGCATTACGAGTCGAATTTCATCGAGGACGAGCCAAACCAGCTTTACGCCGTCGGGCAGGAGCTTCAGGGGCAGGGGGATGCCGTCCTGCTGCGCGATGGGATGCGCTACGCCGTGACGTGGCGGCGCGACGCCCCCGATCAGATGATGCGCTTCTTCGATGGGGCCGGAAATCCCATCCCGTTCAAGCCGGGAACAACCTGGTTCAACGTCGTCTCGATTTACCTCCAACCGCCCGACGTGACCTTCACGCCCTGAGCGAAAGCCGATCGCATGTCTTCACATTACCTGATCCGCCTTCGATGCGCCGCCGCGATCGCCCTCGCCGCCGGGCTGGCCGCCTGCGGCGCCCGTTCGGAGCCGACCCCGACGCCGACGCTCATGCCGACCGGGGAAAGCACGTCGCAGCCGGGACCATCCGGCGAGGCAGCCGCCACCCCGGAACCGACCGCGACCCTCATCCCCACGCCCGGACCCTCGCCGACGACGCCGCCCGCCGTCGGCCCGGTCGACTATCCACCCGACGTGAATCCGCTGACCGGGCTGGCCGTCGATGACCCGGCGGTGCTCGACCGCGCGCCGGTCATCGTCAAGATATCCAACGAATCGGACGAGGTCCGCCCGCAGAGCGGCCTGTCGTTCGCCGATCATGTGTGGATGTATCAGACGGAGGGCTGGCGGCAGACGCGCTTCGCGGCGGTGTTCTACAGCCGCGCCCCGGAGTACGCCGGGTCGGTGCGCAGCGCGCGGCCCATCGACGAGCCGCTGCTCAAGATGTACGACGGGCTGCTGGTCATCTCCGGCGCGTCGAAGGAGATGTGGGGCGTCATCCTGTACGCGCCCTGGAGCGAGCGCGTCTTCCGCGACGATGCCACCGGCCACCTCGTGCGCATCCCCGACGTGCCGCGCGAGAACACGGACTACTACCACACGCTGTTCGCGGTGCCGGAGGTCGTGTGGGAGCACGCCGACGAGCGCGGCGTGAACGATCCGCCCGACCTGGCGGGCCTGCGGTTCGACGCAGCGCCGCCGGAGGGCGGCACGCCGACCGCCGAAATGAACATCGACTACCCGGAATACGGCCCGCTCCAGACGTGGCGCTACGACCGGGCGACGGGCCGCTGGTTAAGCTGGACGGAGATTCAGCTTGACCCGGTCGTGCGGGAATCGACGCCCGACGTGGATTACCTGACGGGCAAGCAGCTTGCCTTCGACAACGTCGTTGTGCTGTGGGCCGAGCACTTCTGGGCGGAGGGCTTCTTCGAGACGCCGACCGCCGACGTGAATCTGGAGGGCGAGGGGGACGCCCTCGTGCTGCGCGATGGGATGCGCTACGAGGTCACGTGGCGGCGCGACGACGAGGAGGCGATGATCGGGTTTTACGACGCGAATGGGGAGCCGTTCGCCCTCAAGCCGGGCACGACGTGGTTCCACACCGCCCGGCTGCCGACCGCCGACTTCACGCCGGAGGTGACGTTCAAATAGCGCCGGGGCCGCCGGGCAGAAAAAAAAGCTGCCCGCAGGGGCAGCGAAGCAGCCGGTACGGCGAATGCGCCCGGCTGGTTTGTTTCTGGTTAGAACAGGTGCGTCAGGCGTTCTTCTTCTGGCGTTCGGCGACCGTCTGGGGGAGGGTGGCCGGGGCGGTGACGCCCTTCAGCGGGTCGGCGGACACCTTGATCTCGGCCTCGGTGTCGACCCGGTCCTCCAGCTTGATCAGCCCTTGCAGGAAGGCCCCTTCCTCGGTCGTGAGCTTCTCCATACGCATGTCGCCCAGCACGCGCCCCGTGTCGAGCACGGATATCTGGCGTGCGGTGATGTCGCCCTTAATCAGCCCGCCGACGGTGGCGCGCTCGCAGATAAGGTCGCCGTCGAGCCTCGCGCCGCGCCCTAAATCGACGCGTCCCTTCGCCCTGATATCCCCGACGAACATGTCCTCGAGGCGCACGTCGCCGCCGCTGGTGAGCGTGCCGACGAACTTGGTATCAGTGCCTAAAACGGTGGGAACGGATGGCCGGCGGCGGGGGGTGGGTTTAGCCTTCGGACGCTCGGCCTGGGCTGACTGTGGCTCTGATGTCTTAAAAAGACCACGAAACACAGGCGTTTCTCCCTCAGTTGGCTTACCGGATGCGGTTATGCATCCAAACCACTATAACAACCTATCGCGCGGGCGTCAACCCGCTATTCCGACGATTGTCTGACGATCTGCGCGATTCAGGGCGATCAATCACCCAGATGGGTCACTTCGACCACCCGCCCACCGCGCAGGTAGACGCGCGGCACGCGCGCCGAGATGGCCGTCACGACCTCGTAATTGATGGTCTCCGCCCAACGGGCGACCTCCTCGGCGGGGAGGGACGCATCACCCTGCTGGCCGAACAGCACGATGGGGTCATCGCGCGCCGCGCCGTCTATCCCGGTCGCGTCGACCATGAACTGGTCCATGCACACGCGCCCGATGATCGGCGCGCGCCGCCCGCCGATCAGCACGGCCCCCCGATTGGACAGCAGGCGGTGGACGCCGTCCCCGTATCCGGCGGGCACCAGCACGACGCGCGTGGGGCGATCGGTGATGTGTGTGCGCCCGTAGCTGATGCTCGATCCCGGCGGCAGCGTCTTCACACGGGCGATATGTGCGTGCAGCTCCATCGCGGGCCTGAGCGCCAAATCTCGCGACACCTCACCCGACGGATACAGACCGTACAGCATCACGCCGGGCCGCACCGCGTCGAGGTGGGTCTCCGGCAGGTCGATCACGGCGGCGCTGTTGGCGCAGTGGCGCAGCGCAAAGGTGTGGCCCGCCGCGCGGGCAGCGTTCAGCACGGCGCGGAACCGGGCGAACTGCTCGTGAGTGTAGGTCTTGTCGGCTTCGTCAGCGACGGCGAAATGCGTCATGATGCCCTCGATCCGCAGATCGGGCAGGCTGCTGATCGCCTCCAGAAAGGGCACGACCTCATCCGGCAGCAGGCCGTAGCGGCCCATGCCGGTGTCGACCTTAATATGGGCGGTGGCGGTCCGACCTAACGCCCCGGCCCGCGCGGAGAGCGCCTGTGCGCCCTCAAACGACGCGATGGCGACCGCCAGATCGTGCGTGACGATCCGCTCCGCCTCGGCGGGCAGCGTATATGTGAAGACCAGCACCGGCGCGTCGATGCCCGCCCGCCGGAGCTGCACGGCCTCGTCCACGCGGGCGACGGCCAGCCGGTGCGCCCCGGCTTCCAGCGCGGCTCGCGCCACCGGGGCGGCCCCGTGCCCGTAGGCGTTGGCCTTGACGACGGCGTAGGTCTGCACGCCGGGGCCGGTGCGGCTCAGCACGGCCCGCACGTTGTGGGCGATGGCGTCCAGATCGACGAGCGCATACGTCAGAAACGGCCCGCCGAAATCGTGCAGTTGATCCTCTGTGAACATGATGGCGCGTTTCCGCTTTCAGGGTCGAAACCAGGGCGAAATCCGGCGCGGGGAGGGCGATCCGGCCCGTCCAATCGCCGCGCTCACCGCGCCCGCATTATAAGGCGAAGCTGAGGCGGGGTAAAGTTGACGCGCCCCCGGCGCTATGGTAGACTTGACTCGGTATTTCAGGCGGCCAAATCAGCCGCCCTTTAAAATGGTTACAACAAGCAGTGAAGGGGCCTGGCGATAAGCAAGACGAACTATCGCGTCAACGATACGATCCGCGCCCGCAAAGTCCGGCTGATCATGCCGGACGGTGATAACGTCGGTGTTTTCGATATCAACGAAGCCATGCGCCGGGCTGAGGAAGCGGGCCTCGATCTCGTCGAGGTAGCCCCGCAGGCCGATCCGCCCGTCTGCCGTATCATGGATTACGGGAAGTTCCAGTACGAGCAGGCGAAGAAAGAGCGGTTGGCCCGCAAGCAGCAGAAGGTCGTTGAGGTCAAGGAGATCCGGCTGCGACCCAAGACGACGGATCACCATCTGTCCTTTAAGATTCGGGACGCGCGCCGCTGGCTTGAGGACGGCAACAAGGTCAAGGTCAGGGTTCGCTTCCGGGGTCGTGAGCTTGACTACCCGGAAATCGCGCGTGTCCAGATGAACAAGATCTATGACGATCTGGAGGACGTGGCCGTCATGGAGCAGAGGCCCAGCATGGAGGGCCGCACGATGCTCATGGTGCTGGCCCCGGCCAAAGCCGAGCAGTAACCGGCCTGTCGCTGCGAAATACGGAAAAAGCGAGAATTAGCCTGGTTTGCTCAGGTCGGATGCCCCCGGCGTCCGGCCTTTTGATGCGACACACAACGGACCCAAACCCGGCGTCGATACGAGGAGTTGATCTGATGGGTAAGAAGAACAAGAAGTACAAGCTAAAAACACATAAGGCGACGGCCAAGCGGTTCAGGACGACAGGTTCCGGTAAGCTGGTTCGCACCAAAGGGCCGAAGAGCCACCTGCGCCGCAAGAAGTCTGACCGCTCGAAGAGCCAGCTCGATCAGATGCTCGAGGTGAAGGGCGCGAAGCAGCGCCAGCGCATCCGCCGGCTGGCCCCCTACATCGACAAGAGCAACACGCGCGCGTCCCGTCGCGGGGGCGGCAGCAAGAAATAACGTCTGTACCTGAAAGCGGCGGCGCGGCTGCGTCACGCATCACGAAGCTGGAGAGAGTATCATGCGAGTAAAAGGTGGGACCGTCACGCGGCGGCGCCATAAGAAGATCATCAAGATGACGAAGGGCCAGTACGGCACGCGGGGGCGGTTGTTCCGCCGATCCAACGAGGCGATGATGAAGTCGCTGTGGTATGCCTACCGCGACCGGCGGCAGCGCCGCCGTGACCTGCGGCAGTTGTGGATCATCCGCATCAACGCGGCAGCCCGCCAGAACGGGATGACGTACAGCCGCTTCATCCACGCGCTGAAGCAGGCCAACATCGAGCTCGACCGCAAGGTGCTGGCTCACATGGCGATGCACGACCCGGATGGGTTCAGCGCCATCGTCGACGCCGCATCCGAGGCCGTTGCCTAGTCTGCACGGCCCGAACGGGATATCAGAATGCGCTCGCCACCCGCGAGCGCATTTTTCATTTGCCGGGCCGCCGGTTGGAGCCTGCCAGCGTTTCCGTCTATAATCCCAGCATGGAAAATCAAACACCTGACCGCAAATCGAATACCTGGGTCTACGTCGTGGCGGGCGTGGGCGGGCTGTTCGTGCTGGCCTGCGTGTGTGTCGTCGCCGCGATGTTCATCGGCGGGTTGACGTTCGGCCTCGCTGGCCTGATGCCGTCCGCCAGCACACCCGTGTCCGTCCCGCCGTCGGTCGTCACGGTCGAAGTCGAGCGCCTTCCCACTCAAACGCCGGACGATGCGCCGGTCACCGCGCCGCCGACGGCTGAGCCGGGGGATGACGGCAGCGGCGTCGAAGCTGCCGCCAGCGAACTGCCCCCTGCCGAGCTTCCCCCGCGCGATCGCTACGATCTGGCCCGGCGCTTTCTGGGTATCGAGGATGCCGATCCGCCGGAGCCGGTCGAGTATGCGGTCGGGGATGTAGCGAGCTTCTGGGTGTCGAACGACGACACGAACGAGACGCTTCAGGTCGAGGCGGAGCTGGCCTACGTCGGCGAGTACGTCTACATGTGGGTCGAGGAAGGGATGCCCTACGACGAGCAGGCGCTCGAAGAGTCGGCGGACCGCTTCAGCGAGGAGACGTACCCGACGAATCACAGCTACTTCGGCAGCGAGGCGTCGCCCGGCATCGACGGCGACGTGCGGCTGCACGTCCTGCACTCGGTCGAGCTTGGGTCGAGCGTCGCAGGCTATTTTTACAGCCCCAGCGAATACCCGGCCAGCGTCGTGCCTTACTCGAACGAGAAGGAAATCTTCTTCATCAACATCAGCAACACGCCGCCGGGCAGCATCTATTATGACAGCGTGCTCGCCCACGAATTCCAGCACATGATCCACTGGTACGTCGACCAGAACGAGGAATCGTGGATGAACGAGGGCCTGAGCGAGATGGCCGCCTATCTGAACGGGTTCGGCCCCTCCGACTTCACGCCCTACTTCCTGATGAACCCCGACCTCCAGCTTAACGATTGGCCGGACGGCGGTGGGACGGGCGCGAACTACGGCGCGGGGTTCCTGTTCGCGGCCTACTTCCTCGAACGATTCGGGCAGGACGCGCTGCGGCATCTCGTCGCCAACCCGCTGAACGGGCTGCCGGGGGTCGACAGCACGCTCGACGCGCTGGGGCAGGACGTGTCGGCGGATGAGTTGTTCGCGGACTGGGTGATCGCCAACCTGCTCAACGCGTCGGACGGCGTCTACGGCTATCCGAGCATCCCCGATCTGCTGCCTGCGTCCGTCCAGACATCCATCGAGCCGCAGGGAACGATCGATGACACCGTGCACCAGTACGGCGCGGATTACATCCGGCTGGATGCGCCCGGCGAGGTGACAGTCCACTTCGACGGCGAGGAGACGGTCCGCATCCTGCCGACCGACACAGTGGACACCGACGACGACCCGGCGACGGACGACCGGAACGTGTGGTGGTCGAACCGGGGCGACGACAGCGACATGACGCTGACCCGTACGCTGGACCTGACCGGCGTCGACGAGGCGATGCTTACCTACGACGTGTGGTATGAGATCGAGGAGCAGTGGGATTACGCCTACCTGACCGTCTCGACCGACGGGGGCGACACGTGGGAGATTCTGTCCACACCCTACACGACGACGGAAGACCCGCACGGTAACAGCTACGGGCCGGGTTATACCGGCTTCAGCGAGGATCAAGCGGACGCCGACCCGGACGGCTGGCTGCACGAGGCCATTGACCTGAGCGGCTACGCCGGGCAGGAAATCCTGCTGCGCTTCGAGATGATCACAGACGACGCCGTCAACCAGCCCGGCCTGGCGATCGATAATCTGTGTGTCGGTGCGGTCGGCTGGTGCGACGATGCCGAGGCCGAGGACGCTGGCTGGGATGCGCGCGGCTTCGTGCGGCACGACAACGTGCTTCGCCAGAACTACGTCGTTCAGGCCATCGTGCCGGGGGCCGATGGCACGACGGTCGATGTCACGCGGATGGCGCTGGATGACATGAATGAGGGCACGCTGACCTTTACCGTGTCAGGGAGCAGCCCGGCGGTGCTGGCCGTCTCCGGGCTGACGCGCAACACGACTCAGCCTGCCGCCTACACGCTCACCGTCGAATAGCCGCCCTGATAGCCAATGAAAAAGGCCGGGCTTGACGCTGCCCGGCCTTCTTTGTGTCGATTCGGAAACAGGCAGCGAGAGGCTATCCCGCTGCCTGCCAGCCGTACGGCGGAAAGGTTAGCTGATCTTGATTTCGCCGCGCTTCAATGCCTCCAGTTCGGCCTGCAAGCGCTGGCGTTCCTCTTCGATGGTCGCCCGTACGTCGTCAACCGTCTTTTCGGCGCGCGCCTGCGCCTCTTCCCGCAGCCTCTCGCCCGACATCGGGGCCAAGAGCAGCGCTACGGCAGCGCCGATCAGCGCGCCAAAAAGCAGACCCGCGAGGAAATTGACGAATTTCGACATACCCTCCCCTTTCCCTGTGACAAGTGACCTGTAAGTCAGATAGACCGTACCGCATCCTCATTATAGCACGTTCTAATTGCGGTATGCCGCTCCCTCCGCCGGGCCGGGATGGGTTATAATAAGTTCCGTGACCCGGCATACAGACATCTCTCTCGGTGACGTGCGGCGCGCGCTTGGATTGGTCCCTTTCGACCACGAGCGTGCGTGGCGTCGCATGGCCCCTCGCCCCCGCCGCGAGCGTCTGGTTGAGCGTGTCCGGCCTCGCGAGGCAAGCGTGATGTGTCTGCTTTTTCCTCAGGGGGATGATCTCGCCTTTTTCCTGACCCGGCGCACGGAGAACGTCGCCACTCATAAGGGCCAGATTTCGCTGCCCGGCGGCGCGCTGGAGCCGGGCGATGACACCGTGGTCGATGCGGCTCTCCGCGAGACGTGTGAGGAGCTGGCGGTCTGTCGCGACGACGTGCAGGTGCTCGGCACCCTGACCCCGCTCGACACTGTCACAGGTGGCTTTCGCGTCACGCCGGTCGTCGGCTATCTCCCCGCCCGGCCCCACGTCGAGTGTAACCCTGTCGAAGTGGCCGATGTGATCGTGATGCCGCTCTCCGCGCTGCTCGACGACGGCATCAAGGTGGAGGAGCGCTGGGAGTGGCGGGGTATGACGCTCGACGTGCCCTTCTACCGGGTCGGTGAGAACATCGTCTGGGGGGTCACGGCGACGATCCTCAGCGAGTTTGAGGCCCGGCTGCGGGCCGCGCTCGACCATCCCCCCACCGGCTAAGCCGATCCGCCCATCCCCCTGGCTCTTATATCGCTCTAATACAAATCTAGCGCGGGTCTTATATTCGTCTAAGCAAAATCATACACAGCTCCGCTACACTTAGGTTCGTAAATAGATGAGCGGTGCAGATAAATCGACATTTAATGGTAGCAGCTTCTTAAATCGTTACATAGACCAGCAGACACAGTGGAGGAACAAAAATGGCCATGAGCAAGGTCAACACCGAGCACGATTTGATGTCCATACGTGAGGCGATGCAGCGCTTCTTCGACGACAACTGGCCGCTGGATTACTCCGGTGGCAACCGCGTTGCGCGCCTGCCCATCGACGCCTACAGCACCGACAACGAGATCATCGTCACCGCGTCCATCCCCGGCATCGACCCCGACGCCGTCGAGATCACCGTTGAGGGCGACACCCTGACCATTCGCGGCGAGATCGCGCCGCGCATCGACAACGTGAACTACATCTTCGCCGAGCGCTTCCACGGCACCTTCATGCGCACCCTTCAGCTCAACGTCCCCGTCAACATGGACGAGATCGACGCCACCTTCGAGAACGGCGTGCTGACCCTGACGCTGCCGAAGGCCGAAGAGGTACGGCCCAAGGTCATCAAGGTCAAGGCCAGCTAACACGTCAACTTCGACGACGTTTCCACCTGGAGGGGAACGGCCTGTGAGCAGGGCCGTTCCCCTCATTTTTTGCGCGGGGCGCGGGGCGGATCGACGCTCGAAAACTGTGTTGACGCTGTGTGCTGAATGCGGTATTATCCGCCCGGCTGCGCGTGAGCGTTGCGCTGGCTGCTGGTCTTGAGAGAAGATGCCTCGCATGTTATAATGGCGGGGGTGCCGATGTAGCTCAACCGGCAGAGCAACGCTCTTGTAAAGCGTAGGTTATGGGTTCGAGTCCCATCATCGGC
>CAZWUX010000062.1:0-3032 GCA_964637665.1 uncultured Anaerolineae bacterium
GCTGGTACAACTATTCTCCCTGAGTTTGCCCTTTTTGCTAAACTTGATGCCTATGAGCCTGCGTGCGGAGGGGCTTTTGAGTGGACATCCACCTTCCTCAGACGGCCAGCGCAGCGGGCGTGCGGCGCGGCAGGCGGCGGGCCTGCATCTCGCGGCACGTTTCGGTGATCTCGGCGAGGCAGGCGTGGTACGTGGCGACCAGCTCCGCCTCCTCGCCGTCGAAGCCCGCGAGGGCCTCCGTGACGCAGGCCGCGCAGGTCGTCCGGCACGGCGCGAGCGTGATGCGCCCCTGCCGGTGCAGGCGGCGCAGCGTCAGCGTGAAGGCCATGCTGTGCCGGTCGCTGATCGGCATCCGCCCGACGCGGGCGACGATGTCCGCCCAGCGAGGGCCGCCCTGCTCCTTGATCTGCCGGGTGGCGAAGGAGGGATAAAGCGTCCGGGTGAGATAACGGGCCATGATGTTCTCCGGTATAGACCATTTGTTCTAGGGCGCTGTCCCCAGTCTACGGGAAAATCGCCCGCAGGTCAAGACGTTTTTGATTTGAATCTGGTTCCAATTTCCGGTAAGGCGCGCAGCCTCTTCTACGCAGGGGGGATGGACAACGTGGTAAAATAAGGGCACAGTGGGGTAAGTTGAGCGGAAATGAGCGTGTGATGGTTACCCAAAAGGAATCACTGGGCGCGATCCTCGACCGGCTCTCCATGCCGGGTGAGCTTTATGAGGTCGTCGACGAGGCGGAAGGCAAGATCCGGTGCGTGGCGTGCGCGCACCGCTGCCTGATCAAGGACGGGCGGCGCGGTATCTGCCAGGTGCGCTATAACCGGGGCGGCACGCTGTACGTGCCGCACAATTACGTCGCCGCGCTGAACGTCGACCCCATCGAGAAAAAGCCGTTCTTCCACGTGCTGCCCGGCACGGACGCGCTCAGCTTCGGGATGCTGGGCTGCGATTTCCACTGCGACTTCTGCCAGAACTGGCTGACCTCTCAGGCGCTGCGTGATGATGCCGCCGGAACCGCCCCGCAGCCGGTCACCGCGCGGGAACTCGTCCAGATGGGATTGAATCGCGGTGCGGCCAGCGTCGCGAGCACCTACAACGAGCCGCTGATCACGTCCGAGTGGGCGGTCGAGGTGTTCAAGCTGGCGCGTGAGGCCGGGATGCGTACGCTGTACGTCTCGAACGGGAACGCGACGCCGGAGGCGCTCGACTACCTGGCCCCACATCTGGACGGCTACAAGATCGACCTGAAGACGATGCGCGACGCGACCTACCGCCGCATCATCGGCGGGGTGCTCCAGCACGTTCTGGATACGATCCAGAACGCCTACGATCGGGGTCTGTGGGTTGAGATCGTGACGCTCATCATCCCCGGCATGAACGACGGCGAGGCCGAGCTGCGCGACGCCGCCGAGTTCATCCACTCCGTTTCGCCGGATATCCCCTGGCACGTGACGGGTTTCTACCCGACGTATAAGATGACCGATCCCGGCGCGACGCCCGCCCGAACGCTGCTGCGCGCCGCCGAGATCGGCAAAGAGGCCGGACTGAGCTACGTCTACGCCGGGAATCGCCCCGGCCAGACGGAGGGATGGGAGAACACGAAGTGCCCGTCCTGCGGCGAAACGCTGATCTGGCGCTGGGGGTTCCACGTGCGGCGGAACACCATTACCCCGGAGGGAACGTGCCCTCACTGCGCGGCGCCCATCGCCGGAATATGGGGGTGAATGGCAAACCAGTTCCCTACGGGAACCGATCCGCGGCAAACTGCTTTGCGGATTTGCTTATACCCATCCGGGCTGCGCCCGGCGGTGGGGTAAAAGCGTATTGGTCGGCAGCCGTGCCGTACGCTACACTCAGATAGGACGTTTATCCTGCGCGGGAATCATTCGTAATAGATTGTTGTACAGGAAGGATAAATTAAAATGGACGACCAGGGGCACGAAATTATCATCCCCCGGTATAAGCTGATCATGTCGTACGACGTGATCCCCTCCAACCACGAGCGGTATTTCCGCTTCATCATGAGCGAGCTTGTCCCGGCGCTTCAGGAGGGCGGAATCTATATGACGGAGGCCTGGCACACCGCCTACGGCGAGTACCCGCTGCGGATGGCGGGCTTCGTCGCAGAGGACCTGGATACGATTCAGGATGTGCTGGAGAGCGACGAGTGGGCCGAACTCGAAGAGCAGTTTCGGGGCTACGTGCGCAACTACTCCGTCCACATCGTGCCTTACCGGCAGGGATTCCAGTTTGTGCAGTCCTTCGGCTAACCGTACCATTGTGCGGACAGGCCGCCATTCACTATAATTGAGCGACCAACCGATCGCCCCCCGCGCTGTGCAGGGGGCGTCGTGCTGTGACCATATGACACTCCCGGAAGAGGGCGAATCGATATGCGTTTTCTGGTGACCGGCGGCGCGGGATTCATCGGTTCGGCGCTGTCTAACCGGCTGGCCGAGGCCGGGCATGAGGTGCGGGTGATTGATAACCTCACCGCCGGAGACCCGGACCGGCTGGATAGGCGCGTCCTCTTCACACGCGGCGATGTGGCTGACATCCCCAAACTGTGGACCCTGCTTCAGGACGTGGCCTGCGTGTATCACCTCGCGGCGCGGGTGTCCGTGCCGGAGTCGATCCAGTACCCGCGTGACTACAACCACGTGTACGTCGGCGGTACGGTGAGCGTCATGGAGGCGATGCGCGACGTCGGCGTCGAGCGCGTCGTGCTGGCCTCCTCAGGCGCGGTCTACGGCAAGCAGGACGCCCGGCTTCTCCACGAAGGCATGACGCCCAACCCCGACTCGCCCTACGCCGTGAGCAAGTTCGCCGCCGAAACGTACGTCAGCACCATCGGCGCGCTGTGGGGCATCGAGACGGTGGCGCTGCGCATCTTCAACGCCTATGGGCCGGGGCAGCAGCTCCCGGTGTCGCACGCCCCGGTCGTGCCGCGCGTCATCCGCGCGGCGCGGGCAGGCGCGTCCGGCGGCAACAACGGCGCCGGGGGCCCCCCCCCCGCCCGCGGCGACACCGC
>CAZWUX010000062.1:3042-15527 GCA_964637665.1 uncultured Anaerolineae bacterium
TTCGTGATCCCCTACGTGGAGTTCTCCAAGCAGGCCAAGGGCGCCCGCCCACTCGTCCTGGACACCTCCGTCATCATCGACGGGCGCATCCTCGACATCGGCGAGACGCGAATACTGGAATCGGAGCTGGTCGTGCCGCGCTTCATCCGCGCGGCGCTGTCAGGCGAGTCCGTCGTCATCTACGGCGACGGGAGCCAGACGCGCGACTTCGTCTACATCGACGACACCGTGGACGCCCTCATCGCCGCCGCCACCGCGCCCAACGTCAACCGGCAGGTGATCAACGTCGGCAGCGGCACCCAGACGAGCGTCAATGACCTCGTGGCGGGCATCGGGCGGGCGGTGGGCAAACACCTCGACCCGATCCACAGCACGGGCCGCTCCGGCGGCGTCGATCACATGTGCGCCGACCTGACTCGCGCGCATAAGCTGCTCGGCTTCGAGCCGAAAACGAGCCTCACCGAGGGGCTGCGCCGGACGATTGAAGAAGACCCGCGCTTCGCGCTGGCGTAACGCAGAAAGAATGGCGATGATCGAACGGCTGAAGGAACTCCGCAAGCTGTGGGGCTGGACACAGGCATTTGTGGCCGAGATGCTGCGCGTCTCGCGGAGCAGTGTGTCGCGCTGGGAGCGCGGGGCGGCCAGCCCGCGCAGGGTAAACGAGGAAAAGCTCGACGCGCTCGTCACCAGTCTCGAACAGGCCAGCCGAGGGGACGAGCCGCCTCGCGTCACGATTCAAACTGAGGGCGACGCCGTTGCGGGCGATAAACACGTGGGTCGCGACGAGGTTCACGGGGACGTGATCACGACCTCGGACGGGACGACCTACGTGATTCGCGACAGCCTCGTCGTGATCGTCGCCGACCCCGCGATGCTCAAAAAACTGCTCGGCAGTTAACCCGGTCCACTTTCCCCTGCCCTGCCCCTTTCGTGCTGAGGTGGGCTTAAATCTGCGGAGCAGATTTTACTCTCGCCGGATCGGCCCCGGCTGTGCTACACTGTGCCCCATGCCCGTTGTGACGCGCGATTTCTTCGCCCGCGAGGCCCCGGACGTGGCCCGCAACCTGCTCGGCCATCTGCTCGTACATGAGAGCGGAGGCCAGCGGATCGCGGGGCGCATCGTCGAGGCCGAAGGATACACCGGCTGGGACGACGCGGCGTCGCACGCCAGCCGGGGTCAAACGAAGCGCAACGCCGTCATGTTCGGCCCGCCGGGCCACGCCTACGTCTACTTCATCTACGGGATGTACTGGCTGCTGAACGTCGCCGCGCGTCCGCCGGGGGTCGACTACGGCGGCGCGGCCCTGATCCGCGCGGTCGAACCCGTCGAGGGGATCGACGTGATGGCCGAGCGGCGCGATGGTCGCCCGGAGCGCGAATGGACGAGCGGGCCGGGCCGCCTGACGATGGCGCTGGGCGTCGACGGGACGCTGAATGGCGTCGACCTGACGGCGGCGGACAGCCCGCTCCGCATCGAGCGCGGCCAGCCGGTCCCGGTGGACGAGGTCGCCTGCGGCCCGCGCATCGGCCTCGGCAGCACCCCGGAGCCGTGGCGCAGCAAGCCGTGGCGCTTCTGGGTGGCGGGCAGTATCTACGTTTCGAGATGACAAAACTACAGGGGGAACAGCCGATGGGCCTGCTTGAGGGGAAAACTGCGCTGATTTTCGGCGTCGCGAACAAATACTCGATCGCATGGGGGATCGCGCAGCGCTTCCACGACGAGGGCGCCGATCTGGCCTTCAGCTACGCCATTCCGCAGCTTGAGAAGCGGGTCCGCCCGCTCGCGGAGAGCGTCGGCGCAACCGTGATCGAGGAAGCTGACGTGACGGACGATGCGGCTATCGACCGCGTGTTTGAGAAGGTGGCGGAGGCGCACGGGACCATCGACGTGCTGATTCACGCCGTCGCCTACGCCGAACGTGAGGACCTCGACGGGCGATTCGTCGACACGAGCCGCGAGGGGTTCAAAACGGCGCTGGAGATCAGCGCGTACTCACTCGTCGCGCTCGCCCAGCGGGCCGAAAAGCTGATGCCAGACGGCGGCTCCATCGCCGCGATGACGTATTACGGCAGCGTGGCCGTCATGCCGCACTACAACGTGATGGGCGTCGCGAAGGCCGCGCTCGAATCGTCGGTGCGCTACCTCGCCCACGACCTCGGCCCGCAGGGCATCCGCGTCAACGCGATCTCCGCCGGGCCGATCAAGACGCTGGCCGCATCGGGCATCGCGGGGTTCCGCAAGATGCTGAATTATCACGAGAAGGCCGCTCCGCTGCACGACAACGTCACACAGGAGGACATCGGCAACGCCGCGATCTACCTGTGCTCGGACCTCGCCCGGACTGTGACCGGGGAGGTGCTGTACGTCGATGCCGGGTGGAACATCATGGGGATGACGGTCCCGTTCGACGAACTGGACTAGCATCCGGTCAGCGCGGCGCGGCCTGTTGAAACTGCTGGTAGGGACATGGACAGACGAACGACCCAAAAACTCGAACTCGACAAGATTCTGCGCCAGCTTGCAGAGCACGCCGCGTTTTCGGCCAGCCGCGAGATGCTGGAGGACCTGACGCCGACGCCCTATCTGGACGACGCGCAAATCCGCCAGCAGGAGACGACCGAGGCGCGCACCCTGCTCGAAGAGAAGAGCTTCCTCAGCGTGGGCGGCGCGCACGACGTGCGCCCGCAGGCCGGGAAGGCCCGGCGCGAGATTCCACTCAGCCCACCTGAGCTGCTCCAGATTCGGGGCACGCTCGAAGCAGCGGCCCGGCTGAAGGGGCAGATCGAGAAGGTGGAGGAGCGCTTCCCGCTGCTCGCGGAGACCGCCGTCGGGCTGTACGGCGGGAAGCCGCTCGTCGAGGCCATCACGAACGCCATCGGCGATCAGGGCGAGGTGCTCGATTCGGCCAGCGCCGAACTGGGCCGCATCCGCTACGGGCTGCGTACCCAGCGCGACCGGCTGCACACCAAGCTCCAGAGCATCATCTCGTCCAGCGCGTACCAGCCCTATTTGCAGGAGGCGCTGATCACCCAGCGCGGCGGGCGATACGTCATCCCGGTCCGCGCCGAGTCGAAAGGTCGCATCAAGGGCATCGTGCATGACCAGTCGGCCTCCGGCGCGACGGTCTACGTCGAGCCGATGGCGACGGTCGAGATCAACAACCGCATCCGCGAGTTTGAGGCCGCCGAGCGCGACGAGGTCGAGCGCATCCTGCGCGCGCTCACCGCCGAGGTCGCCGCTCACGCCGAGCGGATCGTGTGGTGCGTCGAGTCACTGGCCGAACTCGACGTGGCGTTTGCGAAAGCCAAGTACGCCGCCACGCTGCGCGCCCACCCGCCGACGCTGATCGCCTTCGACCGCGAGCGCCTCCCCGGCAGCACGGTCCAGCTTTACAGCGCGCGCCACCCCCTGATCGACCCGGACGAGGTCGTGCCCATCGACGCCGTGCTCGACGAGGGCACGTTCATCCTCGTGATCACCGGGCCGAACACGGGCGGCAAGACCGTCTCGCTGAAGACCGTCGGCCTGCTGGCCCTGATGGCGCAGTGCGGGCTGCACATCCCCGCCGCGCCGGAGTCGACGCTGAGCGTCTTCTCGGAGGTCTACGCCGACATCGGCGATGAGCAGAGCATCGAGCAGTCGCTCAGCACGTTTTCCGCCCACCTGACGCACATTATCGACATCCTCGACCACGCCGGGGATCGCTCGCTGGTGCTGCTCGACGAGCTTGGCGCGGGCACCGACCCGGCGGAAGGGGCCGCCATCGCGCGGGCCATCCTCGAAGACCTGCGCGAGCGTGGATCGACGACGTTCGTCGCCACCCACTACCCCGAACTCAAGCTCTACGCGCACAGCACGCCCGGCGTGCGCAACGCCTCGGTGGAGTTCAACGTGCAGACCCTCGCACCCACGTACCGGCTGATGGTCGGCCTGCCGGGCCGCTCGAACGCGCTGTCCATCGCGACGCGGCTGGGCCTGCCGGGGAATATCATCGAGCGCGCGCGGGGCTACGTCGGGGCGGAGGATTTAGCCGCCGACGACCTGCTGGACGACATCCACCGCACCCGCGCCGAGCTAAAACAGTCGGCGGGGCGGCTGTCACGCAGCGAGCGCGACTCGGAGATTCTGCGCGACCGGCTCCAGCGGCGGCTGGACACCATTGAGGAGGAGCGGCGCGGCATCATCGAGGAGGCGCGGGCCGAGGCCCAATCCGAACTGGCCGCCGTGCGCGACGAGATCGCCGAGCTGCGTAAGCGCCTGCGGACTATCCCACCGTCCTACCGCGAGGAGGCCGAGGACGCGCAGGATGTCGTCGAGGAGGTAGCCGAGGGAGCGGAGACGCTGGGCGAGGTGCTGGCGGAACCCGTCGCCGGGCGGTCCGAGCCTGCCCCCCAGCCCCCACCCCGCGAGGAGCCTGAGCCGCCGCCGGAGCCACCCGGCGAGCTGCAAGCGGGCGACCGCGTCTACGTGCCGACGCTCGACGCGGAGGGCGAGATCGTGGCGCTCGACGGCGACGCGGAGGTGCAGGTCGGGCAGTTCCGGGTGCGCGTCGATCCCGGCGATCTCGAATTTCGCGGGCGCGGGCGCAAGCGCCGCCGCGAGGACGTGGAGGGCGAATCGACCTACGAGCGCGTCCGCCGTCCGAGACCGGAAAGCCCCGGCATCGAGCTTCATCTGCGCGGCATGACGCTCGACGAGGCGCTGCCCATGCTCGAAGACTACCTCGATCAAGCGTACCTCTCCGGGCTGCCCTGGGTGCGCATCGTGCATGGCAAGGGCACGGGCGTGCTGCGGCGCGGCGTCCGGCAAACGCTGGAGCGCAACCCGCTGATCAAGGAGTTTCGCAGCGCGAAGGGCGGCGAGGGCGGCGACGGGGTGACGGTCGTTCACTTCGTGCCGCTGGCATAAGGTCTGGCGCGCGGAGAGCGGAGCGGTTTGCCGTTTACTCCGCAGCGGGCGGCTCGCGGAACAGGCGGCCCAGCCCCGGATAGGGCCTGAGCGGGATCAAACCGAACGCGATCAACCCCTCACGCACGAGCGGCAGCGTGTCGAGCACGGCGCGCGCCGCGTCGAGGTCCGCACATTCGAGCACGATGACCGCGTCGGGGCGGTCCGCGCGGAAGTACATCTCACGGATCACGCCCTCCTGCTGGAGTTCCCACACGCGCCGTGCCTCTGCGTCGAGGTGCGGCGCGAAGTCATCATGCTCCGCGCCCGGCGTGTCTTCCGCGATGGCGATGATCTTCATCCCCCGGCCTTTCCCCCGGTTTGATCTAACCGGCCCGCCCGCACTATACTGAACGGAGCGTACTATCATCGTCCGCAGGCGCGCTGCGCCGTCGAGGAGGTCACCATGCTGCGTGGTAATAAGCCCGAGTCCGAGGTCCGGTTCGAGCTTTTCGCCTGGGGAGCGGTGCTGGTCGTCGCTGCCGTGATCTACGTTGGAGTTTACCGCGTATTCCCGCCCTTCAGGCCGCTGATCCTGTTCATCCCCGGCCTGATCCTGCTCGGCTCAACGATTTTTCAGGACATGCAGCCGGACTGGCACGCGGGCTGGCCCGCCTACGTGCTGTCCATCCTCGTCGTCGCGACCGGGCTGGCAGGGCTGGTCAATACGCTGCTCGGCCCGGCCCTCAAGCTGCCCTGGCTGATCGTCGCCGTCGTCGAGCTGGGCGCGATCTTGATCGTCAAGGCGCTGTACGATCCGACGCCGCGCTGATGACTCCATTGTCATTCATCCCCTACCTCACCTGGGAGATGAATGGCGGGACCGCAGGCCCCACAGGGCGAAACCCTGATGGAATAATAAGCAAACCGCCCTGCGGTTTGCCACTCACTTCCCGCGCTGCCACGACCGCACGACGAGGCAGGTCAGCGTATCCGCCACGCCCGGCAGCTCGCGGATGCGCAGCACGGCCTCGTTGAGGTCGTCGAGATCCTTGCCCTCCAGATGGGCGATGCAGTCATACGGCCCGTGAATGACGCTCGCCTCCGAAATGCCCGGCTCGTTTTGCAGCAGCTTCATGATCCCCATCGTGTGCTGAGGCTCGGCCTTGATGAGCAGGTACGCGCGCATGGCTTCCCCCTATTCCCGATGGTCTGTTTCCCCTATCATAGCACGATCCGCGCCCCGGTAAGCGAAAAACAAAAAGGGGGAATGAACTGCTGTTGGCGGCACTGACTGCTCACGTATGCGCGTTTGACCCAACCATGTGCTCTTCGAGGTGGCGATGCAGATCGTCGGCGATCGCCTCAATCTGCGAGTCGAGGCCCTTGCTGGCGGCGAGTTCGCGCAGCGTGCCCCAGTACGGCTCGCCGCACCGGATGCACACGATGCCCCGCTCGGCGAGGAATCCGATCGCCTCCGGGTGCGCCTCGACCAGCGCCTCGACGTTGATATCCGGGTGGATGTCCATACCGGCCTTCCCTTTTGTGTGGATAACGGTGTCTTTATGGGTTAGATGCAGCCCGGCGCGGGGGCGTTGCACGCGCCGGGGAACGGCCCGAACACAATGGTCTTTCAGATCGCAGACAAGCTATCTGGTTGTCAGTCAATTTTCAGGTCAGAACCCCCACTGCCCTTCGGGCATCTCCCCCTTGCAAGGGGGAGAAAGCCGAGCGCAGCGAGGCAGAGGGGGTTTTCGCCGGAGAATCAGCACATTTTCTTAACAGAAAAGCGTGCAGAAACGAATTAGATGGAGCGTCTACCGCGTCGCGATGACGAGCAGGCGGTGCGTGTAGGAGTTGCGCGGCCAGCAGGTGATGAGCGTCAGGCGGTCGTCGGGCGTGTCGTTGAGCCACTGCGCGTTCTGGTAGCGGACCTCAAGCGGCTGGCCCTCCTCTTCGAGCAGCATCACCTCGGAGACGTGGTAGGAGAACACACCCAGCTCGCTCCACACGGCGACCTCGTCCCCGATCTGGAGGTCGTACAGCCCACCGAACACGGCCCCGAACAGGTTATTGTGCCCCGCCATGATCGTGTTCCCGGCGTAGCCCGGCTCGGCGGAGGTCGAATCCCAGCCCACGACGTAGGTGTTGGGCACGGGCAGCCGCATGACGGGGATGCCATCCGCGTCGCGCTGGCGCGGCTCGAAGGCCATCACGGCGGCCTCAAGGTCGATGGCGGGGATGCTCAGCCAGTAGCGCTCCTCGACCCAATCAGGGATCGCCTGCGCGCCGTCCAGATCGATGTCGGGCGCAGGGGTGGGTGTCTCGGTGCTGGAGGGGATCGCGACACGCAGGGTAGGCGTCGGGCCGCCGGGAGTCGGCGCGGCGGCCTCCTGCGCGGTGGGTGCGCCCGTCGGCGTGAGCGCACCGGATGCGGAAGAAGCGGGATCGACGCTGGCCGCCGATATGGGCGCATCGGCGGCCTGGGATGTCGCGGCCTGGCGGAAGGCCTCCGGCGGACCTCCGGCGGCTTTCAGGCGCGGCGGTACGGTGATCGCAGCGTAGGTAATGAGCGCGGTCGCCGCGACGAGCATTAGCAGCGCCCCGGTGGCCGTCAGCGGGTTGATCCGCCTCACCATCCGAGCGCGCTCCGGCGGCGAAGGTGGACGGGGCACGAGGTCAGTGCGGCGATCAGGCGGCTAGCTGGCTCCGGCGCTGGCCCAGCAGGACGAGCGCGCCCCCGGCGATCAGCATGGCGACCAGCCCGCCGATGATGATGTAACCCGGCACCGGCCCACCCGAAGCGGGCAGCACGGTGCCCTCCGGCACGATGGCGAACTCCACGTTGCTGACCGCATCACCGGCATCGGCCACGACGACCTCAGTGCTGGCAACCTCCGGCTCGAAATAACCGGCAGGCAGCTCGACGATCGTCACCGTCCAGGTGCCGGGGTTGAGTTCGATGCTGAATGACCCATCATCCGCCGTGTTGATGGTCGTGTCCCACCCGCCGGAGGCGAAGTTCACCCGCGCATCCTTGATGCCCGGCTCGTCCTCATCGCGGATGCCGTTGGCGTTCGTGTCGGCATAGACGATCCCGGCGATGCGGCCTTCGCTCTGGGCAGCGGCGGGCAAAACGACGGCGAAGAGCATAACCAGCGCCGCCAGGGTAATCACCAATCTTATTACGATCTGTCGCCTGTTCACGGTCCCTCCTCTGTCGGTACACCGCTCGGTGTGTTCGTCGGGCCGATTGTACCCGCCCTGATAGGGTGTGGCAAAAGTCGATTGCCCTACGTTCACTCCATTTTCATGACGCTCCCACCACTGGTGGGGATGGCGCAGGGGCCGGACGAAGAAGCCTCCCAGATGCGTCTGAGAGGCTTCCGTGACCATCCAGCCGGTGATACGCTTATTCGAGCAGATGCTCCCCCGTCGGGAAGATGCCGCAGTGCCCGTGCTGGGTCGATGTGAAGGTCAGCACCGGGCCGGTCTGGAATTCCGACATGGGGTGGTAGATGACCGGGCCGACGGTGTTATTCACCCACTCGCCCTGGCTGTTCATGCAGTAGACGGTGAGGTATGGGCGGTATGCGGTGCAGGCCGCATAGTCGTCGTCGTCGAGGTTCAGCCACTTATCGCCCCACCCGCCCACGTCGAACACCGAACAGGGGGTGAAGCCCGCCTCGTTAGGCACGTTATACAGCTCTTCGTACTGCGCGTAAACCGTCGAGGCGATGACCAGCGCGAGCACGACGACCAGCGACACGGCAGCGATGCGCAGCGTTTTGCGTCCGATCTCCATAGCACAGTCCCTTCGACTCGATCAGGATCATGTCTTCATTTTACACAAAAACCACCCCTTGCATATTGCATCATACTCCTATTAGAACCTCCCCCGCCCACCTGTGGGCGGTTGCGCCGTTGCCGCACTGTGCTTACAATAAAAGCGTCGACGGGATTGGCCGCGCCGAGGGAGTTCCCTCGGCGCACCCTGTATACATACGGTGTTACCGGCCAGCCCTGTAAAGTAGACGTTTGATTCGTTTGTTGTAGGATTCAGCAAGGAAGCAGATTGCAGCCAAAGGTCCCTGCTTGACAGACGTTCGCCGCCTTCGCCTGCACGATCTGCCATTCGCCTACCGTAAGGTAGGGCATGGCGTCAACTTTGACGCAGAACTCAGCCTGACGGTCGGCGATGATGGCTTGCAACACGCGCTGATGGCCGCGATTGGCCGGATGCAGGTATACGTGCTGCGCCGCTCAAATGGCAGCGCGCTGGGCCTGCTGCACTTTCTTGAGAACGAGCAGCACGCGCGGCTGGCCTACGTCTCCCCGGCGCTGGACGAAGGCGGGGGCGAGAGCCTGTGGCTCGATCTGCTGGATGGGCTGGCCGTCATGGCCGGGCAGCGCGGCAACGTGACCATCCTCGCGGAGGTCAACGCCGACGCGCGCGAGTTCGAGATTCTGCGCCGCGCGGGCTTTGCGACTTACACCCGGCAAACGCTGTGGGAGCGCCCTCCCGGTCCGGTTAAACCTCCCGACTACCCCCTGCGACTGGCGTCTTCACACGAGGAATCGACGCTGCTGGGCATCTACGGGGCCGTCACCCCCGGCCTGATCAAGCGCATCGAGCCGCCGCCCACGCGGGCCGACGCGATCTATGTGCTGCCGGGCGACGACGGGCTGGACGGCATGGTGGCCGTTTATCAGGGGGGGCAGGCCGCGCTGATCGAGCCTTATCTGTGCCCGGATGTCAAAGCCGGGATGGTGGCCCTGCTCCAGGCGGGGCTGGCCGCCGTCGGCGCGGAAAAACGCACCGTGTACTGCCGTGCGCGGGAGTATATGGGCGATCTGGGTGCGCTGCTGCCTGAGCTTGGCTTCGTGGAGCGTACCATGCAGGCCGCCATGTTCCGGCACACGGCAGCGCGGGTCACCACCCGCGCGACAGACGCGGCAGCCGTGGAGGTCATCGAGGGGGGGATTCCGCTGCCCACCTCCATCGTCGGCGGGGGGGAGAAGCCGGGGCCGGCCACGCCTCGCTAGCCTCCGCTGGGCGAGAAATGGGCTGTGAAGACTGTAAGAATAGCCTGATCGGCAAACCCGGTCGATCAGTTGCAACCAGGATAGGTATGGTAAGGAAAGTAGTTTCTGACGATTTAAACACCCTGCTGCGCGTGCTGCCCTCCGAAATTTCGGAGGCGGTTGAAGAAATCGGTCGCAACGACGAGCTGATCGAGATCATCCTCGACCTGGGCCGCGTGCCGACCGCGCGTTACACCGATGGCGAGGTCACCCTGCTGGACCGCGAGGTCGCGCAGGACGACATCGACCTGATCGTGCTACAGGTGGGCGAGTTCGACGCCGACAACCGCGCAGGCATCGAGCGCACGCTGCATCGTATCTCAGGGATTCGCAACCGACACGGCGACGTGGTCGGCCTGACGCTGCGTGTCGGGCGGGCCGTGTTCGGCACGATCGACGTAATCGAGGACCTCGTCCATTCGGATAAGAGCATTCTGTTCCTCGGCAAACCGGGCGTTGGTAAGACGACGATGCTGCGCGAGGCCGCGCGCGTGCTGGCCGAGTCGAAGCGCGTCGTCATCGTCGACACATCGAACGAGATCGGCGGCGACGGCGACATCCCCCACCCCGCCATCGGGCGGGCGCGGCGGATGCAGGTTCCGATGCCCAGCCTCCAGCACGAGGTGATGATCGAGGCCGTCGAGAATCACAACCCGGAGGTCATCGTCATCGACGAGATCGGGCGCGAGCTTGAGGCGCTCGCCGCGCGGACGATCGCCGAGCGCGGCGTGCAGTTGATCGGCACCGCGCACGGCATCACGCTCGACAACCTGCTGCTGAACCCGACCCTGTCGGACCTCGTCGGCGGCATCGAGAGCGTGACGCTCTCCGACGAGGAGGCCCGGCGTCGCGGCACGCAGAAAACGGTGCTCGAACGCCGCGCGCCGCCCACCTTCGACGTGGTGATCGAGCTTCAGGACCGCGACACGCTGTACGTCCACCCGGACGTGACCGAGTCGATCGACGCGCTGCTGCGCGGCCAGGGCGTCGCGCCGGAGATCAGGCGGCGCGGCCCGGAGGGCGAGGTCATCATCGAGAACCCCCCGCCGAGCGGACAGCGCAGGCGCGGGGGCGCCCGGCAGGACAACACGTTCCGCGCCAGCCGCAGCCGAAACGGCGACGCGGTGGAGCGCGGCAGTCGCGGCAACGGCGGCAACGGGGCGCAGCCTCGGCCCATGCCCTCCGCGCCGGTCGAGGTGGAAGGCGGCGCGAACAAGGTGCGCGTCTTCCCCTACGGGATCGCCCGCAACCGCCTGATCGAGTCGGCGGAGCACCACCGGCTGCCGATGGCGATCACGGACGATCTCGGCGATGCGGACGTGCTGCTGACGCTCAAGAACTTCTACCGCCGCCGCCCGCGCGTCATCACCGATGCCGAGCAGCGCGGCGTGCCGATCTACGTCCTGCGGTCGAACACGGTCGCCCAGATCGAGGACTTCCTGCTCGACTACTTCGACGAGGTCGTGGAGCGCGACAACAGCCCGCTCCAGCAAGCGCTGCGCGAGACGGAGCAGGCAATCCGGGCGGTGATGAGCGGCGGCGAGCTTGCCGTCAACCTCAGCCCGCAGAAGGCGAGCATCCGCCGCCACCAGCACGAGCTGATCCGGCAGGCGAATCTGCACTCGCACAGCTACGGCAAAGAGCCGCACCGCCACGTTCGCGTTTACAGTGAATAGCGCCCTCCCCGGCAGGTGCGCTTGTCGCGCCGCCGGGGGCGGCTGACCGACTCAGGACGGCATCCCCCGCATGTTCATCACGTTTGAAGGCCCGGATGGATGCGGCAAATCCACCCAGGTGCCCCTGCTGGTCGAGTACCTGACCGGGCAGGGATACACCGTGTGCCCGACCCGCGAGCCGGGCGGCACGCCCATCGGCGAGCAGATTCGCGCGGTCGTGCACGACCCGGATAACGTGGCGATGGCCGACCGCACCGAAATCCTGCTCTACGCCGCGTCACGCGCCCAGCTCGTCGAGCAGGTCATCCGCCCCGCGCTGGCCGCCGGGCAGATCGTCATCGCGGATCGCTACGCGGACAGCACGCTCGCCTACCAGGGCTACGGGCGCGGCCTCGATCTGGCGATGGTGCGCCAGCTCGTCACGATTGCGACGGGCGGCCTGCGCCCCGACCTCACCATCTACCTCGACATCGACCCCGAAACCGGCCTGCGCCGCCGCCAGCGCGACGGCGATGCCGAGTGGAACCGCCTCGACGCGGCGGCCCTCGACTTTCACCGCCGCGTGCGGGACGGCTATCACCGGTTAATTAACGAAGAACCGGGGCGCTGGTTTGAGGTCGATGGGGGGGAAGCGGTCGATGTCATTCAGCGGGCGATCCGTCAGGCGGTCGATGCCCGGCTGCGTGAGCGCGCTGAATGACCGTCTGCTGGAGTCAGTTTCCGGGCTTGCGATTTACAGGTCGAGGTCGCTGTTTTCATCCAGCCCCATCGACCGCTCGACGCTGGCCGGGTCCTCGCCCGCTTCGAGCCGCCCGATGGCCTCGTCGACCTCCGGG
>CAZWUX010000063.1:0-15445 GCA_964637665.1 uncultured Anaerolineae bacterium
GCCGTGAAGTTCGCGCTGTTGAAGAACTTCATGGCAGTGCCTCCCTGTGTGTTTCTCTCTGTGTAGCTAGAGACTACGAGACCCCTGTAAAAAAACCGCTTACCAGAAACACAAAAAACCGCCTTCAGGCGGTTTTTCTAACCATACTATAACCTTTTAAGGGGAAATCACTTATTTTTCAAATGTTTTCCTTACCTTTTTAGTTGGATCGGTCTCTCTATAATTCGGGGGCGGATCCGGTGGGGCTACTCTCTGAGCAGTCGTTCGGCCAGCCGCACGGTTTCCTCGGCAGGGGCAACGCCGATCTCCGCTTGCAGCCGCGCTTGAAGCTGGTTGAAGTGGTTCACAACCTGGTTCTTCTCCCCCATGTCGGCGTAGTAGCGCATCACGGTGCGGTGGATATCCTCGCGGTAGGGTTCGACTTCGAGCGCCTTTTTCAGGATGTCGATCGCGCCCCGCGTGTCGTCGCGGGCGCGCGCGCAGTGGCCGCTCTCCACCAGCGCCTCGATGTACATCTCGTGCAGCGCGGTGCGGCGAGGCTGCACCCACTCGTAGTCGAGTGACGGCAGAAATTCGCCCTTGTAAAGCCGGACGGCGCGCTCCCACAGGTGGGCGGCGCGGGCGTCATGCGGGGGCAGCGGACGCGCCTCGGCGACAACCCGTTCGAGGTCGAGCGCATCGCAGTGAATCTGCACGTCGGGGTTGATGCGGTAAATGTCGTCCTCGAAGATGATCACGTTCGGTCCGAGCGCCTGCCGGGCGCGGTGCATCGTCGCATGGAAGTTGTTGCGCACCTTGCGGGGCAGGAAATCCGGCCAGAACTCGTTGCCGATGGTGTCGCGCCGCTGCGCGCCCTCGAACAGCAGGTAGAAGAAAATCTCGCGGGCGACGGCGGAGCGCCAGTCGGTGACTAACGTGCCGTCGCGCTCGATAGACTCCTCGCCGAGCGTGTGGACGCTCAGTGTGTAGGTCGTGTTCCGGGCGGCTGGCTCCTCCTCGACATCCCCGGCCAGCTCGATCTCCGCGTCCCGCAGACGGTTGAGGTCCCGCTGAAGCTGGTCGTTCTCAGGCAGGCCGCTGACAAACGTCTCAAGCTCCGGCGTGTGGGCGATCTCGACGGCGAGTGGCTGGGCCGTCTCGATCTCATCCGCCATACGCCGCGCGGCGTCGATGTACTCACGGGCGGCATCCTCATCCTCTGCCAGCAGGCAGGCGTGGGCCGCAATGCCGAATATACCGGTCAGCTCGAAACGCGCGCCCTGGTAGCGCAGTTCCTCGATCACCTCGGACAGATGCTCCAGCGCGTCGGCAGCCTGCCCAAGCTGCGATCGGGCCGCCCACGCCGCCGCCTGCGCCCGCGCGATCTCGAAGGGAAGGTGGTGGGCCTCGGCCACGCGCAGCCCCTCCTCCGCGACGAGCACGGCCTCCTCCTGCCGGTTCTGCCAGCGACGCATCGTCGCCACGCTGACGAGGATCGAGCTTTGCAGGTTCGGCTCGCCCCGGTGAGGCAGCAGGTCGAGCGCTTTGTCATACAATCGCTGGGCGGCGTCGAACGCGCCGAGGTCCCGGCGCAGGTCACCCATACTCCACAGCAGATAGCCCTCCACGCGGCGGTTGGGGCTGCCCGCGACAACGCTCAGGCCGTCTTGAAAGGTGAGAAGCGCCTGATAGTAGTCGCTGAACTGCTGGTAATAGTAGCCCAGATTGTTGAGCGCCAGCGCGAGGTTGGCCCGCCCGCCGAGCTTACGCCGCAGCGCGACGGCCTTCTGTAGAATCTCCCCGCCCTCCTTGAAACGCCCCAGCCGCATATAAGCTACCTGAAGGTCTTGCAGCAGGTGCGAGAGCGGGATGAGAAGCTCAAGCTCGCGGTGGACTTCGAGCGCCCTTTCCAGATATTCGATGCTCGTCTCAACATCTCCGGAGCGCAGATAGGCGGCCCCGATCACCCGCAGCGCGCGGCCCCGCAGTTCGGGCGTGTCGGCCTGTATGAGCGGTTCCGCCAGCTTGATACTCTGCTCCAGCTCGCTGCGCTGGATACAGATCCACGCCTGCTGCACCTGAACCTGCGCGCTGCCCTTGTCGTCGCTCTGTGCGACGAACCCGTCGAACGCCTGCTCAAGCTCCTGGTCCGCGCGTTCGTATTCATAGCGATCGGTCAGGATGTAGCTGCACTGGAGGGCCAGCGACGGGGCCGATGCCCCCGCTTCCTTGAGCCGTTCGCTCCAGTCCAGCATCGTCTCGAAACGCCCCTGCCCGTAATAGGCCAGCGCGGCCTGCTCGGCGAGATGGGCCGCTGTGTCGGCATGTCCGGCAGTCAGATAATGGGTGAAGGCGTTGTCGATGTCGTCCTGCTCCTGAAACCGGCGGGCGGCCCGCAGGTGCAGTTCGACGAACCGGTTGGGGTCCTCGTCGTGCAGCTTATTCTGGAGGAAATCGCGGAATAATTGATGGTAGACGAGGCCGCCCGACACCCGCGAGAGGAACAGGTTGCGGCTCTGAGCCTCGGCCAACCATTCCGAGCTGTTGTGCAGCCCCAGCACATTGTTGCACAGCTCCGGGGTGAGGCGGCGCAGCGTCGACGAGGTCAGCAGGAAGTGCCGCAGGTCGGGGAGCTGGGCGCGGAGCATCTGCTCGGCCAGTGTCTCGAACAGCGCACGCGGTCCGTCGGTCCGGTGCGCCAGCACGTCGGCGAGGCTGTCATGCAGCGGATGCAGCGCCAGCATGATCCCGGCGGGCCAGCCGTCAAGATAGCTGATCAGTTCATCCAGCTCATCGTCGGAGGGCAGCCTGCCGAGCGTGCGCTCGGCCAGCCAGCCGATCTCGTCCGCCGTCATGCGCAGTACGCCGTCGTCCAGCACCGTTACCTGATTGTGCGCCACGAGGTCGAGATAGGGCAGATCGGGTCGGCCCTGGCTGGCGATGACGAGGTGCAGGCCGGGCGGGCTGCGGTCGGTCAGCGTGTGGAGCCACGTCTCCGCACCCGGCGAGCCGGAGAGGTGCTGGGCGTCGTCAAGCACGTAGGCAGCGCTGCCCACCATTGTGCGCCGCAGGTACTCGGCGATGGCGGCGGCCAACTCGCCCGCCGAGCTGTCGTTTATCGGGAGAAGCGCCTGCTCGATGCCTGGCGCGATGTCTTCCAGCGCGGAGAGCGCGTGGCGGTGCAGGTTGGGCAGGTCGCGCTCGTGCTCTTCGATGCTGTGCCACGCGACGGGGATGGGGGTCCTGCGCGCCCACTGCGAGATGGCTGTCGTCTTGCCGTAGCCGGTCGGCGCGGTGATGAGCGTGATGCGATATTCAGACGCCTGCTCCAGCCGGTCGAGCAGCCGGGGTCGCTCGATGGCGACAGGTGTGAAGGGTATCTGGCTGTGGGATTGCACAGACATGAAGGCACCTGGCTCCGCATCGTCTACCGGCCATTACTGATCATAATAATAGCCCAGGATCTATCCTACCAGCCAGCTACCAGCGAGGCAATCAGGTCAATCCCTACTTTAGACGTATTGTAGGCGTGTTGTCACATTGGACTGCCGCCTGTCTGTGGGGAGCTGCCGGACGCGGATTTCACGATTCGTCCAGCGCCAGCCGGAAGCCGATCATGCGGACGCAGGCGTGTGGCTCGACCGGGCGGCGCTGCACGCAGTGGCTCTCGGTCCGGTCGTTGTCGTGCGATCCGCCCCGCAGCACGCGCGGCCCCGCCGCGTCGAGCTTCTCCCGCCCATCGGACGCCCTATACGGGTAGCCCTTGTCGAGGCTGCTTGTCCACTCCCACACATTTCCGCCCATATCATACACGCCTTCCGGCGTCTTGTCGCGTGGGAAAATACCTACCGCCGAGGTCTCCCCGACGCCCGCCTCGCGCGTGTTGAGGTAGTCGTCCGATGCCCGGTCGCCAAACGGATAGCGCCGCCCCTCCATGCCACCCGCTGCCAATTCCCACTCGGCCTCGGTCAGCAGGCGGTATTTTTTGCCTGTCTTGCGGCGCAGCCAGTTGCAGTAGGCGATGGCCTCGTGCCACGTCACTGCAACGACCGGACGGTTGGCCGCGCCGAACGAGGGGTGTCCAAGCAGGCCGCCGCGCTTGGCCGTGCGGTTGCGCCACTCAAGCCCGGCCTCCGTCCAGTACACGTCCTTTTTGTACCCATCGCTCCTGACGAAGCGTTCGAACTGGGCGTTCGTCACCGGGTAGGTCGCGATGCGGAAGGGCCGCACCGTGACTTTGTGCTGTTCGTTCTTCTGGCCCATCTTGAACGTCCCGCCGGGGATGGCGACCGTCTCCGGTTCGAGCGTGCACACGCCGGGCCGTTCATCGCCCAGCACGGCGAGCGCATCCGCCGCCTGCGCCCGCTCGACCGGCGTGAGCTGCCCGGTCACGACGAGCTGCGTAAGCTGTTTGTGCAGCCGGGGCAGGACGTGCTTTCCGACGTGCTCATCCCCCTCCGCTGCCTGCTTCCCGACGATCGCCATCATCTCGGCAGCCCACCAAACCGCGCGCCACCCGATGGTATCGCCCGGTTTGGGCGGCTCCGGTTTGACGAGCACGTTGATCGCGCTCAAGGGGCGGTAAATATCGTCCTGATTGTAGACGAGGTGGCCGATCGCCAGTTGCAGCACCTCGCGCCACACGTCGCCCTTATCTGCCAGCGTGGCCGCCATGTGTGGAAAATTGCGGCTGAGCACGATGTGCCGCGCCGCCAGAAATTCCTGAAAGCCCCGGTGCGGGAAGGCGTACATCGCCTCGCCGCTCTTGTCCTGCCCCTTGCCGATCAGCAGCCCGGCCCGCTTCTCCACATACTCGCAGAACCGTTTCGCCTTGTTCCAATCGCTGTCGAGGTACTTCTGGAGCACGCGCAGCACGTCGCCCTCGGCGATATTCGACGCGGAAGGCTTGCCGTTCTCGTCGCTGTGCACTCGGAACGCGACCTCGCACAGCCCGCTCATCAACCGTTCTTTGCGAGTCCCAAGCTCCTCGACGATCCCCTGCTGCCAGCCGCCCATGCCGACCCTGCGCGCCTGCTCCCACTCCAGCAAAAGAAGCTGCACGCAGTCCTCGTAGAGCCGCGCCCGCTCGCGGGGCAGCATCCCCCGATAGGTGTGGATCACGCACATCACGGTGAGCAGCATCGGGTTTTTGGCGAGGTCACGCAGGTTCTCAGATGCCTCACGGAGCTGCTGGGCTTTGGCCTTCGCCACCTCAGGCGGGATGTACATCCGGCGTTCAGACGCGTTATACCACTTGTCGATGAACAGCTTGATGCTCGTCTCGCTGAGCGGGGCCAGCGTCACCGACGGGAACCCGTCGAGCTGCCAGCCGGGGTCCGTGTAGGACAGCACCCGGCAGGTGACGATGAACCGCGCTTTCGGGTGCGCGTAGGCGAACTCTGACACGGCGCTGCACACGATCTGCCGTTTGTCGAGGTCGATGATCTCGTCCAGCCCGTCGAGCATGACCATCGCCTGCCCGGTCCGCAGCGCCTTGCGAATCTCGTCGTTGAACGCGCCGAGGCTCTGCTCTTTCAGCCGCTCGGCAATGTAGTCCCCCAGCAGCTTCGCCGTGCCGCGCCGCGTTTTCGCGGGGATGGCCTGCGCAAACTCGCGCAGTTCCACCCGCACCGGCAGCAGCGCGCCGTGACTCCAGTTAACGGCGGGCTGCCGGTTTTGCTGGGGGGCGCTCAACCCGTCGAGATAGACGGATGATCCCGGATGCAGCCGCGCCCCGGCCAGGCACCACGTCACATGGTTGAGGAACGTCGTCTTGCCCGATCCGGGATCGCCGAGAATGACGAGGCAGCGGGTGCGGTTCACCGTATCGAGTACCGGCACAGGCACGCGCGCGGGTGGCGCGTTGTCGTCCTTCAGAGCGCGCTGCGTGCGGGCGATGTTCAGCGGCACGTAGATGTCCGCCAGCCCGATGCGCGGCGTCTCGTCCGAGGGCAGCGCCATTTGCAGGTCGAGCTTGCCGAGCGGCACCCGGCTGGATGTCTCCCGCAGCAGGGTCAGGTAATCGCGCTCCGCTTCGCTGAGCATGGCCGCTGCCTCCTCGGCCTCTTTTTTCCTGGCCGGGTCCTCCGGGCTGTTGACGTTCACGATCTCGGCCCGCTCGATGACCGTCCCCTCGACGACGTTGTGACCGGCGGCGTTCTTGATCTGCGCCGAGCCTGGCCCGACGACGCTAACGCCCTTCACGTCGCCGTGCACCGCGATGTCATCCTTATCCGGGTGGCCGTTCGATTTGCCGTTTCCGTTCCTGATGTCGGTCCCGGCCCCATTTCCGGGTGCCGACCGGCTGTCACGCTGGGCCTGCCGGGCCTTTTTGAGATCGCCCGCCATCTTATCGATCAGGCCCTCCATCTTCGGGTCCAGGCTGCCCTGCCTGGCGGCCAGTTTCTGGAGGGCGTCCAGTTGGGCAGACAGGCTATTGATGATCTCATCCGAGGAAAATGAGCTTCCCGTTCCATCGTTCCCACTGGGGAGATATGAAGGCACCATGATTCCGCTCTCCAATTGCCTGAGACAGCCTTTTCATAACTTGAATTTAACTATATACTAACAATAATGTAAAATGAAATTTATACGGGTTAAACCTGATTCTCGCCCCGCCATATTTTGTGGTATCCTGCTCAAGGACACTGATGAGTAAGGGGAGACGGTGTCAAAGATCACTGAGGGTGCTGTATGATGACCGATGATTCTGATCTGCGCCTGCCCGACGACGAGGAAGAGACTTCGACTCAGGGAAACGGCGGGGATGACATTGACGTTAGCGGGGATCTCAGCGGCATTATCGTAGTTGGGAGGGGGCGCATCCAGGCCAACAACATGGCCGGGGGCGATATGTATCTCAGTCCTGAGAAGAAGCGTGACGCACGCGCGTTCGCCGACCTGATGGTTGAGCTGAAGTCGCTGATCGTCGAAGCTCACAAGTCCGGTGAGCTGGATGAGAAGATCGCCCGTAAGGCGCTCAAGAACCTGTCGGAGACCGCCCAGATGGTCACCGACGAGGAGAAGCCGCCCAAATCCCAGATACTCCGGCGGCTCCAGTACATTCAGGATATTCTGGATATGGCCGTCGACCTGTTCAGCGCGGACAGCGGCCCGGCGCAGACCCTTCTCAAGGCGCTGCCCATCATCAATATGTTGATAAAGATCGCCTCGCGCATCTTCTAACGCCGCGCATCTAATTTACGGTTTCCCTATAGGCCGGGAGCAGAAAAGCAGCCTGCTTTCGGCTTTTTTGTCATGCAGGCGCAACCCAAACTCACGCCTGCGCATCGCGGCATCTCACCCACCCAGCAGCGGATCGTCCGGCTGCGAGCGCGAGCCTAACCGGGGGAACCCCGGCCTGCCGCGCCCCACCACCCAGCTCAGCGCCCGCAGCACCTCGTTCTGGAGCTGGCCCTCCGGCTCCCACGCGGCGTGCGGCGGCAGGTCGGATAGAATCTGCGCCAGCGCCCGCGCCACGCCGAGAAGCTGCTCGTCGTCGAGCGGCAGAGCAGGCTGGTGGCGGATCAGCGCCGCCAGCGACACGCCCGCCGCGCAGCGCACCTCCACCGGGCCGGTCCCCAGCCGTTTCATCAATGTGTCGACCACGCCCGGCGTCATGACGCGCGCGTTCCCCAGCCCGCGCAGCGCCGCAACACGCACCGGCATACTCTGCGCGTCCGCCGCCTCCAGCAGAATCTGAAGCGCGGCGGATGTCTCGTCAAGCGCCTCGCCCAGCATTTCCACCATCAGCGCCCGCGTCCGCGCGCTGAACCCGCCGCCGTTCGGCGACTCGCGGGTCATCGCCCGGCCCATGATCTCGCTGAGCACGGCCTGGCTGAGCGGCATGTGTGCCTTGATGCAGGCCGCGATCTCCGCGCCGAGCATGTCGACGTGATCGTAGACCGCGTCGACCAGCGTGATGAGTGCCTCGTCGGGCAGATTGCGCAGGCGGGCGAGCGCCGCCACCGCCCGCTCGCGGATGGGGTGCCCCTCGTCCGACGCGAGGTCGATCAACTGCTCCAGCACATACGGACCGGGGTCCTCCATCTCGCCGACTGTCTCAAGCGCCGCCTCGCGAACCAGCATCTCGCTGTCACGCAGCAGCGTGCTCAGCACCTCCTGCACGTCCGGCCCCGGCTGCGGGATATGGGCCAGGGCGCGGGCGAGCGCGATGCGGACCTGGAGGATCGGGTCCCGGACAGCGTGGATCAGCATGTGCTGCGCGTCCGGGTCGTCGCGGCCTTTGCCGGTCAGCGCATCGACCGCCACCGCGCGGATGCTGTCCGAGCCGTCGTCCAGCCGCTCGACCAGCGCCTCGATAATGGCCGGGTCCTCGTTTTTGCACGTTCCCAGCGCGGTGATCGCCGCCCGCCGCACACCGCCGTCAGGGTCGTTCGCCCAGTGGATGAGGTGCTCGACGGCTATGTCCGGCAGTTCGACCGGGCGGGTGAACGCGCCAAGCGCCACCGCACGGGATCGCGCATCGGCAGCCCCGGCGAAGCGCAGGAGCGCCAGCAGCACGTCGTCCGGCAGGTTGTCGACCCGCGAAAGCGTCTCGATCACGCGGCGGTGCACGGTCTCATCCTCGTCGTCGAGCAGCAGCAGAATGTCGCTCAACACCCGGCGTGAGAGGGGGATGTCCCCCAGCCGCCGCAGGCTGACCCGCTGTTTGACCGGATCGTCGCTGTGCAGAAACTCGATCCACATGCTCAGCGCATCGTAAGGGATGGGTTTGTGGACTTCGAGCGCCCGACGGCTCAACGCGCACACTTCGTAATCGACATCCGTCGTCAGCGTCATCAGGAAGGCGTACCCCTCGACCGACAGCGGGCCGAGCCGCCCCATCGCGCGGGCTATCGACCGCCGCATCAGCAGCGGAACCTGCGTCCCGCAGTCGATCAGCGCCTCCTGCGCCTCCTGCGCGTGCGACGGCCAGAACGTCAGCGCGTCGACCGCGTAAGCCTGCACGGTTTCGTCCGGCGCGTCGAGGTGTTCCAGCGCGATCTGGAAGGCCAGCCGCCCGGCGGAAGTCCCATCAAGATTTTCGAGGTGGCGGCGCGCGCTGTCGAACAGCAGCGTGAAGCGGCCCAGGCTCTCACCCCCACCCTTCAACCAGAGGTCCATCAGCGGCCCGACGACGCGTTCCGCAACGTCCGTGCGGACCTCGACCCCGCTGCCCAGCAGTTGCGCCGCGCAAAATACGTCGCGTTTGAGCAGCGACTCGAACGGGCTTGACATGTGCCCGAACTCGATGGCGCGCGGACCGCGCGCCAGCACGGCGGCCTCGATCAGGTCGGCGGCGTCCTCGCGGGAGCGCATCGCCATGAAGCCCACCGCCATCGCGATCACGTCGTTCCAGCGCGGGTGGTGCAGCCAGCGCCGGATGCGGGCCGCCGCCTGCGTAAAGCTGGAGACCAGATACCGCGCCGCGAAATATTCCTGCATCCCCTGGTGGATAAATCCGTACCGCTGAGGCGCAATCTCGCCGAAAACACCGGGGTGCATCCGCAGCACGCCGATGAACTGTCCGATGGCCTGCCGGACCCCATCCGGCCCCACGTCGGGGTGCATCTCATGCCAGATGCGCCCCAGAATACGGATCAACTCATCCTCGTAGATCAACCCCGTCGGGCGCATCCCATGCAGCCAGTAGGCCAGTTCGCCCAGCATCGCGTCGACCTCGTGCTCCAGCACGGCGGGCCGCGCCGCGTTGTGCGGCAGCCGCCACCGCCGGATCAGCATGTCGGCCACCATCTGGTAGATGCCCACCCGCTGCGCCGAGAACGTCACGCCCGGCTGGTACACGTCGAGCAGCATCCGCAGGTAGAGCGGACGCCGCGCGAGCGCCGTCAAACGCTGGCTCCGCGCGATATCGCCCCAGATCGCCAGCACGTCGTTGTGCGCCTGACGCATCACCTCGTCATCGCTCAGGCCGGGCCGGTGGTGGCGGATGATCGTCCGCCGCCAGTTCAGCATCAGCCGGTTGATGCCCTCGCGGTCGAGCGGCTGGATAAGGCACGCCGCGAACTCGCCGGGCAGCGGATTGGCATCGTACGCCTCGAAGCGGCTCGTCACGACGACGCGGTTGCCCGCCGCGCGCCAGTCGGCAGCGGCCTCGGCGACCGCGTCGACGAGCATCTGGTGCTGATCGTCCGTCGCGGCCTGATCCAGCCCGTCGAGCAGCAGCACGCACTGGCCCGCGCCCAGCATCGTCGTGAGCAGCGGCCCGATGGCCTCATCGCGCGTCATGGCGATGGCCCGGCGCACGATGTACTCTTCGAGCAATTCGTCGCCGCACCGGACTTCGAGGAAGTCCGCCAGATCGACGTACACCGGCAGCGGGCGGGCCAGCGCGGCCTGAACCTCGCCGTCCGGCCCGGTTTCGAGCGTCAGCCCGACGGCGTGCTCGTTGAGCAAAATGCTGGACAACTCCAGCACGAGGTGGCGCAGCAGCATCGTCTTGCCCGCCCCGCATTCGCCCAGCACGGCCAGAAGCGGATAGCGATTCAGCGCCGTGCTGAAGCTCAATCCCTCGCGGGCGGTGATGTCGTCCGGCCCGAACGGGGCCTGGAATTCCCGCAGCGCCGCGTCGTCGAAGGCTGTCGTCCGGTAGCGCATCGTGTCGGTCAGGTGGTCGGGGGCGGCGATGGGCACCAGCCGCAGCGGGACGTATACGTCGCTCACCCGCAGCACGTTGTGCGTCCCCCGCGTGAAGCCGCGCAGGTCGATGTGGCCGATCTGATCGCGGCACGCCGTGAGGTAGGCCGTCAGCGCCGCCTCGTCGAACGGCATCCGGTCGCCGAAGATGACCGGCGTGTCCGGCCCGGATTCGATGTTCGGCGTATCGACCGCCATCTCCTCCACGAGGTCGAGCACGGTCGGCTGGGTGAACAGGTCCTCGAAATCGCCGTGCGCCTCGACCAGACTCTCCTCCACATAGCCCATGAAGGTCTGCATGGGGAGAATCCAGTCGCCCCACGTGCGGGGCAGGTAGGTCCGAATCTCGTGGGTGAGGGTTCTCTGAATTTCGGGGTAAGTGTCCCACAGGGCCTCGGCGGCGGCCTGTGAGCGGAACAGGTAAGCTCGCCACAGGTTCTCGCAAAAGGCGATCTGCGTCTCCCCTGCGTGTTCGAGCAGCCAGGCCAGCACTTCGAGCCACTGCCGGTGCGTGTCGGCCACACCGCTGAAGGCGTCCTGCGCCCGGTCGATGGCCGACCGGAGAAGAGCAGGCTCCAGCACGGCCCGGCCCCAGTGCTCCGCAACGGTGTACTCCGCCGAATCCGTCACCTCGCCGAGTTCCTGGCAGCGGTCGATCAGACTATTCAGCAACCTCAGCCCAGCCTGGGTGAGGGCCGACGCGATCAGCGGTATAGGCATGAAAGAGATTAGTCCGAGGCTTGCCACCCGCAGGTGGATCTAACGATTCAGATGATTCGTACTTGTTTTATTTGCAGGACCAGCATATGATTAAGGGTGTCCGGAACAAACCATATCATAACTATCTTACAATAAAATCTTTATAATGTATAGACCTTTTTGCTGAGAAACGGCTTTTTCCCATGAATCTGACAGCATATTGGCCCCATATTCTTGTCATTCCGGCCCTGTTGATCGGCGCCTGGCTGGGCTGGCAGCTTCGCTCAACCCGCCGCCGGGCTGACGGCGGCCAACCTGCCCCGGCGATCCAACCGGCGGCGACCGGCAGTCCACCGGCCCAGACCCCGCGCGAGGCCCGCACTCAGATGGACTATCTGGAGCAGCAGCTCGCCGCCCTCAACCAGTCCATCGTCGCCGCCCGCGAGCAGTTCGACGACCTCAACGACGAACACGCCCGGCTTCTGCTCAGCATCGACGCCAAACGCGCCGACGTGCAGGAGGCGCGCGGCACGCTGCACGACCTGCGGGAGCAGGCCCGCGACCGGCAGTCCCGCCTGCTGGCCGACATCGACGAGAGCGGCGAGGAACTCGACGTGCTCGAACGGATGAACCGGTCACTCACCGAGCGGATCAACAACCTGACCCAGCAGTACGAGCGGCAGAAAAGGAAACTGGAGCTTCTCCAACAGACCATCCGCGAAAAAACGTCCGAGATTCGCGAAGCTGAGCAGCTTATCGAACAGCGCGACGCCGATCTCCACCGCCTGATCCACACCCGCCAGCAGCGCGAGGCCGACATCCTGCGCATCAAGCATCAGGTCAACCAGCAGCATGCCGAGCTGCGCAACCTGCTCGAAACACAGAAACGCAGCGAGCTGTACGGTGACTTCGACCTGTCCTCCCCACCCCCACGCGACGTAACGCCGCTGCCCCGCTCGCCCTTCAGCAATGGGCCAGCTCCCCGTCTGCCGTCGGGCGACGAGGACGAGAACGATATGGCATCGGGTGTATCAACCTGGTCGGGGGATTAGAGAGAACGAGAGCGCTGTCCGGCACCATAACGAGCTGTATAACATAGTGTATGGTGCTTCCGCCCCCGCGTCAATCCCTACTTCCGAGTCCCGTTTTTCGGGCGTCAATCCGCTTCCTCGACGATCTCATAACCGTGCGTCACCGGCACACCCAGCCTGAGCGTGGCCGATACAGAGCAGTACTTCTCATCCGAGAGCGTGATGGCGTCCTCGACCGCCTTCTGGCTGAGGCCGCGCCCCTTCACGATGAAATGGATGTGGAAGCGCTGGAACGTCCACGGCGCATCTTCCTGCTGATCGGCGGTCACGCGCACTTCCAGCCCGGTCAGCCGCTCCCGTTTTTTCTGGAGGATGGCGACCACGTCGTAGGCCGTGCAGCTTCCCAGCGCCAGCAGCAGCAGGTCAGACGGCTTCGTGCCGTTTTTGCCGCCCTCGCTGGGCGAGGCGATCACGATGCCGTGCTCCGTGCTGTCGATCCCCACGAACTGCTTTTCTTCCAGCCATTTAATCGTCGCTTCTGCCATGCCATTTCTCCTGATCGTGTCGATGGGTGGAAACAGGTTGAAACGCTGGCCGGGCAGCGGATAGAAATCCCCCCCGACCATATGCAATTTGGACGCGTTTTGCACTGGGGATTAGTACTGAGTTCCTAAACGATCAGCCCACCCGGTGCAGCGCCACGACCGCCTGCCCCAGACTGAGGCCGCCGTCGTTGGCGGGGACCTGCCGGTGCGTCAGCACCTCGAACCCCGCCGCCCGCAGCCCCTCCCGCGCGAGCCGCAGCAGCAGCCGGTTCTGGAACACCCCCCCGGAGAGCGCCGCCGTGCGCAGCCCGGTCAGCGCGCGGGCGTGCTCCGCCGCGCGGACGATGATCGCCGCCATCGTGGCGTGGAACGCCCCTGCGATCGTCGCCACAGGCCGCCCGGCCCCCACGTCGCGGGCGATGGCCTCCAGCATCGGTCCCACTCGGACCGTGCCATCCGCATCGACGCTGAACGGGTACGGTTCGATTTCCGTCACGACCGCGCCCCGCGCCGCCAGTTCGAGCGCGATGGCCGCCTGCGCCTCGAAGGTCGTGACCGGGCACACGCCCGTCAGCGCCGAGACCGCATCAAACAGCCTCCCGGCGCTCGACGTGAGGGGTGTGTTGATCCCCCGCTCGACCTGCCGCTCAACGATCCGCCGCTCCTCAATCGGGAAGGCGTCCAGTGTCGCCAGGTTGCGGACGTTTGCCCCGGTTGCCAGCAGATACCCCCACGCGATCCGGTACGGGCGGCGGATGGCCGCCTCGCCGCCGGGCAGCGGCAGGTATTCGAGGTGCGCGGCGCGCTCGTAACCCCGCACGTCCGCAACCAGCACCTCCCCACCCCAGATCGCCCCGTCGGGGCCGTAGCCCGTCCCATCGAACGCGATGCCGATCACCGGCCCCTCGCGCCCATGCTCGCCCAGACAGGCCGCGATGTGCGCATGGTGGTGCTGCACGCCGATCCGCTCCAGCCCGCGCTCGGCGGCCAGCTCGTCCGCCAGCCGGGTCGTCAGGTAGCCGGGGTGCAGGTCGTGCGCGACGATCTCCGGCTCGACCTTGAATATCCCGCTCAGGTGGTCGAGCGCCTCGCGGAAATACGCCAGCGCCTCGACCGAGTCGACCTCCCCGATGTGCTGGCTGAGAAACGCATCATTCCCGCGCAGCAGGCAGAGCGTGTTTTTCATCTCCGCCCCCACCGCGAGGATGTCGCGTCCGGCTTCCCACGCCAGCCGCACCGGGTAAGGCGCATCGCCCCGCGAGCGCCGGAGCGGCTGGCGCGCGGTGTCCTGCTCCCCGGCAAACCGGTCGACCCACCACACCGCGTCGTCGCAGCGCATGTAGATCGGCCTGTCGTGCAGCAGGAACGCATCGACGATGGCCGCCAGCTTATCCAGCGCCTCGTCATTCTGTTTGATGATCGGAAGGTCCGAAAGGTTTCCACTGGTCATCACGAGCGGCGCGCCCGCGTCCCGCAGCAGGATGTGGTGCAGCGGCGTGTAAGGCAGCATGACGCCCAGCATCGGGTTATCCGGGGCGACGTTCGGGGCGATGGTCGATTCCGCCCGCCGGTAGAGCAGCACGACGGGCGCGGCGGGTTCGTCGAGCAGCGCGGCCTCCTCCGGGTGGACGACGCAGTGGCGCTCCACCGCGTCGAGCGTCGCCATCATGACCGCGAACGGCTTGTCGGGCCGCGCCTTGCGCGCCCGCAGCCGCGCGACGGCGTTCGGATTCGTCGCATCACACGCGATGTGGAACCCGCCCAGCCCCTTCACCGCGACGATGTATCCCGCCCGCAGCAGCGCCGCCGCCCGCGCCACGTCGTCGGGCAGGCTGGTCGCGTCGATTTCATCCAGCAGCGCGTCGTCCGCCACCAGCTCGACCTGCGGACCGCACACCGGGCAGGCGTTCGGCTGGGCGTGGAAGCGCCTGTCCAGCGGATCGTCGTACTCCGCCTGACAGGCCGGGCACATGATGAAACCGCTCATCGTCGTCTGCGGGCGGTCATAGGGCATCGCCCGGATAATCGTGTAACGCGGTCCGCAGTTCGTGCAGTTCGTGAAGGGGTAGCGATAGCGCCTGTCGTTGGGGTCGAACAATTCACGCAGGCAGTCCGGGCAGGTCGCCACGTCCGGCGAGACGAGCGAGATGCCCGCCGTCGCCTCGCTGTGCCGGATCGTGAAGCCCGCCTCGTCCGCCTGAACGGGGGTGTGCTCGCCCACCACCCGGTCGATCCGCGCCAGCCGGGGCGCTTCCGCCCGGATCGCCGCTTGAAAGGCGTCGACGGCATCCGGCGCGCCCTGCACCTCGATGTCGACGCCCGACGAGGCGTTCAGCACCCAACCCGTCAGCCCGTGCCGCTCGGCCAGCCCATAGATGAACGGGCGGAATCCGACGCCCTGCACGACGCCGTCCACGTGGATGTGCCGCCGCTCGGTGAGTTGGGTCCGGTTGTCGGGTTGGGATGCCTCGGTCATGTCACGCCTGAGTTTAGCACCCCCGCACGGCGGAAACCAAACACTGAAGGCAGAGG
>CAZWUX010000064.1:0-247 GCA_964637665.1 uncultured Anaerolineae bacterium
GCGGGGAAGCGTGCCGCGCGCCCATACGTTAACGAAGTAAATGATAAACGTCTTCAGGAAGAAGTAGAAGACGCCCAGGATCGGTATCTCAGCCGCGCCCGGCCCGCGCCAGCCGCCGAAAAACAGGGTTGCAGCCAGCGCCGAGATCGTGAACGCGTGCAGGAACTCCGCGAGGTAGAACATCGCGAATGCCGTGCCGCTGTACTCGATGTGGAAGCCCGCCACGATCTCCGACTCCGCTTCCAGC
>CAZWUX010000064.1:257-484 GCA_964637665.1 uncultured Anaerolineae bacterium
AACGGCGAGCGCGCCGCCTCCGCATGGTTGCCGATGTAAAAGATCAGCGCGGCGAGCGGCATCGAGAACACGTACCAGATGCTCTGCCCCTCGACGATGTCGTTCACCCGCATACTGCCCGAGAGAAACACCGGGACGAGCAGCGTGAGCACAATGGGCACTTCGTAGCTGACGAGCATCGCCACGCCGCGAAACGCGCCCAGAAGCGCGGATTTGTTGTTGCTGCT
>CAZWUX010000064.1:494-15406 GCA_964637665.1 uncultured Anaerolineae bacterium
GAGCGGGGCGGTGCCGAACGACAGCGCGAGCCACGCCATGATGCTGAGCGAGCTAACCGCGACGATGTACAGCGCGCCGATGTTTACGTTCGTGCCGACCGTCGTCCGGGTGAAGGGCAGCGCCGCCCAGATCAGGAACACACTCGCCACCGAGATGATCGGGGCCAGCATGAAGGGGATCAGGTCCGCGCCGGTGGGGATGATGATCTCTTTCGTCATCAACTTGACCACGTCGGCGAGGTTCTGGAAGATGCCCCAGGGGCCGACCCGGTTGGGGCCGATGCGGTCCTGAATGCGTCCCACCATTTTCCGCTCGATCCAGATGATGACAAGCGCCATCGTCAGCAGGAAGAAGATGATGACGACCGCGCCGATGGTGGCTATCACGAGGTCAATGATGAGCTGGCTGGCCCCTATCCTTTCGAGCAGGGTCGTGAGCCAGCCGCCGATGGTGTTAAAGAGATCGGCCATACACGCACATTCTCCTCAGCCAAGCGATGATGTGAACCGCTGCCGACCGGCGGCGGCGCCCCGGCATAAAAAAGCCGATAACCGCGTGTCCGGTTATCAGCCTTCCTTCAGGCTACGTCCACTCCAATGCGCCTTTTCGCCAGGCGTAAATGAGAGCAGCGCCCAGGATCAGGATGAAAATCACGCCCTCGATCGCGCCAAACAGCGGCAGCCGGTTGTAAGCCACCGCCCAGGGGTAGAGGAACACAACCTCGATGTCGAACACGAGAAACACGAGGGCGAAGATGTAATACTGTACCTTGAACTGGACCCACGTATCCCCGACCGTCTCGACGCCGCACTCGTAGGTGCTGTTTTTTGCGGAATTGGGCTTGTTCGGGCCCAGCACGCGGCCCAGAATGATCGGTGCCATCGGGATCAGGAAGGAAAAGATACCCAAAATGGCGATGAACGTCCATTCACTCACGGAGAGAGTCTCCTTCAAAAAACATCGGACGGTGATGCGGAGTTCCGAGGTGGCGTGTTGTCGCTCCGCAGCCGTGACTTGGGACGTTTGTGAAGTCTATCGCCAGAACAGTATAACATTCAGCCCTGCGTTCGGCAACAGACCTGGACCATGTATCGCTTATAATTATCTATCAAAATAACTCATAAGGCGGCAGTCGATCAACGCCCCCCTACGACCTGCGGCTGCTCACCCTCGGCCAGTCGAAGCCCGGCCTCGCCGTCGAGCGGCAGCAGCCAGATTTCAGACGTTTCACTCCCGGCAGGCAGCCGCTGAACGACGACGCCATTCCCATGCCATGCCAGCGCAACCGTCTCGGCATCCCCATCGGCGCTCAACGGCGCATACGCGTAGCCCCCCACCCCATTCGGCACCAGCAGGATCACGAATGGCCCATCATCCTCTTCACCGATCATCATCCGCACCGCGGCAACCGTGACGCCATCCGGCGCATACCGCGCGTCGAGATAACGCGCGTTCGGTTCCGGTGCGACCGACAGCGGATCGACGAGTCCTGCCTCCGGGTCGAACATCAGGTCGAGTTCAGCTTGATATAACGGCAGCGGCCCCGAAGCTCCTTCCGCTCCCTCCTCACTCTGGTCGAGGAACAGCACATGTGATGCGTCAGGCGAAACGTCCAGCACGGCAGCCGAGGTGAATCCCGCCGACTCCAGCGGGGCCAGCCCTTCATCGAACACCAGCAGCCGGTTATCGAAGGTCTCCTCCTGCTGAAGCTCGGTCAACAACAGCCGCCCACCCTCCAGCGCCGCCTCGATTTCAAAATCGGTGCCCGTCGACTCGGCGACGCCCGTCAACGGCTCCGGCTCCCCAGCAGGGTCGATGTCCAGCCGGTAGATCATCTGCCAGCGCCCGCTGCCCTCCACCGCCTCGAACCCCTCCGGGTCGTCCGTGATGCGGTAATAGAACAGCGTATCCCCTTCCGGCCCCCACGTGATCCCCCCGACGAGGTCCGGCGGCGCGCTGTCCCGGATGGTCAGCTCCCCCGCTTGGAGGTCGAGCACGGCGATGTCTGTTCCATTCAGCGTAAAGGCCGCATAGCGCCCACCCGGCGACGCGGCCACCCCCCGGATCACCGCACCCTCAACCAGCCCCGTTAGCTGCGCCTCATCCGAGCCATCCGCGCCGATCCGCCACACCTGCCCATCCCGCACGAACAGGATGTCACCCGGCTGCGCCGTTCCCGCTGGCTGAGCGCCCGCATCCGCTGCCGCTTCACCCCCCTCAACGTCGCCGGGCGCTGCGGTAGCAGGCGGGCCGGGCATCGTCGCGCTCGGCAAACCTTGATCCCCTGATCCCACAACCGGAGTCGGCGTGAGCGGCTGTCCCCCGCCCAGCAAGGTGCATCCGACCAACCCGATCCCGACGGCGATCCACAGCAGCCTTCTCATCCGTCCCATCATGTCCATCTCCTCCCCTGCGGCACTACGGGAATGGTAGCATACAACGTCAGAGAGTCAACCACGTGACGCCTCCCTGAAGCCCCCCGGATTTGCTTCAATCAGGCTGCGCTGGTATACTCCCCCCCAGTATCGAAACCTGAACCGGGAGAGACCACCCATGCCCATCTACGAATACCTCTGTCCCCAATGTGGGCAGCCATTTGAGAAGCGGGTAAGCTTCAGCCACGCCGACGATCGGCAGCAGTGCCCTAACTGCGGCAACGAGCACGGTCGGCGGCAGGTGTCACTCATCGGCGGGCTGTCCGGCGGATCGAGCGGCGGCTCCACGCGGGCAGCCGTGTCGAACTGCGGGCCGGTTGGTTGACGGAGCTAGCCCTGCGGCGCCGTCGGCGCCGTCGAGTTGAACGGGGAGAATGAGATGGAAGTCGAGTCTGTGGAGGCCCGCGACCGCCTGCGTAAGCGGCTGAGCCGCATCGAAGGCCAGGTGCGCGGCGTCCGGCGGATGCTGGACGAGGGCCGCGACTGCCGCGAGATGGTGCAGCAGCTTGCCGCGATCCGGTCGGCTGTGCACCACACCGGGCTTGAGTTGATGCGCGTCTACGCCAGCCAGTGCCTTGCCGACGCGAGCACGAGCGACGAGGACACGCTCGACTACCTCATCCAATCGCTCGGCAAATGGAGTTAGCGCACTCAGCCCCCAGCCACACGCAGCGCCCGGCCTGTCGCCGGGCGCTTTTGATTCCACTCGCCGCCACCGGGACGTTATAATGGGCGGGCACCCGATCCGAAGGAGCGCACATGACCTATCAACCTGCCGAGCCAGACCCCGCCGCCTGGGATCGCTTCGTCGAGGCCAGCGGCGGCCACATCCTGCAAACTTCCTCATGGGGCGCGCTCAAACGCGCTTTCGGCTGGTCGGATCGCATCGTCACGGTCGAAAGCGGCGGCGAGACGGCGGCAGGCGCACTCGTGCTTTTCCGGCGGCTGCCGCTGGGGATCGGGTCGATAGCCTATGTGCCGCGCGGGCCGGTCATCGACTGGTCGGACGAGGCCGCCTGCCATGCTCTTTTGGAGGTGGTGAATGGGATAGCTCGGCGGCAGGGCGCGGTCCTGCTGAAAATCGAACCGGACACCCCTAACAGCGCGGCGATGCGTGATACGCTGGCCCATCTTGGGTTTGCGGAGTCGAGGCAAACCGTCCAACCGCCGAACACGATTCTGATCGACATCAGCGGCCCGCGCGGCGATGTCGAGTCGAGCGACGACGCCGCCCTGATGGCGATGAGCGGCAGCACCCGCCGCAAGGTCCGCATCGCCTACCGCAAAGGCATCGAGGTCCGGCGCGGCTCGGCAGCCGATGTCGAGTCGTTCAACCGCCTCGTCCAGGTGACGGGCCACCGCAACGAGTTCGGCGTCCACAGCCCGGCGTACTACCGCAAAGCCTACGACCTGTTCGCCCCCGATCACGCCGCCCTGCTGATGGCTTCCTACGAGGGCACGGACGTGGCCGGGCTGTTCGCCTTCGCCTGCGGCGACACGGCCTGGTACTTCTACGGCGCGTCGTCGGACCAGCACCGCGACAAAATGCCCACCTACGCCCTCCAGTGGGAGGCCATCCGCTGGGCGCGCGAGCAGGGCTGCACGACCTACGACATGTGGGGCATCCCCGACGCGGACGAGGTGACTCTCGAAGCCGGATTTCAGGATCGGGATGACGGCCTGTGGGGGGTCTACGGGTTCAAGCGCGGCTTCGGCGGCATCATCTCGCGGACCGTCGGCGCGTGGGACCGGCCTTACCGCCCCCTGCTCTACCGCGCCTACGATCTGGCGATTCGCATCCGGGCGCGGGATATCGACTCCTGACCGCTGGCCCATCATGCGGTCAACCCACCTGTGATCTGTTAAACTACACGCCATGAAGCTACTCACCCAGACGATCAAAGACCGCGCCTCTTGGAACGCCACGCTGGCCCTGCTGCCGTATGCGCACGTACTCCAGACATGGGAATGGGGCGATTTTAAAGCCGAGACGACCGGCTGGCGTCCCCACCGGGTCGCCTTCATGCACCGGGGCGATGTGGTCGGCATGGCCCAGATTCTCACCCGGCAGCAGGGGCCGATCCGCGTGATGTATGTGCCCAAAGGCCCCGCCCTCGACTACACCAACCCCGACCTGCGCAAATCCGTCGTCGACGAGCTTAAACGCTACGCCCGCGAGCATAAGGCCATCTTCATTAAAATCGACCCCGACGTGGTCATCGGCACGGGCGTGCCCGGCGAGCCAGATTCCGCTGACGCGCCGCTGGGGCTGGCAGTGCAGGACGAATGGCGCAAGGCCGGGCTTCACTTCTCCGACGAGCAGATTCAATTCCGCAACTCCCAGATCATCGACCTGCGCCCACCGGAGGACGACATCCTGATGGCGATGAAGTCCAAGACGCGCTACAACGTCCGGCTCGCATCGCGCAAGGGCGTGAAGGTCCGCTTCGGCGGCGTCGAGGACCTCGACCTGCTGTATAAGCTCTACGCTGAGACGGCCCGCCGCGACGACTTCGTGATCCGCCCCCTGCCCTACTACCGTCAGGCGTGGGGCAGCTTCATGCGGGCCGGGCTGGCGCAGCCCCTCATCGCCGAATATAAGGATAAGATACTGGCCCACATCATCATCTTCGGCTTCGGCAGGCGCGCCTGGTATTTCTACGGCGCATCCTCCGACGAGGAGCGCAACCGGATGCCCACCTACGCCCTCCAGTGGGAGGCCATCCGCTGGGCGAAGGCCCAGAACATGGCCGTTTACGACCTGTGGGGCGCGCCCGACGACTTCCACGACCCCGACGATCCGCTGGCGGGCGTATTTCGTTTTAAGGAAGGGTTCGGCGGCACCGTCGTACGGCGCATCGGCGCGTGGGACTACCCGGCGAGTGAGCGTCTGTACGACGCTTACACGCGGCTCAAGCCAGCCGCCATCGGCGCACTCCGCTGGATCGCCCGCCGCCGTTTGCAGCGCAGCGATCAGGGCGCGTAATCCCCCATCCATTCATAACAGCGAAAGAGGCCGCCATGTCTGACAGCGGATTCATCCCCTACGAGCACGTCACCTATCCGCCTGACGAGATGCGCGCGCGGGCGGAGGCGTTCTTCGCGGAGATGCGCCGCCGCCGCTCCCTCCGCGATTTTTCCGACAGGCCGGTCCCCCGCGCCGTGATCGAGTCCTGCCTGCGCACCGCCGGATCGGCCCCCAGCGGCGCGAATATGCAGCCCTGGCACTTCGTCGCCGTGAGCGATCCGGCGGTGAAGCGCGAAATCCGCGAGGCCGCCGAGGTCGAGGAGCGCGCCTTCTACGAACACCGCGCCACCGAGGAATGGCTCACCGCCCTCGCCCCACTCGGCACCGGCTGGCAGAAGCCCTTTCTGGAGGACGCGCCCTACCTCATCGCCATCTTTGCACGGACCTATGGCCTGCGCCCCGACGGGGGCCGCGAGAAGCACTACTACGTGAAGGAGTCGGTCGGCATCGCCGCCGGGTTCCTGATCGTTGCGCTGCACCACGCCGGGCTTGCCACCCTGACCCACACGCCCAGCCCGATGGACTTCCTGAATGCGATCCTCGACCGCCCGGAGAACGAGCGCCCGTTTCTCCTGCTCGTGACCGGCTATCCGGCGGAGGGCGCATCGGTGCCCGACATCGCACGCCGCCCGCTGGACGAGATCGCCACCTTTGTGTGATGCGTTCGTGATCTTCATCAGCGGAAAGGTCTGAGAATGATGGATGACATTCTGCACCTGTTTGACAAGCTGCCCCGCATACCGCTGGCCCATTTACCCACGCCCATCGATTTTCTGCCCGCGCTGAGCGTGCACCTCGGCGGGCCTGCCATCTACGTGAAGCGCGACGACCAGACCGGGCTGGCGACCGGCGGCAACAAGACGCGCAAGCTCGAATTTCTCATCGCGCAGGCGGTCGAAGCGGGCGCGGACTGTGTGATCACCGCCGGGTCGACCCAGTCTAACCACGCCCGGCAGACGGCAGCCGCCGCCCGCAGGGCCGGGCTGGAGCCGCACCTCGTGCTGTACGCGCCGGGCGGATCGCCCCCCACCGAGCCGGTCGGCAACCTCCTGCTCGACGCGCTGCTCGGCGCGGTCGTCCACTGGACGGAGGAATCTGCTCCCTACGCTGAGACGATCGCCCGCGTCGAGGCCGATTTGCGAGCGGCGGATCACAAGCCCTATGTGATTCCCTACGGCGGCTCGAACGCCTACGGCGCTGCGGCTTACGCGCTCGCGATGCTCGAAGCTCACCGCCAGCTTGAGAAGATGGGAGCGGTCGACGCGCATGTGTTCGCCTCGTCGTCGGGTGGGACGCAGGCTGGGATGCTGCTCGGCGCGCACCTGCTGGTAGACGAGACACCCGTGATCGGCATCAGCGTCGACGAGAAGGCCGGTGTCCTCAAGGAGCGTGTGGCCCGGCTGGCAGGCGAAGGGGCGGCGCTGCTCGGCGTCGACTGGACGCCGGACGCCGGGAGCGTGCGCGTCGAGGATGGCTACCTCGGCGGGGGTTACGCCGTCGTGGGCGACACGGAGCGCGAGGCGCTGCGCCTGCTGGCGCGGTACGAGGGGCTGCTGGCCGATCCCGTCTACACCGGGCGCGCGTTCGGCGGCCTGGTCGACCTGATCAGAAAGCGGCAGTTCGCACCCGGCCAGCGCATCCTGTTCTGGCACACGGGCGGAACCGCCGCGTTATGGGCTTTCGCCGACGACCTGCTTCTGCAATGATATAGGACGATCCGCTGCCCGGCGGGCTACGAGATCGCGTGGTACGCCTGAACGGACTGCCGGTTCAGGTAGATCAGGTCCGCCGTGCCGCCCACCTCGACCGCCAGCGGACGGATCGCGAAAACCTCGGCGTCCGTCACCGGGAGGAACGGCCCCGTTCTGCTCCCGAACACGTCCGCGGGCTGCATCTCCACCCCGCCGTAGAGCGTTCCGCGCACGGCGTAAGACGCCATAAAGCAGATCAGCCGGAAGGTCTTCGGCAGCAGGGAGATGTCGCTCACCGAGAAATCCCCGATGAGTAGTATGTCGATCCATACCTTGGGCACGTAAGTGGCAGGCACGTTCATCGGGCCGATGCGCGCACCGGCCATCAGCGGCGTGACCGTCGCATTCTCGACCGTCAGGATCGATACCTGCGGATCGTTGATGTAGAGCGGCGGATGCCCGCGCGTGCTGAGCGTTCCTGCCACCTGCAAGTCCGTCGACAGCATTTCGACAGGGTACTCGTTTACCTTAATTTCCATACCGGCATTTCCTCGTTTAGTAAGCCGGGCGCGGATTGATAGATTCCGCGCCCGGTCATCAGAAACCACTATTTGTTCGAGCTTAACCTGCCGTTTGAAACTCCTCAGGGCCGGATCATGAACAGCGATCCTGCGCCCCGCCCATAAACTTCCGGCAGGTAGAACTCCTGCGCGACGGGCGGGATCACCTGGTATTCGCCTGCGATACCCAGCCTGAGCTGGTACGTGTACTGGTACGTCCCGGCAGGCAGGTAATCGGCGAACATGACGGCCTTCTCGTCACGCAGATCGGTCTGCGAGAACCACCACCATCCCCACCCCTGCGCCAGCGGATCGTCCGGCTGGAGCGTGGGCCGCTCACCGAGTACGCTTTCGGTCAGCAGGTCGACGTTCACCGCCTCCGCGCCCGCCGGGTACGGATCCTCCACGACGACGTAGTACAGGTCATGCGGCGCAACGATGGTCAGCTCCACGGTGACCGTATCGCCTACCTGCCCATTCGTGACGACCGTCCCATTCTCGTTCAGGTAGCGGCGGCTCACGATGATCCCCCGGCTGAGCGGGTCGACCTCCTCAACCGGCAGATAGGCGGTCAGGTGCGCGGTGTAGTACAGACGCCCATCCCCCGCCTCGCGGGTGAAGGCCAGCCGGTTGACCTCATCTCGCAGCATCTCAGTCACGTCGATCGTGATCAGCGTTGACTCCCGCACGTTCGACGGCGACGCCGTGCCATCCGCCCGCTCCTGCCCGTTGAACTCAAAGGTCCAGGTGTAGTTCGGTGAAAGCTCGCCACTGGCCTGCATCCAGTGCGTCAGCCCAATGAGCGCCCACGCCGTTTCCTGCGTGGTCTCCCAATGGCTGCCCTCGCGTGCGATCATCAGCCAGCGGACGATGTTCGGCGCGAGGTCGCTGTCCGGCCAGACCCGCGCATACGTGTCGAGGATGATCGCCGTCGAGCGCGTGTCCGTGTTCCAGTTCCAGTGATCGGGCGATTCTTCCTCCCAGTGCGCGCCCGTCGCACTGAGGATCGCCGCGTTCGCCAGATCGGACTGGATATTGTTGATCCGGCTGTCATTCGGGTCGATCAGCCACAACGCCTGCGCGGTGAGCGCCTGCGCCCAGTGCTGCATCCCCTGCCGGGCCTCATAGAGCTGCACGGTCCGGCTAACGTCCGGCTGCCCGGCCTCCGCCAGCACGTACAGGATGTACGCCTGCTGGTGCAGGCCGTACTGCGCGCTGATCGTCGTGAGCGGCTCAAGCTGATCGCGCAGATAGGCCAGCCCATCGCTCAACACACGCGGCTCGACCGTGTAACCCGCATCCTGCGCGGCCAGAAGCCCCTGCACGACGTAGGTCGTGACGGTTGGATTGGATGGGCTTGTGATCCACCAGCCCCATCCGCCATCGACGTGCTGCTGCGAGTAAAGCCGTTGGAGACCGATATCAAGCTGTTCCTGCAAGTTCTGTTCGAGTTCGGCATCTGAGAGGTTGAACTCGCGGTACGCCTGCAGCGTCAGCGCATTTGGCAGGAAACGGCTGACGGTCTGCTCCGTACACTCGTACTGGTAATGCTCCAGCCAGTCCAGCCCGTCGACCGTCGCCGCCGCCAGCGAGGGGTCAATCCGCACGTCGAGGCGGCCCGCCTGCACGTCATAGGTCGGTGGCAGCACGACGCCCTCGACGCGCGTCCCGGCCTCCGCCAACTGCCCCGCCGTGCCGACCGTTTCCGGCACGTCGAAGCGCAGCACGGGCAGCATTTGCTCGTGATTCGGGTCGCCTAACGGCGGTTTGGATGCGTCCTGTAGACCGCCGCCCTCGGCACGGAACACCAGATCGACCCACTCCGAGTCCTGCTCGACCGTAACGGGCCAATCCACCTCCACGCGGCCACCGGCAGGGATGCTCACCGTCTGCCGGGCAGCCCCCTGAAGCGTCACGCCCTCCGCGTCCAGACTCACGGCAGCGTCGATGTTCTCTTCCGTGTTGTTGTTGACGACCGCCGTCAGGGTGGCGTCGTCGCCGACAACGAAGAAGCGCGGCGTGTTGGGCCGGATCAGCAGCGGCTTGCTCGCGATGATGTCGACCTGCGCCTGCCCGACGAGCGTATTCTGCGTGACGGCGCGTGCGTCCATCCGCCACGTCGTCAGGTTATCCGGCAGCGTGATGCTGACCTCCGCCGTGCCGTCATCACCCGTGCGAATCGACGCGTTCCAGTAAGCGGTGTCCTCGAACTCGGTGCGCACGTCGAAGAAGCCCTCACCGCCGCCGCCACCGCCGCCCTTGCCCTGATCGAACAACTCCTGATTGAGCCGGTCGACGAGGAAGATCAGCGGCACGGACGTTTTGACGCCCAGCGCGGCGCTTCCGTAGAAATGATCCGTGATCGGGCCGCTGTTCGGCGGCGCGAGCGACAGCGTCGCCAGATCGACCAGCGCCAGCGACACCTCGGCGTCCACCGGGTTGCCCTGATAGTCCATCGCCTCGACGGTGTAAGTCACCTCCTCGCGCGGCCCGACCATATCCCGGTCAGGCGTCACGCTGAGGTCGATGGTCTGCTCCACCGGCGCGACGTTTAGCTTGACGAGTCCCATTCTGAACGCAGGCACCGGATTCGTGTCGTCCACGCCCTTGACCAGCACGACCGACACATAGACGTTCGGCGCGTGGCTGCCATCAATCGGCAGTTCGTAGACCTCCGAGTTGCTTTGCAGCGTGAAGACCTCATGACTGAGCACCCCGCCACGTTCCACCGTGACGAGCGCCTGCACGTCATTCCCCTGGAACGGCGAGGCGATCAAGATTTTAGCCGTATCGCCCGGCTCGTACGTGTCCCGATCGGCGACGACCTCGATCCGGTTATTGTTCGCCTGTCGCCACGCCACAAACTCATTCCCGCTGACCCACACGAACGCGCTGCCGCGCTGTGTATTGCCCGCCGGGTCGGCGATGCTGGCCCGAATCTTGTACGATCCGGCCTCCGGCGGCGTGAGGCTGACGGTCGCCTTCCCCTGACCATCGGTCGTGACCGTGACCGGCTCCCCGATCACCGTCTCCTCGAGGCTCCACGTCCACTGTGTGCGTCCGAACTCATCCTCCTCACGGACGCTGTTCCACTCCTCCAGAACGAGTTCGACCGTGATCTCCTGTTCTTTGACGGGCTTGCTGTTCCAGTCGAGCGCGATCAGGCTCGCCGTTACCTCATCCCCCGCACTGACGACGTACTCATCCGGCGAGACTCCGGCGTAGTACTGGCCCTTGTGGACGATGACCTCCGTCCGCCCCGAAACCGACTGCTCGTTGATGTCCGTCACGGTGGCCTCGACCGTGAAACGGCGGCTCGTGTCGGTATCGTCCAAACTGGCCGGGAGCGTGATCACGAACTTGCCATCTGCGTCCGTCGTGCCAGTCCCATCGGCGATCACCTCGCCGAAGCCGGGCACGAAATCCTGCCCGTACCGCTGATCCTGACTCGTGTCGTAGAAGCTGTAGTTCCCCGGCACGTCCGGCGCGAAGATGTACTGGTCGGACAGCACCGTCCACTCGACCTGCGCGTTGCTGACCGGCCCGCCGAAGTAGAATTCCGCGTCGACCGTGACGTTGATCTCATCCCCCGCCACGACCTGATCGGCCTCCGGCTCCAGATTGACGGCGAACTCCGGCCTGCGGTATTCCGCCACCTGGAAGCCCTGCCCGATCGTCATCGGCCCGAACGTCACCTGAATGTTGTAGTAGCCGAGCGAGGCTTCCTGATCGAGCGCGATCGTCCCGTCGAACGTCCCATAGTCGCTGAGCGCCAGGCTGTTCTCCTGAATCACGTCGCCCTGATCGTTGTAAACCGTCACCTGCACCTGCCCCCCGGAGGGCAGCGAGTAGCGGGCGTCGCTCTCCTGACGCAGCACGCCCTTGAAGTAAACTTCCTGTCCGGGCCGGTAAAGCGGGCGGTCCGTGTAGACGTACAGGCTGTAATCCTGCGCCTGGAACTGGGTCGGGATGTCGCCGAACTCCCAGGGCGATACCCCCTGATCCCACTGGTTCATGGCGATGGCAAAATGCCCGTTGCCCGCCGCCACCGCATATTCGAGGTCCCACAGGTTGTCGCGGTGCGGGTGCGTGATCGTGGTCACGCCTTCCGCATCCGTCGCGCCCGATCCGATCTGGTTGAAATTCTGGTCGAACAGCGCCACGCCGACCCCGTTGACCGGCTCTCCGGTCTCCAGATCGGTCATCCACGCCAGCGCCTCATCGAAGCTCGTCTTGAGCGTCAGGTTGGCCGTCACGACGAGCATGAAATGCCGGATCGGCTCGTCAAGCTCCGGCGCGGTCGCCGTCAGCAGGTAGATGCCCGGCTCCAGCGCTCCACCCTCTTCCGCGACGACCGGCACGCGCACGTAAACCGCCTCGTTGAGCGCCCCCTCCGTCGGGATCGACCACGTCCGCAGAACGCGGTCCTGCGTCGGCGTGTAATTTTGCAGCGCCTGATAGCCATCCGGCCCCGTCAGCCGCCCGAACTCGTCGGCGGGCAGCTTCGAAAGCTCGAACGACACGCCGCTCACGTTGCGATACAGCGTGAATAGCTCGGTCGTGCGGTTGGCGTCGTACAGCCCGAACTGTCCCACCGTGTTGAACTGCACCATCGGCGGAAGCGGCTGCGTCGTGAAGCTGAGCACGTACGGCGCGTCGATCGTGTGCCCGTAGGGGTCCGCCGCGCCCGGCATCAGCGTGATCGTGTAGCTGGTGGACGGCTCAAGCTGCGTGTTGATATTCCAACTGTGGTCGTAACTGCTGTAGTAGAAGTTCACGTCCTCCGGCAGCGGCGGGTCGGAGACGATCAAATCCTCCGTCAGCGATTCCTCATCCATCGGCGCGCTGAAGAAGAAGCTGAAGCCGCCCCAGTTCGAGGCGTCGGTTGTGCCCTGCGGCGGATTCGTCCCACTGACCGACGGCGGCGGCACGGTGACGAAGGTCCACGTCACGTCCTGCCCCAGCGAGGTCTGCCCGCCCGCGCCGAGCGCGTTCGCGGCGATGGTTCCGGTGAACGTCGTGTTCATCGCGAGCAGCCCGGAGGGCGTGAAGGTCATCTCCGTGCTGTCCTCGTTCCACGCGAACGTGCCCGCCACGCTGCCTCCGGCCTCATCCGTCAGCGAGAAGGCTCCCTGCACGCTGAGTTGATCCATCGGCTGGTTGAACTCGACGACGACCGGCGCATCGAGCGGGATGTCCGACTCGGCTGGCTCCACCGAGACGACATCCGGCGGCAGCGTGGTGAATTCCCACGTATACGTCTCTTCGAGCAGACCCCCGGTCTGATCCTCCAGCCCGGCCTCAATGCTGACGGTGTACGTCGTGCCCCCCGCCAGCGGGCGGCTGGGCTTCCACATGTAAATGCTCGTGTTGATCCACTCACCCTCGCCCGGCGCATCCGGCGAGATGATGAGCGGTTGCGGCAGATCGCCCATGTCCTCCGCGATGCCGAGCGGCACGACGGGCCGGTTGAACAACACCGTGATGGCCGCGTCCGGCGCAACGGCATCCGAGCCGGGCGCGGGCACGACTTCCCCTACTTCGAGGAAGCCGACCGTCTGCACGCCGATATCCTCCGGGACTTCGAGCGCCAGCCCGTTAGCCGCCTTCGCTCCTTCGCCAATCGTCACCGTGTACTCGGCGGCCCGGTCCAGCGCGCCCGGCGCAGGCTCGAAGCGCAGCGTCGAATCGTCGATCCACGTGATCTCGCCGCTGATGCTCGGCTCGACCTTCAGCGCCGCCTCGACACTCTCCTTGTCCATCGGCTGGTCGAAGTAAATGTCGATGCTGCCGTCGAGCGGCAGTTCCTCACCCACCTGCGGGCGGCTCGCCACGACCTTCGGGGCCGTCGGCGGCAGTTTCGACACGTCGACGGTCGGGCTGGGCGGCGGGGGCGGCGTTTCAGCCTCTTGCACGCCCTGCAGTCGGGCGCCGCATCCCGGCATATTGCAGGCGACCGCTGCCAGCAGCAGCGCGAGAGCTAACCACACGATCGTGCGTCGAGACGGTCTGCCGAGCTTGTTCATCTTTAAAGGAAATTCCCCTTCCGAACCGGCTGCCCGGTGGATATTAAAATGCCATCCCCTCTAATGTAGAGGTAAGGGTCATCTGAGCTAACCGCGCCGTCGAGGTAGATCACGTCGACCACGTCCGGGTCGAGGCCCAGCACGTCGGCGGCGATGACGCCCAGCACCCAGTCATACAACGCGTTGTCCTCCAGCACGGAGGCGCGCCCATCCTCCCACACGAACAACATCGCGCTGCCCTCGTCCATGTGCAGTGTGACGTGCGTCGCCTCGTAGAAATGGTACTGGCCGTGCACGACGGCCTTGACGAAGGCGTTGAAGATCGCCCGTGTGAACAGCTGGTGCATCGCCCAGTCGTCGATGACGTACGTATCGTCGTAGAAGTCGTCTATGGGGTCGTAGAACATGAACTTTCAGCCTTTCGGCCCGTCGATGTCGTTGTCCGCCAGCGCATCGAGTTGGCGAGATGATATGAATAACCTGTCGATAATGACTGCACGCCTCTGCTTGCGCCGCAACGCATTTACGTCCTTAGAATTTGTCCACATTATAGAACGTGGCCGATGCCGCGCAAACAGCTGTCGTCGACCCCATCCTAACGTTTTTGACCGGAAAAACCTATAGGGTTATCACCTGAGTAGGTTGGAAGGGGAATTAAGTGCACGAGGCGCGTGTCCGGTGTGCCGCCTGCGACCAGGCGTCGCTCCGCCGGGGGGCGATGCGTCACCCACGCGCTCGCTCCGGTGAAACAAAGAGGAAGTGTGCGTCCAAGCCAGCCTGTAAGCCGCGTTCTGTCAGGGTGGGCCGTGATAGCCCTACCCCGGACGGTCATCTATCTGGGACGCATGTTGCCATGCGCCTCGCGCAGCCTACCCGGGACTCGATCGGTGCGAGCCACACCATCGTCCCTGCTTGGCTTTGCTCCCGGTGGGGTTTGCCTGGCCGCCCGTGTCACCACGAACGCCGGTGCGCTCTTACCGCGCCGTTTCACCCTCGCCTGCCGGTGGAGTCACCCCCACCGGCGTCGGCAGTCTACCTCTCTGTTGCACTTTTCCGCCGGGTCGCCCCGCCTGGCTGTTAGCCAGCACCGTGCTCTATGGAGCGCGGACTTTCCTCCGGCCAACGAACCGGCCCGCGACCGTCCGGCCAGCTTGGACGCAACTCCATTATA
>CAZWUX010000065.1:0-15391 GCA_964637665.1 uncultured Anaerolineae bacterium
CGGCCCCACAGAAGGGAATGTCTTCCGGCCCTCCGATCAACAGCGCCCAGCCTCGATCGCATGGCTCCAGTGCATCGGATCGCGCGATCAACGCAACACGTACTGCTCGTCCATCTGCTGCATGTATGCCACCAAAGAGGCGATGCTGGCGAAGCAGCGTCTGAGCGAGGAAGTCGACTGTTCGATCTTCATCATGGACGAGCGCGGTTTTAACAAGGAGTACAGCACTTATTTTGCGAAAGCTCGCGATCAGTACGGCATACGGTATCTTCGCTGCCGGGTGTCGGAAGTGCTTGAGGATCCGAAGACGAACGACCTGCTGCTGCGTTACGCCGACGGCAGCGGATCCCTACACGAGGATCGGGCGGAGCTTGTCGTGCTGGCGACCGGGCTGCAACCACCGCAGGCAGCGGCTAGCCTGGCCGAGCTGTTCGACATCGAGCTGAACCAGTATGGTTTCTGCCAGACGGACAAGTTCACCCCCCTGCAAACTTCGCGCCCCGGTGTATTCGTCTGCGGCGCGTTCTCCTCGCCCAAGGAGATCTCCGAGACGATCATCGACGCCAGCGGCGCCGCCGCCGAGGCGATGCGCCTGCTGAACGACCGTCTGAACACCTACACCTTCACGCGGGAACGACCGTTCCTCTCCTCCAATAACCTGCCACCCGAACGTGACATCACGAATGAGCCGCCCTGGGTGGGCGTGTTCCTGTGTTCGTGCAAAGGAACGATCGGCGAAGTGCTCGATCTGGGCACGCTGACGCAGGACATCAGCCACATGCCCGGCGTCTCGGTGGCGGAGGTCGTCGATCTGGCCTGCTTCCCGGAGGGGTTGGCGGCCATCAAGGCCCGGATCGAGGAGATGGGCCTCAACCGAGTCGTCATCGGAGCGTGCAGCAACCGCACACACGAACCGTTATTCCAGCGCATGATGTGCGAAGTGGAGCTGAACCCCTACCTGCTCGAACTCGTCAACCTGCGTGAACAGTGCAGCAGCGTCCACCGGGGCCAGTCTGCGCTTGCCAACCACAAGGCGGGGGAACTGCTGCGGATTGCAGTAGGCCGGGTCGTCGCCGCGCAGCCCGTCCACAAAGATAAACACCGCTGCCGTCCCACCGCGTTGATCATCGGCGGCGGCGTGGCCGGGATGACGGCTGCGCTAACTATAGCGGACAGCGGGTACGACGTACATCTGGTCGAGCGGGCGGAGATGCTCGGCGGCAATCTGCTCAACCTGTACTACGTCGCCGAGGGCTACAATCCGCAGCGGCTGCTCCGCGACCTCGTGAACCGCGTGCGCGCCCACCAGCGCATCGTGACCCACACCCGCACCGAGGTCATCAAACACTGGGGTCACGTCGGGTATTTCCGGGCCGTTCTTCGCACCCGGCACGCAGATGGCCGCGACGAGGATCGCCAGATCGAGTACGGCGTCACCATCGTGGCAACAGGCGGGCAGGAAACGCACGATCATCCCTGGCTGGCCTTCCCCGATCTATTCCCGGAGGTCATCACCCAGCGGGAACTGGAGGAACGGTTCATCCACAGCCCGGAGGAGATCGCCCGGCTGGAGGATGTAGTGATGATCCAGTGTGTGCGCCCGCCTGGGTCTCCTGAGTACTGCTCGCGAGTGTGCTGCACTAACGCGCTGAAGAATGCCATCCGCATCAAGCTCTATAATCCGGGCTGCCGGGTCAGCATTCTCTACAAAGATATCGTCACGTATGGTTTCCGTGAGGAATACTACACCGAGGCCCGTAAGCTCGGCGTGATCTTTATTCGCTACACAGACGAGCACCCACCGGACATCTTCCCGGCAGGCGCTCGTATGCGAGTGCGGGCGCGCGAGCTGACGCTCGACCGCTGGATCGACCTGCCCGCCGACCTCGTCGCCATCAGTATGGCGATCACACCTTCTGAGGGCACGCACGAGCTGGCCGAGATGCTGCGCATACCGATCTCCAGCGAAGGGTTCTTCGAGGAGGCGCAGACTAAACTCCGCCCGATGGACTTCATGCGGGAGGGCATCTTTCTGGCGGGCATGGCCCACTACCCGAAGTTTGTGGAAGAGAGCATCAGCCACGCGCTGGCAGCGGCGGCCCGCGCCCTTCCGCTGCTTTCGCAGCAGTCGCTCCACCTGGGCGGCATCGTTGCGCGGGTCGACCCAGAGAAGTGCGTCGGCTGCCTGACCTGCACGCGCACATGCCCGTTCGGCATCCCCCAGGTCGTGCAGGAAGAAGGGCGAATGGGCGTCGGCGGGCTGGGCGGCGCCGCTTACATTGACCCCGCCCAGTGCCAGGGCTGCGGCACCTGCACGGGCGAATGCCCGGCCAATGCCATTCAGCTTGTGCACTACACAGACGAACAGGTGATGCTGCGCGCCATCGGCGGGCTGGGGGCCTGGCGGAGTGGCGTCAGCGAGGAGTTAGCGACGTGACCGACCACATACCCGCCGGCGCCTTCGAGCCAGAAATCACCGCCTTCTACTGCATCTACTGTGGGTACATGGCGGCTGACACGTCCGGGGTTCTGCGCATCCAGTACCCGGCGAACGTCAAGTTCGTGCGGCTGCCCTGCACAGGGAAAACGGACATCCGCTACCTGCTTGAGGCGTTTGAGCAGGGGGCGGATGGCGTTTACGTCGTCGCCTGCCCTATCGGCAACTGCCATCACGTCCGGGGCAACGAGCGCGGCTACGCCCGCCTTAAGCGGGCCAAACAGATCCTCGACACGATCGGCATCGGCGGGGAGCGGCTTGACATGTTCTTCATGTCCGGCAGCCAGGGGCACAGCTTCGCGATGGCGGCTCAGACGATGACGGAGCGCATCCGCAAGCTGGGGCCTAACCCCCTCAGGCAGGTTGAGAGAGCGGCTGCGGAAGACGAAATTGTGGACGCGAGCCTCGAAGAGGAGGTCGGCTGGCGTGGGCGCCGTCCTCCACTGGAGACAGGTTCGGACTAGCCGGTTTGGCAGGGGAATGCGAGAGGAACGTCGACGATGACTTCTCTTTTTAGCTCGGATGGCGATCGACCCACCGGTTCGGCGATGGTGGTCGGCGGCGGCATTGCCGGGATGCAGGCCGCGCTCGATCTGGCCGAGCAGGGCTATAAGACCTACCTCGTCGAGATGCTGTCGGCCATCGGCGGCAAGATGGCCCAGCTCGACAAGACCTTCCCCACCAACGACTGCGCGATGTGCACCATCTCGCCCAGGCTGGTCGAGGTCGGACGCCACCCGAACATCGAGGTGATGACGCAAACCGAAGTGCTCGACGTGACCGGCAGGGCGGGGAACTTCGCGGTGCGCGTTCGCCACCAGCCGCGCTACGTCGACCTCGACAAGTGCGTGTCGTGCGGTGACTGTGTCGAGGTCTGCCCCGTCGTCGTCCCCGACCGGTTTAACGAGGGTCTGGCCCCCCGGCATGCGGCCTACAAGCTCTATCCGCAGGCCGTGCCGAATGCCTACGCCATCGAGAAGCGCGGCATCGCGCCCTGCCGGGATGCCTGCCCCGCCGGGCAGCGTGCGCAGGGCTACATCGCCCTGATCCGCGAGGGGCGCTGGCACGACGCGCTGCGCGTGATCAAGATGGACAACCCGTTCCCCGGCATCTGCGGGCGCATCTGCAACCATCGCTGTGAGACGGCCTGCAATCGCGGGCTGGTCGACGAGGCAATCAACATCCGCGCGTTAAAGCGGTTTGTGACCGACAAAGTATATGCCGATCCGCGCCAGCCCGTCGAGACGCCCCCCATTCTATGTGAGGAACGCATCGCCATCATCGGCGCCGGACCGTGCGGCCTGACCGCCGCTCAGGACCTTGCGCTGGCAGGCTACCGCGTCACCATTTTCGAGGCGATGCCCGTCGCAGGCGGGATGCTGCGCCTCGGCGTGCCGGAGTATCGCCTGCCCACCGAGATCGTCGAACGTGAGGTGCAGGACATCGTCGATCTGGGCATCGACCTGCGCCTTAACCACCACGTCGATAACCTCGACGAGTTGTTCGATCAGGGATATGACGCGGTGCTGATCGCCGTCGGGGCGCACGAGGGGGTCCGGCTGCCTATCCCCGGCGCAAATTATGAGGGCGTGCTGATCAACACCCACTTCCTGCGCGACGTGCGGCTGGGCCGGTACGACGACGGCGGGGCGGACGCGCCGGAACTTGGGCAGCGGGTGCTCGTGCTGGGCGGTGGCAACGTCGCGATTGACGTGGCCCGCAGCGCGATCCGGTTGGGCAGGGAGGTCCATCTCGCGTGCCTGGAAGATCGCGACGAGATGCCCGCGCACGCCTGGGAGGTCGAGGCCGCCGAGCAGGAAGGAGTCGTGCTGCACACCGGGCGGTCGTTTGAGGAAATCCTCGGCGACGAGGCCGGGCGGGTTTCCGGCGTCGTGTGCCAGCGCGTCGCCTCGTTCCGCTTCGACGAAGCAGGCCGCCTGATCGTGGAGAAACGCCCGGATTCCGCGCACACCATCCCCTGTGATACGGTCGTCTTCTCGGTCGGGCAACGGGCCGGGCTGGCCTTCATCCCCGATGATGCCGGGGTCGGCGTCACGAACCGGCAGACCATCGCCGTCAACCCCAACACGCTCGCCGCCACGCGGGAAGGCGTCTTCGCCGCCGGGGACAGCGTCTCCGGAACGGCGTTCGTGATCGAGGCCGTTGCCAGCGGCCACACCGCCGCCCGGTCGATCATCCGCTACTTACAGGGCGAGCACCTTGAGCCGCCCCGCAAGCCCGATCTGCCGGTCGTGCATCTTTCCCCGCAGGAGATCACGGAGCGCATCGCACGCGGTGAGATCACGCCCCAGCCGCGCGTCCCGATGCCCTGGCTGCCGGTCGAGCAGCGCGTCGACAGCTTTGCGGAGGTAGAACGCGGCTACGACGACGAATCCGCTCAGCGGGAGGCGGCCCGCTGTCTGGCCTGTGGAATCTGCTCGGAGTGCATGAGCTGCACCTTCGCCTGTGACCGGGACGCCATCGACCATAACATGGTCGCCAGCGAGGAGGCCATTCAGGTGGGGGCCATCGTGCTCGCGCCGGGTTATCAGGTTTACCGGGCCGAATTATCAGAGGAATACGGCCTGGGACGCTATCCCAACGTCGTGACCTCGCTCCAGTTCGAGCGGCTGCTGTCGGCCTCCGGGCCGACGATGGGCCACGTCGAGCGCCCGTCTGACGGGGAGACTCCCCGGCGGATCGCCTTCCTGCAATGCGTCGGCTCGCGCGATCAGAGTCACGATTACTGTTCCGCCGTATGCTGCATGGCGGCCACCAAAGAGGCCGTCATCGCCAAGGAGCACTATCCGGGGCTGGACATCCACGTCTTTATGATGGATATGCGCGCCTTCTCGAAGGGCTACTGGGAGTACTTCGAGCGCGCCCGCGATCGGTACGGTGTCCACTACACGCGCTGCCGTATCAGCGAGCTTCATGAGGACCCGCATACCCGCGACCTGATCGTGCGCTACCAGAGCGAGGACGGTGCACTGCACGCCGAGACGTTCGACATGGCCGTTTTGTCGGTTGGGATGGAGATATCGGATTCGGTGCGCGCGCTTGGCCGCCGGCTTGGTATCGAGCTGGACGAGTACGGCTTCTGCCACACCGTCAGCTTTAACCCGCTGGAGACGAGCCGCTCCGGAATCTACGCCGTCGGCCCCTTCCGCGAGCCGAAAGACATCCCGGAGTCGATCGTCGAGGCGAGCGGTGCAGCCGGGGCGATTGCCGCCCGGCTCAGCCCGGCGCGCCACACACTGACCACAGAGCCGGAGTTCCCACCGGAGCGCGATGTGACGGGCGAGCCGCCGCGCATCGGGGTGTTCGTGTGCCACTGCGGATCGAACATCGGCGGCTATCTCGACGTGCCCGATGTGGCAGACCACGCAGCCGCGCTCCCCGGCGTCGTCCACGCCGAGGCAAACCTCTACACCTGCTCGCAGGACAGCATTCAGCACATCGCCGAGCAGATCGAGGAACATCATCTCAACCGGGTGGTCGTGGCAAGCTGCACCCCCCTCACCCACGAACCCCTGTTCCGCGACTGCCTGCGCAGCGCCGGGCTGAACCCGTATCTGTTCGAAATGGCGAACATCCGCAATCAGTGCTCGTGGGTCCACTCGAATGACAGGCAGGCGGCCACAGACAAAGCCAGAACGCTGGTGCGGATGGCGGTCGCGCGGGCCGCTCTGCTGGCTCCCCAGTCGATCATCGACGTGCCGGTCCGGCAGGCCGCGCTGGTCGTTGGCGGCGGGGCCGCTGGCATGACGGCGGCGCTCGCTCTCGCCGGGCAGGGGTTCCCCGTCCACCTCGTCGAGCAGGCGGATGAGCTGGGAGGCAATCTGCGGAACGTGTTCGCCCCGCTCAACGGCACGGACCCCCAGCGCGTGCTGCGTGACCTGATCGAGGACGTTCGCGGCGAGCCGTTGATCGAGGTTCACCTTGGGAGCCGCGTCACCGCATCGAGCGGGTTCATGGGCAATTTCGAGAGCGTCGTCGAGCGGGCTGATGGCGATACGTTCGTCGTGGCGCACGGCGCGACGATTCTGGCGACCGGGGCGGCGGAATATGATGGGCCTGAGTACGGTTACGGGCGCGATCCGCGCGTCATCTCCCAGCAGATGCTCGAAGCCCGGCTGGCGTCGGGCGCTGACCTGCCGGATTCAGTTGTGATGATCCTCTGCGTCGGACCCGCCGAAGCGGTTTGCAGCCGCATCTGCTGCACGGTCGCGCTGAAAAACGCCCTCGACCTCAAGCGACGCAAGCCCGACGCACAGGTGACGGTGATCTATAAAGACATCCGCACCTACGGCTTCAAGGAGCGGCTGTATACGGAGGCGCGCGAGCAGGGCGTGATCTTCATACGCTACGACGACGACAGCCGTCCCGAAGTCGATCACGGCGACAGGCTGGCGGTGCGCGTCACAGACCCCGCCCTCGGACGCCCCATCGCGCTTGAGCCTGACGTGATCGCCCTGAGCATGCCCGCCGTGCCCCGACCCGACGCCCACGCGGTCGCCAAGCTGTTCAAGGTTGGCGTTGGGACGAACGGGTTCTTCCAGGAGGCGCACGTCAAACTGCGCCCGGTGGATTTTGCGACTGATGGCGTGTTTATGTCCGGGATGGCGCACTACCCCAAGCTGCTCGACGAGGCGATCGTGCAGGCTCAGGCCGCTGCCGCGCGGGCCGCGCGCGTGCTCAGCCGCGAGACGCTGAGCGCGGGTGGGCGCGTGGCCGTCGTCGACGAGTCGAAATGCACCGGCTGCCTGACGTGTGTCAGGGTATGCCCGTTTGGCGTCCCGCAGGTGAAGCCCAGCCTGACCGGGGTCGGGGGCCTCATGGGGGCGGCGACCATCGAGGCGGCGGTGTGCCAGGGATGCGGAACCTGCGCGGCGGAATGCCCGGCGCGGGCCATCCAGCTTATGCATTACACGGATGCCCAGATGGCGGCCAAGGTGGATGCCCTGACCTCACCTGCCTGCGGCTTCGTCTCGCTGGAACAGATCGACATGCCCGGAGGGAGTCTAAACCGATGAAAACGGATGACGTGCAGATCGTCGCCTACTGCTGCGAGCACTGCGCCTACGCGGCAGCCGACCTTGCCGGGGGGCTGCGGATGCAGTATCCCCCTGCCGTGAAGGTCGTCGTGCTGCCCTGCACGGGCAAAATCGATGGGCTGATGATCCTGCACGCCTTTGAGGCAGGCGTCGACGGCGTGATGGTCGCCGGTTGACTGCCCGGCGACTGCCATTACCTGGAAGGTAATGCCAACGCCAAACGCAGGGTCGCGCACGTGAAGCGCCTGCTAGAAGAGATCGGGCTGGAGCCGGAGCGGCTCGACATGTTCAACATGTCCGCCGCTATGGCCGGTGAGTTCGTCACCGTCGCGACCGACGTAGCCGAGCGGATCGCTGTGCTGGGGCCGAGCCCGCTGCGCTCGCTTTCGACCACCCGTACGGACGGCGATAAACAGAAACTGGAGGGTGACGCATGATCATCGCGGAACAGAAACCACTGCAAGAGATCAAATCCCTCGTCGGGAACGCGGAGACGGTGCTCGTCGTCGGATGCGGCACCTGTGTGACGGTCTGCTTCGCCGGGGGGGCGCGCGAAGCGGCGATAATTGCGTCGTCGCTGCGGATGGCAACCCGGCTCGATGGGGTCAAAAACGAGATTACGGACGTGACCGTGCAGCGCCAGTGCGAGTGGGAGTATCTCGACGAGATCAAAGATGCCGTCGGGGAGGCCGATGTCGTGCTCTCGCTGGGGTGCGGGGTCGGCGTGCAGGCCCTCGTCGAGCACTTCCCGGAAGCGTGGGTGGTCCCCGGCCTAAACACGACGTTTATGGGCCTGCCGACCGAACAGGGCATATGGGCCGAGCGGTGCGCGGCCTGCGGCGACTGCGTGTTGGGCCTCACCGGGGGGATCTGCCCCATCGCCCGCTGCTCGAAGTCGCTGCTCAACGGGCCGTGCGGCGGTTCGGAGGCCGGGCACTGCGAGATCGACCCCGACGTACCGTGCGCCTGGCAGCTTATTTACGACCGGCTGAGCGCGATGGGGCGGCTCGACGCGCTGCTTGAGATCCAGCCGCCGAAGAACTGGCGAACCTCGCGTGATGGCGGCCCGCGCAAGATCGTGCGTGACGATCTGCGCCTGGCGGCAGAGGAGGAGTAGCGCATGGCTTCACCATCACAGGGAAATGGTTATCGCTCTGGCTCGAATCTGGAGCGTGTGCTCCGCGCCGGGCACTTTGCCGTGACGGCGGAACTCGGACCGCCTCAGAGCGCCAATGGGAGCGTCATCCGTGAGAAGGCCGCACTGCTCAAAGGCCACTGCGACGCCGTCAACATCACCGATAACCAGACGGCTATCGTCCGCATGTCGAGCATCGGCGCGGGGACCATCGTCGTGCAGGAAGGGCTGGAGCCCGTCATCCAGATGACGTGCCGCGACCGGAACCGGCTCGCGATTCAAAGCGATCTGCTCGGCGCCTACGCGCTGGGTATGCGGAATCTGCTGTGCCTGACGGGCGATCACCAGACCTTCGGCAACCACCCTACCGCGAAAAACGTGTTCGACATCGATTCGATCCAGCTTCTCAGCACGGTGGTCGCTATGCGGGATGAGGGCATCTTCCAGTGCGGCGATGCGATGAAGGGGATCGAGCCGCGTTTCTTCGTGGGGGCCGCTGCTGCCCCCTTTGCGGACCCGCTCGAATTCCGGCCCTACCGCCTCGGCAAGAAGGTCAAGGCAGGTGCGGATTTCATCCAGACCCAGCTCGTGTACGATGTCGACGCGTTCGAGGCCTACATGAGCAAGGTGCGCTCGATGGACCTCCACGAGCAGACCTATATCCTGGTGGGGGTCGGTCCGCTGAAAAGCCCCGGCATGGCCCGCTACATGAAGAACAACGTCCCTGGCATCCTGGTGCCTGATGCGATCATCGACCGCATGACCGAGGCGGGCGCTCCGTGGGCGGGCAAGTCGAAGGACGAGATGACGAAAGAGGATAAGCTGGCCCGCTCGCAGGCGTGGAAGGATACGGGCATCCAGATCTGCGTCGAGTTGATCGAGCAGCTTCGTGGGGTGAAGGGCGTGGCCGGGGTGCACGTCATGGCGATTGAATGGGAGGAGGCGGTTGAGCCCATCGTCGCCGGGGCCGGGCTGCTCCCCCGCCCCGACATGCGGGTCTCCGCGGGGGCAGAGGAGACGGCCAATGGTTGATGATCAGAGACAGCCTCCGCCGCCTAACCGGCGGGAGCGCGGCGACGCGATCCGCATCACGCCCGATCTTGCCCGGCGGGTGCAGGAGGCCACCGGACAGAACGTCTACCTGTGTTATCAGTGCGTGAAATGCACGAGCGGCTGCCCGGTGGGCGAGTATTTCGACTGGCAACCCAACCAGATCATGCGCGCCGTCCAGTTGGGGCAGGAAGACATCGCCCTGCACGCAACGACGCCTTGGCTGTGCGCCGCCTGCCAGACGTGCACGACACGCTGCCCCCAAGGGCTGGACATCAACGCCGTCATGGAGTTCCTCACCCGCGAGGCGCTGGAACGGGGCATCAAGCCGCCCGTGCCCAAAGTCGACTACTTCAATACGGCCTTCATGCGTGAGGTGCGGTTATGGGGCCGCGCCTATGAGGTTGGTCTGATGGCGGAGATGAAGCTGCGCACGCTTGACATAACGGGCGACATGGACCTTGCCGTCAAGATGATCCGCAGGAACAAGCTGGCCTTCTTGCCGGAGATAGGTCACCCCCCCAGGCGGGTGAAGCCCGTTCCGGGCGCGACGCAGGCCGTCGCCTACTACCCCGGCTGCTCGCTGCATTCCACCGCCCGCGAGTTCAATACCTCGACTCACGCGGTCTGCGAGGCAATCGACCTGACCCTGATCGAGCCGAAGGGCTGGGTGTGCTGCGGCAGCTCCGCCGCTCACCGGGCCGACCCGGACGCGGCGCTGCGTCTCCCCCTTCAGAACCTGGCTATCATCGAGCAGAGCGGCTTCGACGAGGTCACGATGCCCTGCGCGGCGTGCTTCAATCGTCACAAGGCCGCGCAGCACGAGATCCGCCACGACAGGGAGCGCAGGGCGAAGGCGGACGCCGAGATCGGCTACGCCTACCAGGACACCGTGCGGGTGAGCACCCTGATCGAAGCCATCCACGAACACGTCGGCGTAGAGGCTCTGGAGGAGAAGGTCACGCATCCCCTCACCGGGCTGCGCGTCGTGTGCTACTATGGCTGCCTGCTCACCCGTCCGCCCGAAGTTACCGACGCCGAACATCCAGCCAACCCGACAGACATGGACGAGCTGATCGACGCGCTCGGCGCGGAGGTCGTCCCCTGGTCCTACAAGACAAGCTGCTGCGGCGCGGCGCACTCGCTCACGCGCCCGGATATCGTGCTGGACCTCAGCAGCAAGTTGATCGAGCACGCGCGCGACGCCGGCGCGGACGTGATCGCCGTCGCGTGCCCGCTCTGCCACACCAACCTTGATGCACGCCAGTTTCAGATGGAACTCGATCAGCCCATGCCCGTGCTGTACTTCACGCAGTTGATGGCGCTGGCGCTGGGCCTGCCCGACAAGGCCGCGGCGCTGCAAAAGAATCTGGTCGATCCGCGTCCGCTGCTCCGGCGTAAAGGGGCGCTGTAGTGCTTTGAGGATAGAAGAGAAACCGGTCTAGAGAATCATCTGCGCAAAAACCCGACCTGGGCTTACCCGTCACACAAGTGCGCGGAAAGGGGGCAGACATGGTCGTCCCTATCGACGTGCTTGACCACGTGCTAGAAGAAACGTGGCGGATAATACGCAGCGAGTACGACGTAACGGCAGGCCTGCCGAATTTGGAAGTGCTGTTCGCCGGAGCGGATCTGTCCTCGCCGCATCAGTCGGCAGAAGCCGTCGTGGTGAACATGCTGACCGAGGTGATAAGCCGCGTCAGCCGCTTCTCACCCTGGTACAACTCACCAGCCAGGGCGTTTGGCCTTCTCAGGATCAGGGAGGCCACGACGGGGCGAGGCCGGTGGGTGCTCGCCCCTGAGGCCGAACAGCGGTGGGGTGACGTGCTGTCAACGCTTGAGGATAACATCCGGCCCAACGTGGGGGTGTTCCTCGCCACCCGGCACGTCGACGATCTGTTAGATCAGATCCCCCTGGAGGAGCCGTGCGTGATGGCAACGTGTAACTGCGTCCCGCCACATCACGTGCTCATCAAGGAATCGGCGCTGGACTGTGCGGAGATCATCTGCGGCGAGTGCCATACAGCCTTCCGCCCCACTGCAAGGGGACACTGAGGCGACCGGGCCAGATCCGTTGTGCTGGCAGGAGGGATAGAAAAGTGACGACCGAGCGCTGTAGTCAATGTGGTGAAAGACTGCTTATCGATGAAGCGGTGTGCCCCGCCTGCGGGGCCAGCACGGCGCCCGCCCACGACGACGACCCACTGCTGAAAGCCGTGCTGAGCTGGGACAGGCGTTCGACCTTCCGGGGCTGCAATCTGTCTGATTACGTGCTCCCCGAAGTCTTTCTAGCGGGCGCCGATCTGTGCCGGTGCAGTTTGCTGGGGGCCAACCTGTTTGACGCCAACTTACAGGGAGCCAACCTCTTCGAGGCGTGGGCACAGGGTGTCAACCTGTTCGGGGCTAATCTGCGGGGCGCGAATCTGTGCTGCGCAAACCTGGAATGCGCCTCCCTCCGGCAGGCGGATCTCCGGGATGCGCGGCTCTACAGGGCCGATCTGAGTCAGGCCGATCTGGTTGGCGCCGACCTCAGGGGTGCGGATCTGTCGTGCGCGAACCTGACGGGCGCGAACCTGACGAATGCTTTGCTGGCGGACGTATTCCTGTTCATGGTCAATCTCAAGGATGCGCTCGTATCCGCCGAGCAGCTACGCGTGGCCTGGTTGCTTACAGGGTCGATCATGTCCGATGGCAGGGTATATGATGGCCGCTTCAACCTCGAGGGTGACATCAACTGGGCGCTCAGCGGTCACATCGATGTCGAGAATTCGCAGGCAATGGCGGACTTCTATGGTGTTTCCCTGTCGATCTACCAGCAAGGGCAGCTCGTGCCAACTGACGCCGTGGACGCGAAATCTTACTGACCACGTTCGTGAGACGATGACGCAGGCGTGACGAAAACGCGCGCGGCGATCTCACGACCAATCGCGATCTCCTTACCGTCGATGCTCACGATCAGCGGTCCGTTATAAGGAGCCTCATCCTTTACAGAGACGGCGACGCCCGGCAGCACGCCGTGCTCGGCCAGATACAGGCAGAGCGTCGTCTCAGGCCGGTCGACGCGGGCGATCACACCCTCCTGCCCGATGCCCATCTCGTTGAGCGATAGAGCCGCAGCCTCAGCGATCGATCCATCCGGGCCGGGGATCGGGTTGCCGTGCGGGCACGTCGCCGGATAATCGAGAAATGTCGCCAGCGCCTCGGTGACGGCATCGTCGGTGGCATGTTCGAGGCGGCAGGCGAAATCGTAGATGTTCTCCCACTGAATCCCCAACTGGTCGGACAGAAAGCGCCCCCACAACCGCTGCCGCCGCACGACGCTGAGCGCTCGCAAACGCCCCTGCCCGGTGAGTTCGACGCCTTTGTAGGGCGTGTGCACCACCAGATCGTCGTCCGCCAGCCTCTTGACCATCTCGTTCGCCGACACGGCAGACACACCCAGCCGCGCCGCAACCTGAGACACGGCCACCGGCTCGCCGGCGTCCTCCAGCTCATAGATCGTCTTGAGGTACATCTCTCTGCTCTCTGAGTCGGCCATAGCGCTCCCTACCGGTGTTTCACGAAGTTACTTACTGGCGAGGATATTCTACCCTGTCCAGCACATCCCCTCCCAGCGCAATCGCGGACAGCGTCACCCGATCCGCGTCGACCTCGACCAGCACGTAGTGTGTCCGCCGCAAAACCACCTCGCTCTCCGGCAGCACCTCACCCGGCGCATACAGGATCGACGACCCGCCGCCGGTGACGATGTACGTAACACCGCCACGCGACAGCCGCTCGTACTGGTGGAAGTGGCCGGAGAATACGACCGGGACACGCGACGCCTCGAACAGCGGGGCCCACACCTCGCGCACCGGGAGGCTGTTCGTCGGGTGGACCGAGCTGCTGCTGAAGGGCGAGACATGAAAGATCGGGATGGTGGCCTCGTAGGCCGGGTCGGCCAGCCGCTCGCGCAGCCAGGCGTCTTGCTCAGTGTAGCCCGGCGCGCCGAAAAAGACCTGCGAGTCGAGCACGACGAGCTGGATGCCTGCGCGGGCGAAGGCATAGTACTGGTTCCGGGCGTGGCCCTCCTGTCCGGGGAAGTGTGGGTCGGGGAAGGCCGGGAAAGCGTGATAGTAGAACGGGGCGTCCTGCCAGCGGATATCGGCGTCGTAGTCGTGATTGCCGATGGCAGTGTAAACCGGCATCTGTTTCAGCAGCGGCTCGAAGGGCACGTAGAACTTGTGCGCGTAGGAGTCGAAGGGATCGACGCCCTGTGCGGTCTCGTCCACCACGTCGCCGGTGTGCAGCACGAAGTCCAGATCGGCCCCGGCCATCTCATCGATCAGGGTGATGGTCGCCGGGTCGCCAAAGCTCGCGTCGCCGATCACGCCGAAGCGCAGCCCCCCACCCTCAGATGGCGTCTGGAAGCTGACCGCCCCCCATGCGCGCTCAAGGAACCCCGGCTGCTGATAACCACCTGCGGCATCGCCCAGCGCCACGACCGCCTCATAGCGCGTGCCCGGCGTCAGCCCGTCGAACGTCAGCCGGTGACGGGCTTGATCAGAGGCCAGCGGACGCTCGATAACCGGGCCGCCCGCCTCGACGGAGCTAAGAAACACGCTGCCTGGCGACGGGGCGTCTAGCTCGAAATACAACGTCACGGCGGACGGCGTGACGTGCCGGATAGTGAGCGGCAGCCGGTAGCTGACCGCCGCCAGCGGCAGGTCGGCCCCTGGCGCGCTCGGCGTGGGCGATGGGCTGGCCGGAATCTCGGACGCTGTGGGCACCGGGACGGGCGTCGCTGGCACTGGCGAGGGCGTGGGAGTGGGGGCCACCGGAGCCGGATCGGCTGCCCCACTGGCAGCCGCACCGGGCACACACCCCCCCACGGCCAACACCGTGACGGCTGCCGCCAATCCACGCCGCAGGATCACTATCATCCGTCCGACGTTCATCCACATCACCCGTAACCAGCCTCGTTCATCGCCTTGATACCTGTTGATTGTACACCTTTCGGATCGGACAGACCGCGACCGTGAGAGAAATCAGCGGGTAAGGCCCGATTCGCCGCCGGATCACCACAGAGCGATCCGGCCCGCCGCACGTTCGCTCTTTCCATCGCCACCGGAAATTTGCAGCGCCTCCGACCTTCCCCCTTTCGATTCTTGAAGCTGCCGCCTCGTACGTCTTGTGCGTTTAAACAAAAACGAAAAACCACATTGACACGGGGAAACAAACCCGGTAGAATGCTATTATCATGTAAACATATGAACATATGATTACAAGTTAGCCAGCTCCCCGCTGGCTGCCTCGGAAAAGAATCTGCCTGTCAGCTACCGGAATCGCCTTACGTTGTAATCACTTCATCCGATTAGCGTCGAGCAGGCGTGGATCATCACAATTTTTCGTTCGGATACGTCGCCTCAAAGCAAATGAAACGCCTTGACGGACGTTTGGAGTAATAGCAGGGTTCGAGATGACGAATTTTGTCCGTGAGAATCCCGACTCTAAGGGCATCGTGCTTGGCGAGGACATCATCGATCTTAACAGCGCTATCCCTTACTATTACCAGCTTTACCAGTACTTGAAACACAAAATTCAATCGGGGGAATGGCAAGCAGGCCAGAAACTGCCCAGCGAGAGCGAGCTGTGTAACTGGCTCAGCGTCAG
>CAZWUX010000066.1:0-3725 GCA_964637665.1 uncultured Anaerolineae bacterium
CTGGGCGGAGCAGGCCCCCGAAGACTGGTATCGAGCCGCGTGTGGCGCGATCCGGCTCTGCCTGGAGACGATCCAGCCCGGCCAGATCGCCGCGCTGTCGATCACCGGCCCGGCTCATAACATCGCACTGCTCGGCGACGGGGATGAGGTCGTATACCCCACCATTCACTGGTCCGATTTGCGCAGCACGGCCCAATCCCAACGTCTGGAACGGACGCACGGCAAAACCATATTCGACACGACATTCAGCCGCGTAAACCCATCCTGGTCACTCACCCAGCTTTTGTGGTTGAAGGAAAACGAGCCTGAGGTCTGGCGCAGGCTGCGCCGCGTTCTGGTGACGAAGGACTACGTTCGGTACCGGCTGACCGGAATCAGCCTGACAGACATCTATGACGCCATCGGCACACAGCTCTACGACGTAGAAGCCAGGCGGTGGTCCGAGGAACTCTGTGCCCTGATCGGCCTCGACCCGGCCCTGCTGCCCGCAGTCGCCCAGGCTGGCGAGCTGGGCGGCACGGTCCAGACTTCCGCCGCAAATGACACAGGCCTGAAAGCAGGCACGCCGGTGGCGGTCGGCAGCGGCGACTCCGTCGTCGAGGCGTTCGGGATCGGAGCCATCGAACCGGGGGATGGCATCGTCAAACTGGGGACGGCGGCTAACGTCAACCTCGTGACGCGGGCCCCCCGGCCTACCCTCCACTCGATCACTTACCAGCACGTCATGAGCGACCGGTGGTTCACCATCACCGCGACTAATTCCGGCACTGCGACCATGCGCTGGTTCCGAGATGCCTTCTGTGGGCCGGAAGTCGAACGGGCCGGGGCGGGTGGCGAAGACGCCTATCAGTTGATCGGCGCGCTGGCGGCTGAAGCGCCCCCCGGAGCCGAAGGGATGGTGTTCCACCCCTACCTGATGGGCGAGCGCTCGCCGCACTGGGATCCATCCCTGCGCGGCGATTTTATCGGCGTCAGCGCGCGCCATCGAAAGCCGCACTTCGCCCGCGCAATGATGGAGGGGGTCGCCTACTCGATCCGGGACTGCTTCGAGACGGTCAGGAATCTCGGCGAGCCGATCCATTCGCTGTACGCGATGGGCGGCGGCGTGAAGAGCGCGCTGTGGCGGCAGATCATCGCCGATGTGCTCGGTCGGACGCTGGTGAAACCGGGCGTCGAGGGCGCGTCGTTCGGCGCAGCGCTGCTGGCAGCGGTGGCAGTCGGTGCCTTCGACGGCTGGGCAGCCGCCGCGCGGGCCTGCGCTGCGACCCAGATGAAGGTGATCCCGAATCCTGCTCTCCACGAGCTTTATGACACTTACTTCACTGTATATCGCTCGGTCGTGCGCGATCTGGCTCCACACAGCCACACACTGGCTCATCTGGCCGAGGGAACGCCGCCCGGCGGCATCATGGACGTAACGTGAGAAGAGGAGTGAATCTTGAGAATTAAGAAACCCCAACGACCTGAGCCGAAGACGCTCTCGAACTACGACGCCGACCTCCTGTCAAAGATGTACCGGCAGATGGTGTTGATCCGCCGCTTCGAGGAGAAGGTCAACGAACTCTTCCTGCGCGGGATCATGCCGGGGACCATCCACCTCTCGCTGGGGCAGGAGGCAACGACCGTCGGGGCCTGTCTGGCCCTGCGCGACGACGACTTCATCACCCTGACCCATCGCGGGCATGGGCAGGCGCTCGCCAAAGGCGTCACCGCGAAATCGCTGATGGCCGAGCTTTTCGGGAAAGTCACCGGCTGCTGCCGGGGGAAGGGCGGCTCGCTGCACGTCGGCGACTTCTCCAAAGGCGCGCTGCCCGCCATCGCCATCGTCGGCGCGTCCTCGCCCATCGCCGCCGGGATGGCGTTCGCCTTCAAGCGTCACGAGACGGGCCAGATCGTCCTGAATTTCTTCGGCGATGGGACCGTCAACAAGGGCGACTGGCACGAGGCGATGAACCTCGCGGCAGTCTGGGAGCTCCCGGTCATCTTCCTGTGTGAGAACAATCTCTGGGGTGTCTCGACGCACATCAGCGACGTGACGGCCATCGACGTGCTCGCCGACCGCGCAGCCGCCTACGGAATGCCCGGCAAAACCATCTACGGCAACGATCCGATCGTGGTTTATGACACCATTTGCGAGGCCGCCGAGCAGACTCGCGGCGGCGCAGGCCCCATCCTAATCGAAAGCCTGACATACCGGCGCGGCGGCCACAAACGCGACGACCCCGCGACCTACCGCCCCGACGAGGAGGTGGAAGCCTGGCTCTCACGGGACCCCATCCCCGACTTCCGCGAGCGGCTGCTCGCCGACGCGCGCTTCGACGAGGCGCGCATCGCCGGGCTGGAGGCCGATGTGGAAGCCGAGCTGGAGGAAGCCACCCAGTTCGCCATAGAAAGCGACGACCCGGACCCATCCATCGCACTGGAGGACGTGTATGCCTAGCCTGACACCGGGCGCCACGCTGGAAGTCAGCGCCGACCGCAACCTCACCATCGTCCAGGCTCTAAGAGAAGCCGTTCGCGAGGAGATGAACAAAGACGAGGACGTGTTCGTCATCGGCGAGGACATCCAGATCGGCGGCTCGTTCCTGTTCACGCTCGGCCTGGTGGACGAGTTCGGCCCGGAGCGGGTGATCAACACCCCCATCTCCGAGGCCGGTTTTATCGGCCTGTCCATCGGCGCGGCCATCCAGGGGATGCGCCCCATCGTCGATTTCCAGTACGGGGATTTCCTGTTCACCGCCTTCGATCAGATCGTCCAGCAGGGCAGCAAGCTCCGGTACATGTCCGGGGGGCAGGTCAAAATCCCGCTGGTGATCCAGCTCCCGACGGGCGCTTCTGGGCGCGGGGCGCAGCACGCAAACGAACTAACAGGATTTTTCTTCCATATTCCGGGGATCAAGATCGTCGCCCCCGCGACCCCTTACGACGCCAAAGGGCTGTTCAAAGCCTCCGTCGCCGACGACAACATCGTGCTCTTCTGCGTGCATAAACATCTGTATGGCAGCAAGGGGCGCAAGCTGATCGACAGCGAGATCAGCAAAAATCACGTGCCGGAGGAGGAGTACACCATCCCGCTGGGTGTGGGCGATATCAAGCGCGCCGGAGAGGACATCACCGTCGTTGCCACCTCGTTGATGCTCCACCACGCGCTGAACGCAGCCACCAGCCTGGCGGCGGAGGGCGTAAGCGTCGAGGTGATCGACCCGCGCACCCTCGTGCCGCTCGACATCGACCTGATCGTCGAATCGGTCAAAAAGACGCACCGGCTGGTCATCGTCGAGGAGAACAACCAGCGCGGCGGGTGGGGCGCTCAGGTCGCCGCCGACGTTGCCGCGCGGGCCATCGGTTATATCGACGCCCCCATCCGGCGGGTCGCCACGCCCGACGTGCCGATCCCATTCTCGCCGGTTCTCGAATCATACGTCATTCCCGGCGAAGAACAGATTCGCCAGGCGATTGTGGAGCTGCTGTAGCAAGGAAGCGATTATGCCCGTTGAAGTTGTCGTACCCCAGATCGGCGAGGCCATCTCTGAGCTGCAAATTGTCGACTGGCTGAAAGAGGAAGGCGACACGGTCGAGGTGGGAGATGTCCTGTTCGAGGTCGACTCGGACAAGGCCATCGTGGAAGTGGAGGCATTCGTCGCCGGAACGCTCACCGAGATTCTCCGCCCGGCAGGCAGCGCGGTGATGCCGCAGGACGTGGTCGGGATCATCGTGCCAGAGGG
>CAZWUX010000066.1:3825-15369 GCA_964637665.1 uncultured Anaerolineae bacterium
CGGCAGGCAGCGCGGTGATGCCGCAGGACGTGGTCGGGATCATCGTGCCAGAGGGCGAGGTGAGGGGGATCACAGGCTCTCCGGCACAGAAACCCGCCGCGCAGAAGCCCACCGCTCAGGCGACGGAGCAGACCGCTGCCCCCGCCGCCTCGCCGGTGGCCCGGCGTGTTGCCGATTCGCTCGGCGTCGATCTGCAAAAGGTCGAGGGGACCGGGCCGGGCGGGCGCATCATGGCGACCGACGTGCGCGCTCACGACCAGCCGCCCTCCGGCAACGGCTGGATCGTCGCCTCGCCGCTGGCTCGCCGCATCGCCCACGAGCAGAATGTCGATCTGGCAGGAATCACGGGCACCGGAGTCGAGGGGATGATCGTCCTGCGCGATGTCGAGCAGTCCGCCGGGCCGCCGCATCCCACCCCCGCCGGTCCGACCGTCGCATCCGGGCAGGTCGTGCCGTTTTCACGCCAGCGGCAGGTCATCGCCCGCCGGATGCAGGCCAGCAAACAGCAGGTGCCGCATTTCTATTTGATGGCCGATGTCGACATGACCGGGGCCGGGCAGCTCCGCGCCTACTGCCGCGAGACGCTCGGCTGGGAGCGCCCCCCCACGTACACCGACATCATCGTCCGGGCCTGCGGAGTCGCGCTGGCCGCGATGCCCGCCCTCAACATTAACTTCGGCGGTGAGGGCATCATCCACCGCCAGAGCGTCGATATCGGCGTGGCGGTCGGGCTGGACGAGGGGCTGATCGTCCCCGTGCTGAAGCAGGTTGACACGCTGAGCCTCGAACAGACCTCGGCAAGGCTCGGCGAACTGGTCCGGCGCGCGCGCGATGGCCGCCTCAAAAATCAGGACCTCGGACCCAAGAGCATAACGGTGTCAAATCTTGGGATGCACCGGATCGACGCATTTGTCGCCATCATCGATCCGCCCGACCCGATGATCCTCGCCGTCGGCAGGGTTGCCGACCGCGTCATCCCGGTGGACGGCCAACCCACCGTCAGGCCCGTGTGTACCCTGACGCTCTCCGTCGATCACCGGGTTCTGGACGGCGTCCAGGGCGCGCGCTTCCTTGAGCGTGTAACCGAATTACTCGAAGCCCCCTATGAGCTGATGAGGTGAAGGAACGTGCTTAAAACGCTTGAGGTCGACACGGAAGGCAAGACGAGCGTCGCCAACGTCACGGAGCAGCTAGCCGGGCTGGTGGCCGGAACAGAGGACGGGATTGCGCTGTTCTTTATTCCGCACACCACAGCCTCTCTAATCCTGAGCGAGGACGACGCCGAGCTTCGTGAGGACTTCGTCAGGGTTGCAGAGAACTGGCTCGCTGATCTAAAGCCGTTCAAACACATCCGTAAAAATAACCCGAACACAGAAGCCCACGTCCTCAGCGCTTTTGGCGGGGCCAGCGTCCTGCTTTCAATCACAGAGGGGAAGCTCGATCTGGGCACTTACCAGAACGTCATGCTGCTTGAGATGGATGGCCCAAAAACCCGCAAAATACACTGCAAGATACTGACGTGAGCGCGCGATTTACAGGGAGGAAACGATGAAGATATTGATCGGCGCGGATGTAAACGGCATCGGGCTGCTGAAAGACCTGCAAAGCTATCTGGAGGAGCAGGGTCACGAGGTCGTCGACGTGGGGCTTGACGAATCGGACGATTACCCGGATGTCGCCACCCGGCTGGCCGAGCGCATCGCCGCCGGGGAGACGGACCGGGGCATCCTGATCTGCGGCACGGGGCTGGGCATGGCGATCACCGCGAACAAGGTGCCGGGCGTGCGCGCCGCCACCTGCCACGATCCGTACTCCGCCGAACGGGTGCGCAAGAGCAACGATGCCCAGATCATCACAATGGGCGCGCAGATCATCGCTCCGACGCTCGCACGCACATTGATTGACCACTGGTTGGCCTCCGAGTTTCAAGGTGGTCGCTCGACTCGGAAGGTTGAGAAAATGAAGGCCCTCGACGAACGCTATCATCGAGAAGAGCAGGGATCCGGGTAGCAGACCAAGAGGGCTAACCAGCGCATCTTTGACTGAAGATGCAGGCGATCACAGCCCTACCCCAGCGAAGGGAAAGCTTAGCACACGGCGCTCACTGGAAATAGATCTTCAGTGCTTTCGAGCTGCCGCCTCATATACGCTCTGCCCCTCGCAGTAGTCAACTGCCGAACGGCTGCTTGCACCTGCTGCCGCTTGAGCCAGTGGAGAGCCAGCTTCTTCCCCTGAGAAATCATCCGACCGCTTCTGGACGTTAACGTTGGCCCAATGGCTGCCCGCCCATCGAACAGCCTGGCCGATCGCACAGGCAGCCAGCAGTATGTCCCCTTCTCAGCCCCCCATCCGGCGGCTGGCGCGCAATGACCTCTGGCGCATCATATCCTTCCGCCTGAGAGATAAATCAGGCCTCGCCTGATGTACTCCGCACACCCCGGTTGATACACTGACAGTATGACACGAGCGCAGCGCCGACGCGTATGTGGTCGCGTCATTCTCCATGCGCGCCAGCAGGTACCAGTCAGGGAAGTGAGGAGAAGTCGGCATGCGCCTACGACGGACGGGGATGAGTCTGATAGGGTTCGCAGCCGTAGTCATCCTCGCGCTGCTCTTTCTGGGGCCAAAGCCCAAAGCCACCGCAGAACAACCCATCAAATTCGATCACGAGGCGATGGTTCAACAGGGTGTGCAGTGTTTGTACTGCCACCCGGACGCGCTCCACTCGCAGGCCGCTGGGATGCCGAGCGTGCAGCGTTGTATGGGCTGCCACAAGGTGATCGCCACAGAGTCCCCGGAGATCAAGGAGCTGGCAGGTTACTGGGAGCGCCAGCAGCCGGTGCTGTGGGAGCGTGTGTACGATCTGCCGCGCTTCACCTACTTCAGCCACCGGATGCACGTCACAGTCGGCGGTCTCAACTGTGAGGCATGTCATGGCGATGTGGGCCACATGGAGGTAGCGCAGGAAGCTGTCAAGATGAACATGGGATGGTGTCTCGACTGCCACGAAGCCCAGCCTAACGCGCACCAACTACGAGACTGCGTCGTCTGTCACCAGTAGGAGGAGCCATGAGTCACGAGCTGACACGACGCGATTTCCTGAAAGCCGGGACCGCAGGCGCCATAGCGGCAGCTCTGACGGGCTGCCAGCGGGCAAAACGCTGGGTTGCGCTAGAGCCATACGTACGCCCGCCGGAGGAGCAGCTCACCGGCGTCGCGACGTGGTACGCGAGCACCTGCGGCCAGTGCCCGGCGGGCTGCGGCATCGTCGTGCGGGTTATGAACGGGCGCGCCCGCAAGATCGAAGGGAATCCAGAACACCCGCTCAACCGGGGAAAGCTCTGCGCGCGCGGGCAGGCTGGTTTGCAGCTTCTATATAACCCCGATCGGCTGCGCGGGCCGGTGCGGCAGGCCGTACGAGGCTTGCCGCAGTTCACGCCCATCGACTGGAACGAGGGTCTCAACACACTGTATGAGAAGCTGAACGCCGCCAGGGGACAGATCGCCATCTGGGTCGATTCAAGCACGTCGGGCCATCTGGTGGACCTGTTTACCCTGTACGCGGATGCGGTGGGTGCGCCGCCCCCGATTGTGTTCGACCTGTACAGCAGTCTGAACGGCATGGACACGTTATCCACAGCCAGTGACACGCTCTTTGGGCAGGCCGCGCTGCCCGGCTACGACTACGGCAGCGCCGACGTGATCCTGTCGTTCGGAGCGAATTTCCTCGGCTCGTGGCTGTCGCCCGTCCGCTATGGCCTGAATTTCGGCGAATTCAGGGATCAGGGTCTGGGGAAGCGTGGATACCTCGTGCAGCTTGAGCCGCGCATGACGATCACCGGGGCGAAGGCCGACCGCTGGCTGCCACTGCGCCCCGGCGCTGAGGCCCAGGTGGCGCAGGCCATCGCGTATCTCATCGGACAGCAGCCTGCGGCCCTCGGCGACCGGGCGGAGCGGGCTCGGGTGATCGCGGGCGAGGTCGACCCGGCCCACGCAGCAGAGGAGAGTGATCTGCCGCTCAGGGATTTGAAGGCACTCGCGGAATTGTTCGCGACGACGGATCGCCCAGTGGCGATTCCCGGCAGCGGACCCGGTTGGACGGTGGAAGCGACGAACAGCGTGCAGATGCTCAACACGATTGCCGGACTGCCGGTGGAGGGCAGCGGGCTGTCTCTATCGGCGGACGTGCCCGGCTCCGCTTTTTCGCCGGTGCGATCCTCCTCCCTGGCCGACGTGCAGGAGGCGCTGGGCAGGATGCGCAGCGGCGAGGTACAGGTGCTACTTACACATGGGGCCGATCCGCTGTACGAACTGCCGGATTCCTTCAATGTTGGGGATGCGCTCGCCAGCGTGCCCTTCATCGTCTCATTCAGCCCGATGATCGATGATACCTCGCTCCAGGCCGACCTGTTCCTGCCCGATCACACGTACCTGGAAGGCTGGGGCTACACAGTCGTCTCACCGAATTTTGGCCTGCCGATGGTGAGCAGCCGGCAGCCCGTCGTAACGCCCGTGTTCGATACGCAGGCCACCGCTGATATCCTGCTGACTGCGGCGAGCGGCATCCCCGGCGCGAAGGACTCCCTGCCCTGGGCGGACGAAGCCGCTTTCGTTAAGGAGCGCATCACGAGCCTGGGGCCGGGTGCGCCGGGAGGGACCGGCGACGAGGTGTTGTGGGCGCGCTTCCGGCAGCATGGCGGGTGGTGGCCCGCCGGGCGTCCAACCGTCCCGACGCTTCAACCCGCAGCTACCCAGCTTCCCGCCGCGTCGAGCGTGCCCGCCGAAGGCAGCGAGTCCGATTATCCGCTCACGCTGCACGTCTACCTCTCGAACCTGCTCGGCGGCGGCAGCGGTGCCAATCTCCCCTGGTTGCAGGGTTCGCCCGACACGATGACGACCATCGCCTGGCAGAGCTGGGTCGAGATCAACCCGGACGCCGCAGCGCAGATCGGCGTGACCGACGGCGACATCGTGCAGATCGAGTCGCCGCACGGAACAGTAGAAGCGCCAGTCTACGTATCCCCGGCTGTTCGCCCGGATGTCGCCGCCATGCCGTCCGGCCAGGGGCATCAGGCCTATGGGCGCTACGCGCAGAAACGCGGTGTGAACCCCGTCCGGCTGCTCGGCGTTCGACAGGCTGGCGAGGGTGAGACGGAGTGGACGCTTGTGCGGGTCAAGATCACACCCACCGGGGGGCGGATGCGCCTTGCCGTGCTCGAGAGCACGGTTGGCGTCCGAGAGGGTTTCATCAATGCGAATGATCCGGGCTAACGATGCTATGTGGCGCTTGCTGCGGAGGTCAAGAGGAGTGAGTGATGGCGCTTCCTGAGCGGAAATGGGCCATGGTCGTCGATCTGGACAAATGCACCGGCTGCGGGGCGTGCGTCGTCGCGTGCCATGCCGAGAACAACGTACCCATCGTCGATGAGGAGCAGGTCGCCCTGGGGCGTGCCATGCACTGGATCCGCATCGAGCGCTACTGGGAGGGCGAGTACCCCAACCTCACCGCGCGGTTTATCCCCCTGCTCTGCCAGCAGTGCTCCCGCGCCCCCTGCGAGCCAGTCTGCCCGGTCTATGCGACGATGCACAGCCAGCGGGAGAACCTGAATCTTCAGGTCTATAACCGCTGCGTGGGCACCCGCTACTGCCAGAACAACGACCCCTACAAAGTGCGCTTCTTCAACTTCTTCGACCCTCAGTTCCCCCCTCCGCTCAACGAGCAGCTCAACCCGGACGTGACCGTCCGCAGCGCCGGTGTGATGGAGAAGTGTACGTTCTGTGTGCAGCGGATTCGGCGAGCTGAGGAGCAGGCACAGCTCGAAGACCGCCCGCTGGGCGATGGCGAGGTCAAACCGGCCTGCGTGCAGACCTGCCCGCCCGGCGCGCTCGTCTTCGGCGATTTGCTGGACCCGGCCAGCGAAGTATCCCTGCTGCTCGACCGTAACGAGCGCAAATTCCAGCTGCTCGATCATCTCGGCACACAGCCCTCAATTTACTATCTGAAGGGGGGTGAGTCCCGTGTCTGAATCTGAAAGCAAGCACGACCGCCCGCCCTGGAGGCATCCCCCTACAACGGACGCAGATATCGCGCACCAGGTCGAGCACATGCGCCGCCGCTCCCTGCTGCTGGACCCCCGCTACCCGTGGGAGATCGATCAGGATGTCCTCAACCCGATGTACCGGAGTGGCTTCCGCTTCTGGCTGGCAGCGGTCATCCTCGGCGGGTTGGTAATGACGGCGGGCGCTGTGTGGCTGATCCAGATGATCCGGGGCATCGGCATCACAGGCCTGAACCGGCCCGTCATGTGGGCGCTGTACATCGTCAACTTTGTGTATTTCATCGGCATCGGCCACGCTGGGACGTTCATTTCGGCAGCGCTGCGCGTTCTCAATGTCGAGTGGCGCCGCCCGGTCAGCCGCGTCGCGGAGACGTTGACGGTATTCGCACTGATGACCGCCGCGCTGTTCCCGCTGGTCCACCTGGGCCGCTCGTGGAAGTTCTACTGGCTGCTGCCGTATCCCAACCAGCGCCAGCTCTGGCCCAGCTATCACTCGGCGCTCCTATGGGACCTCACCGCCATCCTGACCTATCTCTCATGCAGCATCCTGTTCGCATGGATCGGCCTCATGCCCGATCTCGCCATGGCCCGCGACCATACGAAGGGCTGGCGGCACCGCCTGTACGAGATGCTGGCCTTCGGATGGCGCGGAACCCAGCGCGAGTGGGCCAACCTTGAGACAGCGCTGAAGGTGTTCAGCTATGCCATCATCCCGGTGATGTTCTCGGTGCATACCATCGTCTCATGGGACTTCGCAATGGCTATCCAACCCGGATGGCACAGCACGGTCTTCGGGCCTTACTTCGTCGTCGGCGCATTGTTTTCGGGCGTTGCCGCAGTGATTATGGCGCTCATCATCGCCCGCCAGACATTGCACCTTCATTACTTCCTGCGGGACGAGCACTTCAACGGTATGGCGACGTTCCTTCTGCTGCTCTCGTTGACCTGGGCATACTTCTACTTCAACGACTACATTGTTCCGTGGTACGGGCAGGCGCCGGTCGAGAAAATGATCCAGCAGATGTTCCAGCAGGGCTGGGCGGCCCCACTATGGTTCCTGATGCTGTTCAGCAACATCGTCCTGCCATGGATCACGCTCTGGTCGCGCAAGATCCGCACATCGCTACCAGCGCTGTTTTTCATCTCCGTATTCGTCCAGATTGGGATGTACATCGAGCGCTACCTCATCATCCCCGGTTCGCTGGCGCGCAACGAACTGCCGTTCGACTGGGGCCTTTACATACCCCATCTACCGGAGATCCTGATCACTATCGGCGCATTCTCGCTCATCGGCTTCCTGTACGTTCTGTTCTCGCGGATCATCCCGCTCGTCTCGGTGTGGGAGGTCTACGAGGGGCAGGTGATGCGCGGCCTGCGGCGCATTGGCCGGGAGCTGGTGCCGACGCGCGCCGAACCGGAAGGGTAGGAGACGGGCATGGCTAACGAATCTGTGCTCGGATTATTTCATGAGGCGACGCCTACTGCCGATGCCATCGACGCCGTACGCAAATTAGGCGTAGCTGAGGAGCGTATCACCGTTCTCTCCAGCATCCCCTACCGCGCGCAGATGCTCGGTCGCCCGCGTGAGGCGCGCCCGGTCGGACGGATCGCACTGCTGGGCGCGCTGATCGGCCTCGCACTGGGCCTGTTCCTGTCCGTCGGCATCTTTCTACTGTACCCGCTGGTGCAGGGCGGCCAGCCGATCGTGCCAATTCCACCGATGCTCATCATCCTGTTTGAGACGACGATGCTCGGCACCATGTGGGCGACGTTCATCGGGCTGCTCGCGGAGAATCGTTTTCCGGCCATCAAGCCGCGCATTTACGATCCCCGCATTACGGAGGGGCACATTGGCGTTGCGGTCGATGTCGACGAGGCCCTGGCTGGCAGGGTCGCCACCGTACTCGAAGAGCACGGCGCACACCACCTCCGCCGAGAGCCGCTCGACCTCTCACTGGATCGCGCACGCATCCGGTTCTGGGCCGTCGTGTTGGGCGGCACTGCGCTGCTGTCACTGCTGGTCGTACTCGTGTCATACAATGTTATCGACATCTCCTTCCCCACCAACATGGCGGATCAGGCCTCCATCGCCTATCTGGAGGGGCCGCGTTACGCAGCGCCCGAATCGGCGGTCCCCATCCAGGGGCCGGTGTTGATCGATGGGCAGCCAGCTAGCGAGCCTGTCGCAGCCAGCCCGGACTCGCTTCAGCGCGGCGCGATCCTCTTCGATATCAACTGCAAGATGTGTCATGGGGCGAACGGCGACGGCCAGGGCACGCTCCGCAACTTCTTCTCGCCACACCCCGCCGATCTGACCGGCGAGGAAGTCAACAACCTGTCGGATGATGGCATTTTTACCGTCATCATTCAGGGCCGCGACCTGATGCCGCCGCAGGCAGAAGGGCTTTCTGTCGAAGAGAGCTGGGACATCGTCAACTATGTCAGGCAGATGCAGCACGCAAACGGAGGTTAGGGTTTAGATGAGGAGATTCGCATGGGTTGCGGCCCTACTGGCCGCGCTTCTCCTGGCGGCGGCGTGCTCGACCGGGGGAGAAGAAGAAGGGGCACCGACGACCATTCCAACGCTCGCACCTGCCGAATCCGTCACCCTCGTACCGGAGATTCAGGGCGGCGGCTCCACGATACCCGCATCAGACGGCGTGTCCGCCGAAGGGGAGCAGATGGGCGCGCTGGGCGCGGCGATCTACGAGCGACACTGTACGCCCTGTCACGGCGTGCAGGGCGAGGGGGTGGATGCGCCTGCCCTCCGCAACAATGATTACATCCAGACATCCGGCCAGCAGGACGTGGCAAACACGATTGCCACCGGCATATCTGGCACTGAGATGCCCGCCTGGCTGCATGTGAACGGGGGGCCGCTGGCAAGCAGCGATATCAATGCGGTCGCCGCGTACCTTCAGACGCTCCAGAATGTGCCGGATGTCCCGCGGACAGCGCCACAGGAGGAGCCAACCGAAGCGCCGCCCCCGCCGAACGCCCCACCCGCCCGCCCCTCCGAGCCGGGCGATGTCGGCGCCGCCGCCTCGCTGGACGGCAGCGCAGATAACGGGCGCGAGCTGTTTGGACTGTACTGCGCCGCCTGTCACGGGCCGGAGGGCGTGCAGGGCATCCCCAACCCCGGATCAGACGATGGCGCCGTCCCGGAGCTGAATCCCATCGACCCGACGATCGCGAACTCTGATCGGCAGGTCTTCGCCGAAAACGTCGATCTGTTCGTCGAACATGGTTCGGTGCCCGAAGGCCCCAACCCCCGGCTGATGATGCCGCCCTTCGGTGATACGAATATGCTCACCGATCAGCAGATCGCGGATGCGATCGCTTACGTCATTCAATTGAACGAGCAGCCGGAATCTCCCTGATCCCAATCGGGCGTCCGCACCGGTGCCATCGCAACCCGGTCGGCGCCCGATCAAGATTCAACGGCATCTTCAACCCGGCTATTGCCTCAACGTTTCAGGGGTTAACCGTCGGATCGTCGATGATGGAGACCGACGGCTCGAAGCTGCGCAGATACGCGACAATAGCGTTCAACTCCGCGTCGTCCAGCCGTCCACCCCAGGCAGGCATCATGGTGCCGGACACACCACCGCTGACGATCTGCTTGATCGCCGCGTCGGGTGTCTCAGACAGGAAGGCCTGGCTGTTGAGCGCAGGGGCCATCCGCGTGCCGTAGGCGTCTGCGCCGTGACACGCCTGGCAGGCCACGCTGTATAACTGCTCCCCCTGCGCGATCATCTCCGGCGTGCTCTCAACGGGAGCAGCCTCGACAACCGGCATTTCGATCCCGGCCTGCTGGACCTCCTCCCAGCGCCGCATCAGCCCGATCAGCCCGTCCACTTCTTCATCGGTCAGCACACTTGACCAGCCCGCCATCAGCGTCGTCGGGACGCCCTCGGTGATGGTGCGCCGGATAGACTCGTCGGATTGGCTCAACAGATCGGGAGTGGTCAAAGATGGAGCCAGCGATGTCCCACCCAGGTCAGCGCCATGACAGGCCGCGCAGTTCTCTGCGTAGAGGGTGACGGCCTGTGTCAGCGCATCGCCTTCTGGCAGGTTGGCGATCTCGATCAACAGTTCTTCAGGCACCTCGACCGCCGCAGCCGCCGGCGGGGTCAGGCCGAGTTCGGCCACACGCCGCTCGACCGCGCCCCAGTCGGCCTGCTGCACCAGCACGACAAGCTGATCGACCTGTGCGGTCGTCAGCACGCCGCCCTCCTCGATAGCCCAGGCGGGCATCGAAGTATTGTAGCGCCCGCGCGCAATCACGTTGAACAACGCCACCGCGTCCATACTGCGCAAGCCGTCGTTGTCCAGCCCCGGCATCGCCCCGATGCCCTCCCCGGCAGCCCCGTGACAGGTGGCGCAGTTTTCAGCGTAGAGATCGGTGGCCGCCGTGACCGATTCGTCTATCAGCGCGACCTGCGCTTTTTGCTGGCGCGCCGGTTCGAGCACGGTGTAAACGGCCATCACCCCGGCCATGACCAGCGTTGCGATGAAACCGACCCAGATCAGTGGTTTCGTCATCGGACTCCCCCTAAGCGTACACGATATGCGCCGGGTCGATCCGGTCGCGTTCGATGGGTGCGCCGGTGTCGATCAGCACGGAGCCGTCATCGTCGATAGTCAGTGTGAACAGGTCCAGCGGGCGCGGCGCGGGCGGATTCAGCACCTCACCATCCAGCTCAAAAGCCGAGCCGTGACACGGGCAGACGAACCGTCCCTGCTCCGGGTCGTAGGGAACGGCGCAGCCCAGATGGGTGCAGCGCCGGTAGACCGCCAGAAATCCGCCGTCGTGCAAACGTACCACGTAGAAGCGCCCCGCCTCGAAGGGCGTCACACTGCCCGCCGGAAAGCTGTCGACCGGCCCGGCATTGAATACGCCGCCAAACTCACCGGCCACCACGCGCGGCGACAGGAATTTGAGGCCGACGAACAGCCCTTCGCCGAGCGCGAGCGCACCGGCAGATCCCCAGGCTACTTTCAGAAAGCTGCGTCGCGATATGGATTGTTCACTCATGTCACGATCCCCAGGGGAGCACGAGGGCCATGCCCGCGCCCCGGAAGAAGATGCCGATAACGGTTAGCGTCACAAAGCTGGCCGCGAGCAGCACGAAGACCCCCAGCCGCCGCTCACAATTCGTCGCCTTCAGCCCGGCCCCAAGCACCTCGCCGTAACCGATGACGCCCAGCAGCAGCCCGGCCAGTGGCACCCAACCATTGCTGATGAAGGTCGGCAGGAAGGGCAGCAGGGAAGGAAGATCGAGCACAGCCTCGTCGAGCAGCACGAGAAGGGCCGTCAGGGCGACGCCCAGCACGGCGCTCAGGCCAGCCAGCCAGCGCCCCTTCGCCGACCGGAACCATACCCCGGCAACGTCCATATCGCTGTCGAGATAAGGGAATGCCATAAGGGCGGCCAGCCCCAGACCGGGGATGGCGATCGCGCCAAAGACCGGGTGGAAATGCA